>JAJFUE010000006.1 GCA_021372575.1 bacterium | reverse complement strand
TCGCTTCCATCCACGCTTCAGCGCGGATCGGTCTATTACATCGCGGCCGGCAGCTACGGCAGCCACGAATTCAACGATGCCGAGAGCGGTTCGACGCCGATCACGGTCAAGAAGGCCACAGCCGCCGACCACGGCACCGACACCGGCTGGCAGGCGGCCTACGCCGGCCAGGCGGTCTTCTCAAATGGGTTCACCATCAACAAGGGTTACTACCTGATCGACGGCGCGGTGCGCAACGAGGCCAACTGGCAAGACATCGACGCCTACGGCTTCCGGATCAACGCTTCCGCCGCCCCGGCGTCCAACGACCTCGTCGGATCGATTTTCGTCAACAGCATCGTCAACAGCGTCACGATCAGGAACATCGGCATGACGGGCCCCGGCCTGGGCTTCGGCCAGGTCACCGGCCGCGGCATCAACATCTATCCCGGCGCGAACAACTTCACGATGTCGAGCTGCCTGATCCGCAACTCGGCCGTCCCAATCCTCACTCGCGGCTGCGACACCATGCTCGTCGAGAAATGCTGGCTCGGCCCGAACTACCCGACGTACGACGGCTATCACTGCGAAGGCTGGAGCGACACGGCGAGCCAGAATGTGACGATCCGCAACAACAAGTTCGTCGATATCATGAACACGGCCATGATCACCGTCCTGTCATCGGTCGGCGGGATGGCCCACAACAACTGGAAGATCTACGGCAACCTCTTCGAGCACGATCCCGACAGCGGATGGCCCGGCTGGGGCATCGGCGACGGCGTCATCGCGGTGATCAACGGCAACACCGCCGTCGGCTGGCGCGTCTATAACAACACGGTCTGCGGCGTTCGCGGCTGGTTCGCCTCGTTCTCGCTCCCGGGCTCGGACAATCAGGTCTATAACAACCTGTGGTATCAGCTTGGCAAGAATCCGCAGGGCGGCCCGACCGGCGTCGGCATCACCGCCACCCAGTGGGGCAACAATTGGTATTTCCCCAACAACGGCGCATCGGTCAGCCTCGGCTCGGGCGACATGATGGGCTCGTCCAACCCGTTCATCGACTGGGCGGCCGCGGACATTCGGCTCAACCCGAACATGAGCGGGACGAAGCCGATCAACACCGGCCGCGTATTGAGCGGACTGGATGCCATCGACATGGCGGGCAACGTCCGCGGCGCCGATGGCGCGTGGGATGTTGGCGCGCTCGAATACGTGAGCGGCTCCGGCTCGACGCCCACGCCGACTCCGGCGCCCACCGCGACGCCAACAGCCACGCCCGTCGCGACCCCGACCCCGACCGCAACGCCGACCCCGGGCGCCGGGACGACGCTCGGCACGACCTCGATCCTCTCGGGGACAGACGCGGGGTGCAGCAAATATCTTGTCGCCTACAAGGTCAGTCTTGGATCGGCGGCGACGGTCACGGCGCTCAATATCAACGTCAAGACTGCCGCCGGCTCGATGCGGCTTGGCATTTACGGCGACAACGGCGCCGGTTCGCCGGGCTCGCTCAAGGCGGCAACGAACGCATTCACCCCGGTCGCGGGGTGGAACTCGATCGCGGTCACGAGTTCCACCGCGCTGTCGGCCGGCACGTATTGGCTCGCGTTCGAAACCGACAGCGACGCGCTGATCATCGCGGCCAACTCGACCGGCGGGAACCACGCCTACAAGGGCAGCTGGACGTATCAAGCCCTGCCTCCCTCGTTCCCGGCGCTCAACGGCACCGGTTCCTGGGACTACTCGTTCTACGCAACGCTCGCCTCGGCGGTAACGCCAACGCCAACTCCAACGCCCACGCCGACTGCAACTCCGACACCGACGCCGACCGCGACACCCACGCCCACGCCGACTGCAACTCCGACGCCGACACCGACCGCGACACCCACGCCCACACCGACTGCAACTCCGACACCGACACCGACCGCGACACCCACGCCCACACCGACACCCACGGTTACGCCGATCCCGACCACCAGCGTGACGATGGGCGTCAGCACGGTGCTTGCCAAGAGCGACTCCAAGAACAGGACGTACGTGCTGGCGAGCAAAGCGATCCTGTCGCAGGCGGCAACGCTCAAGGAGATGAGCGTCTATATCAAGACGGCCGGCGGCAACATGCGGCTTGCGGCTTACTCCGACAACGCCGGCAAGCCGGGCGCGCTGGTTGCGCAAACCGGCAGCTTCGCGACGCAGGCCGGCTGGAACACCGCCCCGGTGACGGACCAGACCCTGACGCTTCAACCGGGCGCTTACTGGCTGGCATTCGAGACCGATAACGACACGGTCGCGATCGCGGCCACGAATTCCGGCGGCGTTTACGCTTATGCCAACAAATGGACTTATCAGGTGTTCCCCGCGTCCTTTCCGGCGATCAGCGGCTCGGGCTCGTGGAACTTCTCGATCTATGCGACGCTGGACGCCTCCGGCGCCGTGACGCCGACTCCCACGCCGACCCCGACGCCGGTGGCGACCCCCATCAGCCTTGGCAACACGAGCGTGCTTGGCGACGCTGATTACAACATGGCCGGCTACCTCGTCGCGTACCGCGTATCGCTTGCGCAGGCCGGCGTTCTGAACGACCTGAACATTTACGCGAAGACGGCCGGCGGCAACATGCGCCTCGGCTTGTATTCGGACGCCTCCGGCAAGCCCGGCGCGTTGCTGGCCTCGACCAATGACTTCACGACGGTTGCCGGCTGGAACAGCGCCGCGGTCACGACCCCGGACGTCACGCTTCAGCCCGGTTACTACTGGCTCTGCATGGAGGCGAGCAGCAATTCGCTTGTCCTCGCGGCCCAGTCCAGCGGCGGCGTGCATGCGTATTGCAGCGGCTGGTCGTACGCGGCGCTTCCATCGACCTTCCCGGCCGTCAGCGGAACCGGGACGTGGCAGTATTCGTTCTATGCGGATTTGGCCGGCATGTAATCGCGGCCGATCCGTCCCATCCCGCAAAACCGCTCCGGCCGCGGCAAGCGACCGGAGCGGTTTTTAATCCCAATGCCGCCCGTGCAACCCGCCTTGAAGGCGGGGCATTTAGAGCGCTTGACGAAAGTTATTGGTTCGTGCTCGTGCTCGTGCTCGTAATCGAATCACAAACGAACTCCGAAACCGAGCCCCGTCTCGATTACGGCGATTGCCGCAAGACTTTTGTCACTCGCTCCAAGGTTCAGGCGGCATGCAGCGCATGGCCCGCCCTTTCCAGCATGTGGTTGCCCGCAGGATCGATCAGCACGTGGCCGCCGTTGTGCCTCAGTGACAGCGAGGCCGCCTCGAGGATCTGGACGACCTTCATGCCGTCGCGCCCGCCCGTCAGCGGCGTTTTCCCGTCGCGAATGCACTCGATCAGGTGCTGGCATTCGACCTTGAGCGGTTCGGCCTGGTGAATGTAGGGCGTCACAACGTCGCCGTAGTGATACGAGAAATGGAACTCCGCATACGTGTCGTAATGCGGCGGCGCCTCGACGCGCTTGTCGTAAATCCTGATTTTCTCGTTCGGCTGCGTGTCGTCGTAGCAAACCATCTTCTTGCTGCCGACGATCGTCATCTCGCGGATTTTGTTCGGGTCGAGCCAGCTGTTGTGGATCGTGGCGAACGACCCGTTCGAGAATGTGATCGACATGTTGATCACGTCCTCCTGGCCGTTCAGGTGGCACGAACCCTGGCAGTTCACCCCGGCCGGCTCGGCGTCGAGCAGAAACATGATGATCGACAGGTCGTGCGGAGCCAGGTCCCACGCCACGTTGATGTCCTTCTGGAACAGCCCCAGGTTGAGCCGCCGCGAGCTGATGTATTGCACCTTCCCCAGCGCTCCCTGCTCGATCAGTTCGCGCGCGTAACGCACCGGGCTCGAGTAAATGAACGTGTGATCGACCATCAGGACGAGCCCCTTGGCCTCGGCCAGCCGGATCAGCCGGTCGCATTCCTCCGTCGAGCGCGCCATCGGTTTTTCGACGAGCGTGTGCTTGCCGGCTTCAAGGCTTCGGCGCGCCATGTCGTAGTGCGTCGAGACCGGCGTGACGATGACAACAATATCGATTTGATCCGAGCCGACGACGTCGTTGAACTCGGTCGTGGTTTGCACCCATGGATACAGCCTTTTCACGTGGTTCAGCCTCAGGGTGTCCTGATCGCACACCATCGTCACCTCGCATTCCTCCGTGAGGTTGCTGAAATTGCGGATCAGGTTCGGTCCCCAGTAGCCGCACCCGACAACGCCAACGCGTAGCCTGTTGCCAGCCATGTTGTCCCCCTTGTCGCATTCTCTTCAAATCACCCCTGCCCACCATCGCGCCTCATGTCCAAAAGTGTGCTCCCTCGAAATTCCGTGGGAATTCATCGTGCTCGTGCTCGTGCTCGTGCTCGTGCTCGTAATCGTAATCGTAATCGAATCCCGATCGTTTGGTTTCACATTCCGCATTCCGCATTCCGCATTCACTCCGCACTCCGCATTCCGCACTCCGCACTCATCCCGTATTTCTCCCGCACGGCGCGCCACACGTCGGCCGCGATCGTCGGGCCGGTCATGAGCAAAATCCACAGGTCGCGCAGCGGGCTCATGCGCCGCGCGTAATCGATGTCCATGCGCACCATCTGCTTGAACGTCGTGCGGTTTTTGCCGCTGATCTGCCAGATCCCGGTCAGCCCCGGCATGGCGTCGAACCGGCGGTAGCACCACGCCGGGTAGCAGCGGGCCTCGTACGGCAGGCATGGGCGCGGCCCCACGAGGCTCATCTCGCCGCGCATGACGTTGATCAACTGCGGCAGTTCGTCGAGGCTCGACACGCGCAGCAGCTTGCCGATTTTCGTCACGCGCCGGTCGAGCGCGCCGAGTTTCTGCATCGGCATCTCGCCCCTGATGCCGTTGGCCGAGCGGTTCAGGAGTTGTTTGAGATACTCCTCGTGCGCCGCCTTGTTCACGCGGTCATCGGCCGCCATGCTGCGGAATTTCCACATCTTGAACACGCGCCCGCGGCGGCCGATCCGCTCCTGCTTGTAAAAAACAGGCCCGCGCGACGTCAGCTTGACCGCCGCCGCGATCGCGATGAACAGCGGCGAGATCGCGACGAGGATCAGCCCGCCGCCGACGATGTCCATCACGCGTTTCCAGAGCGGAACCGATCGCCAGCCTCCCAGGTGCAGCCGCGCCAGCGCCGGGTAACTGCTGTGCCCGGCCAGCGTCTCGGCCGGTTCGCCGTCCTTGTTGGGATTGAGGAGATCGTCGTCCTCGAACAGGAGAAGCTGGCGGTGATTGTCCGGCGTCTCGTCGGTGCGGCCATCGACGGGGTAGCCATAAATTTCGATCACGAGTTGAACCTGGCCAAGCCGCCCGTTGCCGCGCAGGTTGATCAGTTCCTCGAACCGCTTCAGGATCTCGCCCCGCATGCGAACGGTGTCGCTCGGTTGCGTGTTCGGCAGGATCAGGCCGAGCCGTGAGTCGCCGCCGTCGTCATACCAGCCGATCTGGTCGATGCGGCGCGTCACCGCGGCGGCGATCGGCTGAAGGCTCCGGATCGCCTCCTTGCGGTCGCGCGCCGACAGGTCCCCGCCGCGCACGTCGATCAGCATCAGCGTCAGAATCGCGTTATAACGCTCGGCGCGCAGCATCTCGCGGTCGAGCGCTTCGCGAAACTGGCGGCTCGTACAAACCCGCCCCCCGTTCTCGCGGAAGAACATTCGATGCAGCCATCCCGCGCCATTCAAATTGGCTTGTTGTTCACGCCCATCCATGGTCTATCGCTCGCATTCATGAACATCTATCATGTGCTCGCATTCGTAACCGTAATCAAATCTCCACATATCCGTTTTTCATCATTCATCATTCATCATTCATCATTCCCCTCAGATCCACCGGTAGATGAACCCCGGTATCGGGAATCGCTGCTTGTTGAGAACCACTCCGAGCAGGTTGCCGCCCATTTTCCTGAGATCTTTGGCCGCGCGCTCGATCACGGCGCGCCGCACGCGCCCCGCTTCGATGACGAGAAGCAGCCCCTCAAGGCTTGATGCGATCAGTGGGGTGAAGCTGTTCTCCTTGATCGCCGGCGCATCGACGAGAATCAGGTTGTATTGCTCGCGCGCCTTGTCCAGGAAAAGCCGGAATGCCTCGACCTTGAAGTAGCCCCTCGCGCCGTTCGATTTGCCCTGCACGAGGATGATGTCGAAATTGCCCTCGGCGCGGATCAGCTTGCTTCCGTTTTCGGTCGAGCGTTCCACCGCGGTCGTGTCCGTCGGTTCGGCCTCGGGCTTGTTGCGCGCCTTCCAAAGCCGCTTCATCATCGGCGTGCGCGCGATGTTGTTGGGCTTGGCATCGACAACCAGCACGCGATTGTCCGGATTCTGGCTGAACGCCATCGCCAGGTTCAGCACGACCGAGCTGACCCCCTCGCCGCGTTCGCAGCTCGTCACGCCGATCGTGACACAACGGCCGGGATCCATGCCGAGCTGGCGTTCGACCTGGCATTTCAGGATCGTGTACTGGTCGGATATCTCGCGGATGTTTTCAACTTGAAGATCATACATTTAACTGCCCTCGATCAGTGGGAGATGGTGCCGGGTCGCCGGAAGCGCGATCAGCACGGGTAAATCCAGGAAGTTCTCGACGTCGCCGCGGGTGCGCAGCGTGTCGTTGCCGTATTCGAGCAGGAACGCCCAACCCAGCCCGCTCGCCAGCCCCATAAAGACACCCAGCGCCAGCAGCGACAGCATCTTGCGCTGCGACTTTGTGCTGAGGAAGGGGAGCGTCGCCGCTTGATCCACCGACACGTTCGAGATCGAGTCCTTGTCCAGCGTCTGCGCGATCTCCGCGGCGTGCTGGCTCGATTGATACTGCCGGTACTGCAGGTTCAGCGTCTCGAGCTTGCGTTCGAGTTCCTTGAGCCCCGTTTCGTGCGTCATCAGGTTCGCCAGCCTCTGGTTGATGCTCGCGTTCTGCTGGTTGAACAGCTTGATTTTCGACGACGCCGCGGCCGTGTCGGCCTGCGCGGTCTCGATGCGCAGCGTCAGGTTGAACACCGGGTCGCTCATCCCGAGCGCCATCGCCATCGCATCGACCTGGTTGTCCTGCCGCGCCGCGTTGAGGGCCGTCTTCAGGCTGCGGATCTGCGCGCGCAGATCGACCAGTTGCGGGTAGTTGTCGGCATATTTGTTCGCCAGCCGCGCCTCCTCGGTCTCGAGATCCACCAGCTTGCGCTGCATGTCCATCGCGACCGGATTCGTGGCGCGCGGCATTTTCTGCCCCGTCTTGTCCTCGTAGCGCTTCGTGAATCCCTGAAGCACCCGGATCGTTTCATGGGCGGCGCTCGACTGCCCCTGCGCCTCGACGATGCCCGATTCGATGTTGCTTTTCTGGGTCAGCAGCAACTGCTTCTCCGTGTCGGGCATGATGATGCTCAGTTCGCGCCGCCGCCGGTCGAGCTCGGCCGCCGTCTGGTCGATCTGCTTCTTGGTCTCCTCG
Source organism: bacterium (assembly GCA_021372575.1). Classification (GTDB taxonomy): domain Bacteria; phylum Sumerlaeota; class Sumerlaeia; order MVZB01; family MVZB01; genus JAJFUE01. Next base: position 31,030 of record JAJFUE010000006.1, on the reverse strand, counting down.
GCGCGCCCCTTGAAGAATTCCGGCGAAAAGCGCGTCCGGTTGCTGGCCAGATGATAATTCTGATACTCGTCCAGGATCGTGTTCAGGACGAGCTGCGAGCGGGCCGGGTCCCCGGACTTGAACGAGACGTGCAGCAGCTCGCGGTTCGCCCCCGATTCCCACATCTCCAGATGATCCTTGAGATCCATCAGCGCCATCTGGCGCGGCTGCATCGGCGTCGTGTCGAAATCGAGGAATTCATAGACCCGCGCGCGCGCCCGCCCGAGCATGGACCGCTCCTTCCTGGGCTTCACGGCTTCATCGCCCAAGATCTTCTCCGGCCCGAGCCCGTCCACGACCTTGAGCAGGATGCCGTCGCTGTTGATCAGGTCCATCTCGGCGCTGAGCATGCCGGCGTCGGCATAACCGCTCTTGAGCAGCGAGCCCCCGTCCGTCGCCGCCGGATCGATCATGACCGTGTTGCGCAGCCCGCGCGTTCGGATCAGCGCCTCCGACGTGAACAGGTTTGGCTGCGCACTCACGAAAATCGCCGCCGCGATCGAAAACGCCGCGAGGCACGCAACGATCCGGACCGGATGCCGAAAGATCACGTAAAACAGGTTGCGCCGGGACATTTCGAACCCCGCCGCACGCGCCTGTTCCGGTTCGCCGACCGGAATGACCCGCAGCACCATCAGGTTGTTCCGCGCAAGCAGCGCCCGGTCGGCCTCGCTTCCGGAATCGGGCAATTGTTCTGGTCGATGAGGACTCATGATTCCGCCGCCTTTGTATCCCTAGCAGACCACCGCGCCGGCCGGCCCGTGCATCGCCCGCGCGATGCGGTCGCTGGCCGAATTCAGTATGTAACGCGCGTTCCAGCCGTCGGTCGGATAGCACACGACGGCGAACCGCAGGTGCATCACGTTGTGAAACGATTTATAGCGCTGGAGCGCCTGGAGCGTTCCATCCACGTTGGTCTCGCGCAGCAAAACCGCCGCACGGTGCTCGTCCAGCGCAATGATTTCGTCGCTTCGCCGGAACGTCTCCTTCAGCCGCTCGATCCCGCCGTCTCCTTCGTGGTTGGACGCGATCAGCAGCAGCGACAGAAAACGCCGGTAGCGCTCCGAGCCGCGAATTTCATAATCCAACAGCCAACGCAGAAACTCCCGAGGCTCCCGGGCAGTCCCACCCTCCCCATCCGTGACGGCCGGCTCGTAACAATTCTCGTTTTCCGTCGGATTCAAGCCGGCCTCCACAAATCTTTTGCCCGATTCCGTCTTAGGCATGATGCGTACACCCCCCTGGGCAATGATGGCCGATTCAATGCATCTCGCGGCCAATACGCAGCGCGAATGGTTTTTCCGCTCAATAAGCAAGCCACGGACCAACGCGAATGGGTCCCGCCGGGCGTTCCCGCTTTCGATTCGCCAAGTGTTGAATTCAATGGCATTAGGATGGGCATGCGGAGAATTCCGGGATTCGGCGCGCCTTCGGGACTTCGTCAAACCGAGCCATTCCGACCAATAATTATCGGGGGAAATCGATGATTTAACGCTCAACCGGCCCTTGCCGCGCCGCCGCGTCAATCCATGTCCAAAATCGACCAAGCATTGCATCCATTTTTAGGTAATATTCTCGAAATGCGATATGATACATCCCAGAGTGGAAAAAATTGGGCATGGCTGAGGCCGGAATCGCCGATATTCGTTGGCCGTTGAGGGTATCCATATGCAGAACCCGTCGCTGTTTCTCATTGAGCCGGATCAGAAGATCCGCTCGATGATCGTCAAGCACCTGAATCAGGGCGGTTACGAAGTGGCGGTTGCCGACAACTATCGTCGCGCGTCCGGGCGGATCACTCTCGATCACTGCTTGATTGTCCTGTCTGAAGCCATCCCCGGCGAATCGTGCATCGAGACCGTGCGCGCGATCAGGCGCGATCACCCCCACGCCTCGATTTACGTCCTGACCGACGGCACGACGCGCCTTTCGACGATCGAGCTGATCAGCGACCAGATCGCGAAGTATCAATCCAAGCCGCTCAACATGCAGCTCCTTGCGGAAAACATCGCCCTCGTTCTGCACGAGCCGGAAATGGGTGGCGCGAGCCGGCCGCCGGTCGAGATCCGCGGCGTTCCCGCGCTGCCCGCGCCGGCGATCCCCAAAATCGGCCGCGCCCCGGCGCCCGAGGTGATCGGGGATGCCCCCATGATCCGTCGCGTTCGCGAACTGGCCGCCGAGGTCGCCGACACCGACATGACGGTCCTGATCCGCGGCGAAAGCGGCGTCGGCAAGGGCGTCGTCGCGCGCATGATTCACCACGACTCGCAGCGCTACCGCGACAACAACCTGGTGACGATCAATTGCCCGGCCATCCCCGAGTCGCTGATGGAGTCCGAGCTGTTCGGGCACGAGTCGGGCGCGTTCACGGGCGCCAGCAACACGAAGCCGGGACGCATCGAGATGGCCCACGGCGGCACGGCGTTCCTCGACGAAATCGCCGAGATCCCGACGACGATGCAGGTCAAGCTGCTCGAGGTCATCGAGCGCAAGGAACTCTACCATCTCGGCGGCAAGCACCCGATCCGCGTCGACGCGCGCTTCCTCGCCGCGACCAACGCCAACCTCGAGCAGCTCATGGCCGCCGGCCAGTTCCGCCCCGACCTGTTCTACCGGATCAACGAGTTCACGATCAACCTGCCGCCGCTGCGCGACCACATGGAGGACCTGCCGCTGCTCGTCGATTATTTCCTGCACCTCTACAGCCGCAAGCTCGGCGTCGAGAAGCCCGCCTTCAGCAACGACGTCCTCGCGGCGATGATGCACTACAACTGGCCGGGCAACGTCCGCGAGCTCGAGATGATCGTCCATCGCTTCGTGCTCAACGGCAGCGCCGAGTCCGTCCTGGCCTCGATCAATCACGACGGCGGCCAGGCGGCCCAGCCTAGGGACTCAAGGCACTCGCTCCTGCACAAGAAGGAAGTCCAGATGGTCTTGTCCATCCTGCTCCAGTCGCACTGGAACCAGCGCCAGGCCGCCAAGGTGCTGGGCATCAGCTACAGCGCGCTGCGCCGCCGCATCGAGAAATACGGGCTCAAAAAGCACTCCACCTACAATGTCAACACGAACGACGACGGTGACTCGCTTGAACTGAGAATCTCCGCGAGACTTTAAAGGAACATGCCAATGCAAACGCCGATCATATCGATCATCGTCATCTTCAAGAACAACGCCGACCGCGTGGCGCATACGATCGCCGGGGTGTCGCGGCTGCTCGACGGGCTTCGCCTGTACGGCCAGGCCGAACTGATCCTGATCGACGACTCGAGCGACGACACGACCTTCGCGCAGCTTCTGCAAGCAGGCCGGCTGCTTGATCGCGCGCGGTGCCGCATCCTGCAATCGACGCGCGGATTCGGCGAGGCGCTGCGCATCGGCCGGGCGTTGGCGACGGGCTCGATCGTCTGCACGCTCGACGGCGCATCGACCTACGATCCCGCCGAGATGCTGCGCCTGATCGACGTCATGCACCTCACCGGCTGCGACGTGGTCACCGGCTCGCCGTATCATCCGTGGACGAAGCTGATGCGGCCGCGGCGCATGCTCAGCAAGGCGATCAACAGCGTCTATCGCCTGATCGTTTCATCGAATATATATTGCTATTCCTGCTTCTTCCGGGCCTATCGCCGCGAGTCGCTCGCGTGGGCCGCGCTTTCGTCGGACGGTTACGTTGCCAACACCGAGCTCCTGATCGACCTTGCGCGCAAGGGCGCGTCGATCGTCGAGTATCCGCTCACGCTCGGCAAGCCCGGCTACGGAAAAACCCCGCGCCAGACGTGGGAAATCATCCGTGATCACTTGCGCCTGCTCGCCCGCACGTTGTCAATCCGCAATGAAACCGAGCCCGAACCGCCCCGAAAAACACTCGCCGAGTTCGCCATCACCGAACGAATCGAACAGAGGTAATCGATATTCTACAATGAATGGCCGGCGAGGGCGCCGGCGCCCTCGCCAGTGATTCTTTCACGATTCACGATTCACGATCCACGATTCACTTCTTCGTCGCGCTCGCGATCAAGTATCCTCTCCGGTTGTGCGTCTGCGCGTCGCCGAAGATCTCGTGCACGAGCTCGACCATCTTGATGTTGTTCTTGCCGACCATCCACATTCGGCCGCCGCGCCTGAGCGCGCGCTGGGCGAGGCGCGCGAACATCTCGGTGACGCGCATCTCGGTGGCGTAGGGCGGGTTGGTGACGACCGTGTCGAACGCGCCCCAGTCCTCGTCGTTCAGGAAGTGCTCGCCCTCGAACTCGTGGCGCACCTCGACGCGGCCGGGCAGGTTCTTCTCGCCGTTGCGCCGCGCCATTTGCACCGAACGGCTGTTGGCATCGACGAGCAGAAGCCGCCGCGCGTCGAACTTCTTCGCGGCGAGCAGGCCCATTGCGCCCCAGTTGCAGCCGGGATTGAAGATCGCGCCGCCGCCCGCGGGCTCCTCCATCACCTCGAGCAGCGCGAGGCTGCCTTCATCGAGCCCGCCCGAATTAAACACACCATAACAGGTCTCGCATTCGAGCTCGACGCCGCCCCATGCGGCGGTTACATGCCTGATGAACTGCTGTTCGTGCCCGGTGTCGATCGCCTCGCCGCCGCGCTTGGCGAGGTACACAAGGCCGTGCTTGGAGCGCGCGGCGATCGTGAGCCCGCCGAACGCGCGCTCGATCTGGCGCCGCAGCCACTGGTCGTGCGGGTTGTTGATGACGGCCATGAGCTTGCCGCCGTGCGCGAGGATCGCGTGGGCCTGCCGGATCATCTCAACCGTGAGGCCGGCTTCGTCGTCGCGGCGCACGTGCATGAGGATGAGCTGCGGCGCCTCGGTTTCGCGCGGCAGGTTCGGCGCGCAGGTTGCATCGAGGTTGGTGAAGCCGTGCCGCCGCGCAAGCCGCGCGGCCTGCGTGACGTGAAACAGGTCGATATGGAAGAACGTGACGGACGCGTCCGGCCGCAGCGCGCGCATGGCCAGCGCGACGATCGCGTCCGGGTTGAGGACGGTCATGATGCGCTCGGCGGGGATTTCGGCGGCGGCCTCGGCGAGGAGCCGGTCGAGCGGATTCAGGCCGCGCGGCGTGTGCACCAGGATTTTTCCATCGACGAGCGTCGCCGGCCGCCCGGACTCCGCGCCCTCGCCCAACAGTGAAATGACAAACGGCTCCGTCATGACATGCTCCCATACTCAAATAATGGCCGGTTCAGCATCCCTTTCCGCCGCCGAATTTGCAACTGCCACGGCGCCCTTGCCGGCCATTTTGTCAGCAAGTCGCTTCGGCCCGAAGCGACTTGGATGCAGTAGCCCGAGCGTAAGCGAGGGACAACCATTCTTTTTTTCGCTCCTGCTCGACTACAGTTCATTGCATACGCATCGGAGATGGAATTCCAGTTCGGAGTTCAAGCTTCAGCTTGCCCTCCCATGCTTATGATTGCAGTTCCATACTCGCTTCAGATGGCAAACGAGCTCTCACCGGGTGGGGGGTGGGCACAAGGATACCCGGCCGCGCTCGGTGGAGCTCGTTGGCTTGAAAGGGGGATGTTCTACAAGGGCTGTGAGGGTGGGAATGGATAGCGACGGTGTGGCGTGGAGCTAATGAAAACCGGTTGCGGAAGAGTGGGAAGGAGATTTGTCCATGGGTGGCGAATCCAAGCCACACGTGATTCGTGGATCGTGGTTCGTGGATCGTGGATCGTGAATCGTGGAATGCGGATGAGCGCGGATCAGAATTGAGTGTGGGGTGCGGAGCGCGGAGTGCGGAATTACCGGCCGGCGAGGTCTCCGGCACCGCATCGGTCTGTGTCGCACGGTGTGGCGATTGGCGAAGTTGGTCGGTTAGATCGCGGGTGATGTCATCGAGTGCGCCGGCAATACGGTCGAACGGCATCGCGGGCAGGGAGGGGACTTCGTGAATCGATGGCTCGGCGATTTCCGGGGAATGGGAATCATGGGACGAATGGGAATCTTGGGAAAGATCGGGTGAATCCGATGATTGGGGGTTTGGTTTGTTTTCGGTGAGGTTGACAAGTGATTTGCGGATTGATGTCAGACGGGCGAGCGTATTGACCATCTTCTGAAGCATGGAGAAGGTCGTGCCGTTACCTTCCGCGGCCTTGAAACATGAGAGCAGGAGGCGCTCGGCGGAATCGGCGCTGGAAAGGAGTGTGGTGAGTTCGGCGGCGGATGGCATGGGCGTCGGTTCGGCCGAAGTTCGGTGCTTCGGGAGTCCCGAAGTCGATCGCGAGCCTAAACCAGAAAGCGTCGATTTGTCTATTCCCATAGGAACCCTTATGAAACTTAGCGACCCTTAAATTGAGAAATATTTAAAAAATTTGCATGCCGGAGTGAACGCGGTTATAGATGAGGGCGATGAACTCCTTCGGATGGAAATCGTGGAAACGTCAAATCCAATTCCCCGGCTTCCGATCGTGCTCGTTCATGGGTTGGGCGGGTTTGATCAAATCCGGATCGAGCTTATGCGCCGCTATCCACTTCGGGTCGAGTATTTCAATGGGATCGCCGATTGCCTTTTGAAATCGGGCGTTTCCGCGGTTTATACGGCGGCGCTGCCGCCGGGAGGATCGGTCGAAGAACGCGCTTCGACGCTTGCGCGGTTCATCGCGGAAACCGTGCGTGAGGAAAAGCTTCATCTGATCGCGCACAGCCTGGGGGGGCTCGACAGCCGGCATTACGTCGCGCATCTCGGCGGGGCGGAACGGGTGGTTTCTCTCACGACGCTGGCAACGCCGCACCGCGGCAGCTCGCTCGCCGATCTCACGAGCGACCTCATCAATCCGGTTCTGAAGCTGGTCGGCAAGCTTGGGCGGCGCACGTGGATGGAAGAGCTGCGGCGCTCGACGGCGGCGCATCACGATTTGCGGCCGTCTTCGTGCGCGGCATTTAATGCGCGCACGCCCGACGTGGACGGGGTGGTTTATCATTCGTGGGCCGGAGCGCCGCCGCGCGAGGCGCTGCACGGGTTGCTGGAAGTCCCGGCGGCGGTATTGGAAAGGCTCGAGGGCGGGTTGAACGACGGATTTGTTTCGCTCGCGTCGGCGAAATGGAGCGGCTGGCGCGGCAGCGTACCGGCCGATCACATCAGTTTGGTGGGATGGCAATTCACGAGCGCGGCGAAACGGCACTTCAATCCCGGAGAATTTTACCGCACATTATTGCCCGATCTTGCGGCTGCGGAAAAAATCTAATGTATGGAATATGAAAACGATAGACCATACGTAATGAACATAATTCTTGGGTACAGGATGAATACCATGATTCATTCGCGCATCACCATGGCACTGGCGATTTTCTGTATTGCCTCATGTGTTTCATTCGCTGCCGATGACCCGATTATTGGCAGTTGGGACGGAGTTGGATTCGGCAAGGACACCAAGGCTGTGTTCAACAAGGACCACACATACAAAATCGTGTTTGCCTGGTCCAAGGATGATCCCGCCACCGGCACATGGTCTGTTCACGAGAGCAAGTATTCGCTCCTGAATCCGGAGGGCGACAGGACCGGAACGTTTGACAGTCAGGGCAGACTCGTAATCAGCGTCAATATTAATCCTAACGCGAAATTAACTTTTATTCGACCCGGCACCAAGCCGCCCGTCTCAAAATCAGCAAGCAAACCGCCCACTGGAGAGTGGCGTTATGCATACACAAACAAGTCAACTGTGCCGGCAAATTGCCCGCCGCCTTTCGACGCCATGATTTTCTACGACAAAAAAGTCAAGGTCATGAATACCGCGGCGAAAGTAACTATGGACTGCCATTATAAAGTCTCGGGCGATGTCATCACGATATCCAAGCCTGGGATGGATGACATGGAATTTGGTTTTCGCCGGGCTGCCGGGGACAAGCAAATGATCCTCCGCATGCCCGAACTCGAGAACGGTCCGATGGATTTCGAATGGACGTACATCAAGCCCGATCAATTTCTGCCCAATGACATCAAAGGAACCTATGTCGGGAAAACGCCTGAACATACGGTGGCCGGGGTGTTCACGCAGGAAATTCAGCTTGGTCGTGAAGGTTTTTTTTCCTGGACGCTCTCGGACCAGGGCCGCATTGTTTATAAGAACAACAAAAAAGTGATCGATTACTATCGGCTATGGAAAGCGCCGTTTGGAAATGCGATCACCATCGTGAAATTCAATGAACAGATGTCCGCGCAGTCATCGGAGATCCTTAAATACGAAATGAAAAACGATGATCTGATCCTGATTCCGATCGAATTGCTCGCGGACGGAAAGTTTAAAGTCCACGAGGCGGACAAGTTGATTTTGAAACCGAAGAAATGAACGGAACGATCGCGCGTTGAAACTCACGCCCTGACGGCGGGGAACTCGAGCGCGAACACCGTGCCTTCGCCGTCGGCGTTGTGGACGGAGATGCGGCCGTTGAATTTCTCGACGATGCGCTGCGTGACGGCGAGGCCGAGGCCGGTGCCGCGCGCCTTGCGCGTGAAGAACGGCTCGAAGATGTGCTCGATGTCCTCCGCGGCGATGCCCACGCCGTTGTCCTCGATCTCGAACGTGATCGTGCGGCCGTGGCGGTCGGCGCCGATGCGCGAGATGATGCGGCCCATGCGCTCCTCCGGGATCGCCTGGCGCGCGTTCATGTAAAGGTTGAGCAGCGCCTGCTTGAGCAGGTTCGGGTCGGCCTCCATGAGCGGCAGTTCCTCGCCATACTCGCGGACGACTTCGAACCGGCTCTCGCGCTTGCGCGGGAAGACGAAATCGAGCACTTCGTCGTTGATCGCCTGCGGCTGCAGCAGGGTCGTGCCGAGCGTGCGCGGGTTGGCGTACGTCAGCATCTCCTGGACGATCTCCTTGCAGCGCATCGCCTCGTCCTCGATCATCTTGATGTCCTCGACGTGCTCGCTGTCATCAGGCAGGCTGCGCTTGAGGTAGGCGGCCGTCGTCGCGATGATGCCGATCGGGTTGTTGATTTCGTGCGCCACGCCGGCCGCGAGCTCGCCCACGCGCACGAGGCTCTCCGAGCGCAGCAGCCGCTCGTGCACCTCGAGCAGCTCGATCTTCTGCTTCGTGATCAGCATGACCAGGAACCAGCTCATGATGATCACGAGCCAGATCAGGACGAGGCTGATCGAGAACGACGCCGTGAACAGGTTGTGCGGGTCATACGTGCGCAGGTACATCGTGATGATGTAGATGATCGAGATCAGCAGGTTGACGAAGATCGTTTCCTTGAGCGTCTTGAACAGCGCGAATCCGCGCATCACGAGCAGGAAATACAGCAAATAAAAATTGTGGTTCGTTTCGATGCCGCGGGCTTCGATGGTTTGCTGCTGCAGCAGGCTGGCCGAGGCGCGGATGCCCTCGATCGTGTTCAGATCGACCGTGTCGAAGAAAATGAGCAGCGTCACGAACACCACGTCGATGAGGTATGAAATCAGCGTGAACGGCCGGATCTGGTTCATCGTGACCGTGCTGACATAGAAGAAATAGCACTGCGCGAGGATCGAAAGAAAGTACAGCAGGAACAGGAAAAAGGCCGGCTCCGAAAGCTGCTCGCTGCCGATGAACTTGATCCACAGGACGAACGTCGCGAGCAGCGTGCAGAACTTGAACGGGATGATCGCGGTGCGCTCGAGCCGCAGCAGGCCGACGCGATATTCCTGCTCCTGCAGCGGCAGCGGACGCGTGGTGATGCGCGGGCTCATGGCTTGCGCCCCTCGATCAGGCCGGACGCGGCGCGGACCAGCGCGTCCGCGTCGGGGGTCTCGGCCTGCGCCGCATGCGCGACCGCCGGAAGATGATCTTTCAGCCGCGCCATCGTCGTCGGGCCGATCGCGAGCCAGCCCGCAGCCCGCCATGTCGTCTCGGTCATCTTGCCGGCGATCGCATCGACGGCCGACGGCGCGGTGACCACGACCATGCGGACGGGCTTGAGCGGATCGGGCGCGGCAAGCAGCAGCTTGTGCAGCCGCGTCAGCTGCGGCGCGTCGGGAACGGGTCGATACAGCGGGAAATTCTCGGCGCTGATTTCGCGACCGCCGAGCTCCGCCAGAAGTTCCGCGCGCGACAGCTCCGATCCGGCGATGAGCACGTGCGCGCCGGGGCCGGCGGGCAGCGTCCGCGCGAGCGACGCGGCATTGGGCTCGGGCGGGGTGAACACGTCGGCGAGGCCCGATTGTGCCAGGAGTTCCGCGCTCGACGGGCCGATCGCCGCGATCCGGATCCGGCTCAGCGTCGCCTTGCCGTCCGGTATTTTTTTCGCCGCGACCAGCAGAATCTCGATCGCCGACGGGCTGGGCAGGATCAGCCAGCCGCCGGTCGAGACGACCTTGGCGAGCTTGATCGCGAGCAGGTCGAGATCGACGTTGACCGCGAGGCGCGTGACCGGGATCAGCTCGACGCGCGCGCCGGCCGCGATGAATGCAGCGGCCATCGCGTCTGAGCGCGCCGGCCGCGTAATCACGGCGACGACGCGCGGCAGCGCGGGCGTCTGGTCGGTCGGGCGATGGGCGTTCGCATCAGTCATGGGTTGCCGGTCTCTTCGAGCGTATCCAGAATCTCGGGCGGTGCCTCGTCGAGCATTTCGCGCGCGAGCTTCTCGGCTCCCGAACCCGCATAGGCCGCGCCCGGAAGCCGCACGGTGCGGCGCATGATGTTCGCGCCGTCGTTTGCCGCGAGCATCGCGATCAGTTCCCAACCGGTCGGCGTCTGGCGCGCAAGGATCCCGACCGGGGTGCGGCACCCGCCGCCGATGATCGAGAGGAACCGTCGCTCGGCCTCGACTGCAACGCGCGCGTTCGCGTCGTCGAGCGCGCGGAAAAACCCGGGCATTTCGCCGGAGCGCGCCTCGATCGCGAGCGCGCCCTGACCCATCGCCGGCGTGATGATGTCGGCCGGCAGCTCGTACGCGATTTCCGATTCGAGCCCGAGCCGGTGCAATCCCGCCGCCGCCAGCACCGTCGCGAACGCCTCGCCGGCGCGGAGCTTCTCGATCCGCGTCGGCACGTTGCCGCGCATGGGAACGATTTTCAGGTCGGGCCGCAGCGCCAGCAGCTGCGCGGCGCGGCGCAGGCTCCCCGTGGCGACGGTCGCGCCGTGCGGCGTGTCATCGAGGCTCTTGCCGCTTGGGCAGACCCACGCGTCGAGCGGCGAGACGCGTTCGGGGACCGCGGCGAGGACGAGGTATTCGGGGAGTTCAACGGGCAGGTCTTTCAGGCTGTGGACGGCCAGGTCGATCCGGTGTTCGATCAGCGCGTCCTCGAGTTCCTTGATGAAGATCGCCTTGCTGCCGATCCGGCTGACGGGGGTGTGCTGGTCGATGTCGCCGCGCGTGCGCACGACGACGATCTCCGCGGCGACGCCGAGCGCCTCGATGCGGCGCGCCATGGCCGCGGCCTGCGCGCGCGCCAGTTCGCTGCCGCGCGTGCCGATTCGGACGGACTTGGGAAACAGGGTCACGGATTGGCTCCAAACGCGCGCGCGAAACAGCTGACCCCGGCGCGCACGCCGACATTAATATAACAACGACAACGCATTCACCGAAAGGGCGTTTTGTTTCAAGAGCCATGCAAAAGCGCAAAAAAACAAAACCCGCAAAAGAATCTTCGGCGCCATCCCGTTTGGCGCCTTTTGCGGGTTTCGCGTTTTTTCGCGGGGAGAATCGGTCAGCCGGGGGGCCACCCCATCGGCCGGCCGCCGAGAACGTGCATGTGGAGCTGGAACACGCTCTGGCCGGCGCCCTCGTTGCAGTTGATCACGCAGCGGTAGCCGTCCTCCGCGATGCCGAACTCCGCGGCCAGTTTCTTCGCGACCAGGAACATGTGGCCGACGAGGTCCTTGTTCTCGGGCTTGAGGTCGTTGAGCGTCGGGATGGCCTCGGTGCGCGGGATGATCAGGATGTGCACGGGGGCCTGCGGGTTGATGTCCTTGAAGGCGACGACGCGGTCGTCCTCGAAGACGATGTTGGCCGGGATTTCATGCCGCGCGATCTTCAGGAAGATATTGTCGGTCACGGTGCTGCCTCCTCGTTCGTGCTCGTGCTCGTAATCGTAATCGTAATCGATTAACCAATCAACAAATGGATGCCGATGGGCCGCGGCGCTGCGCCAATGGCCGCCGGCCATAGCGGTTGACAAAGAGGGCGTGTATTCATAGAAATAGTTGGAGAAGCTTGTATTCTCATCACGCGCGTTCACCGAGATCACCCCCCATGGATGTTTCCAGGAAAAATCAGCCGGCCCACCCCGTTGCGAAACAATCGAAGGATTTGCCCGACGACCGGGGGATCCTTGCCTGCCTGATCCTGCTTCAGGTCGCCGTCTTTTTCACCATGTTCGCGTTCAAGGGTTTCGGGCTCGACGAAATCCTCAGCCTGAATTTCACCGACGGCTCGATCGGCGACCTCTTCGCCGATCTGTCGCTCGACTCGCACCCGCCCGGCTACTTCCTGCTGTTGTGGGCGTGGCGGCGCGTTTTCGCGGTCAACGAGTATTCGGTTCATCTGCTTTCGCTGCTGCTGTCGCTTCCGACGATTCCACTGCTCTATGTCCTGGTCCGCAAGGTGATGGATCGGAAGGCCGCGTTGTGGTCCTGCCTGCTGCTGGCGGTTTCGGCGTACCAGGGCGAGTTTGCCGCGCAGGCGAGGATGTACGGCGCGCTCGAAACGCTGACCGTCCTGAGCACGCTGTTGCTCGTGGTCGCGGAGGAACGGCCGGGATCCAAACGCGCCGCCGCGGGCTACGCCGTGTCGATGGCGGCGTGCATTTATATTCATTACTTCGGCTTCTTCGTGCTCGCGAGCCACGCGCTGTATCTCCTGGTGCGCGGTGAAATCCGCCGGTGGCGGCGTTGGCTTGCGGTGTATGCGGGAGTTTCGGTTGCCATCCTGCCGTGCCTTGTGATGCTTCCGGGACAGCTTGCCGCGGGCACTTACAACTGGGTGAACCAGACGCAAGCCGCCGGCGCCCGCTTCCACTACATCCTCGAAATGCTGAACTACAACGTGTTCGGCGACTGGCACGAGCTGATCGGGCCGATTCCCACGCTCACGATGATGTATATCGTCATCCCGTGCCTGGCGGTCGGGGTGGTCGCGACGCTGAGGCGCCGCGCCGGCGACGGGTGGTTTCCGCAGGCAGGCATCCTGCCGATCATGCTGATCGCGCCCATTTACCTCGTGCTGACGGTCTCGCAGGCCAAGTCCATTTTCATGCCGCGCTACCTGATCGAAACGCTGCCGTTTTTGGTTACGATGTTCGGAGTCGCGATCGCCACGATCCCGCTTCGGGCCGTGCGCCGCGGGTGCGGGTTCGCGCTGGCAATTTATTTTTTCGCCTTGACGGCCGTCGCCTCGGCGTCCGTCCCGCGCATCGACTGGAAAAACGCGGTCGGCACGATCCAGAAGACCGTGTCCCCCGAGCACCTCGGCGATTTCAGCGTGTTCTGTCACGATCGGCTGGATTACCTGTGCGTCCAGTATTACGTGCTGCACGGCAGGCAGGAATACGCCCAGGTTCGGCTGGTGGTGGTCCCGCGCGGCGACTACCGCCGGGTCAAGGCCGGCGATCTGCCGCGGAATCTGTGCACCGTAACACGGCAACCCTTCGACGGAACCGGCCTGCCCCCGAATTACGCGCTCGTCCAGGTTCATCCGCTGCGGGGCTGCTGGGTCAGCTTCTTCAGCCGCTCGCGGTAGGCTTTCGCGCCCGTCAACGCATGATGCGCCTCCTTGCGGGTATCCTTTTACGGTTATTGACAGCGCCGCCGCCTGTGCCTCAATATCGTTGAGGCATAGCGGGTGGAAATCAACGTCATCGGTTTACGCGCAAGGAGGACTGCAATGTTGCGCTCGTTCGTGATGATCGCGATCCTGGTGTGGCTTGCGCCGTTGTCGCGCGCCGCCGGGATCGAGGGCCTGCCGGCGGAGACGTCGCCGACGCTGCGGGTCGTGCACCTGCGCCTGGCCGGCGAACTGAGCGAAACGCCGGTCGAGGACCCGTTCGGGTTCCTCACCGACCAGGCGGTTTCGCTCAAGACGCTCATCGGGCGGCTCGAGGACGCGCGCGCCGACAAGGAAGTCGGCGCGATCATGATCACGCTCGACGGCCTCGCGGCCGGCTACGGCCAGATCGAGGAGCTGCAGCGCGAGCTGCTGCGCATCCGCGAGGCGAAAAAGCCGGTCTTCATCCATTCCGACATGTATGACAACCGGTCCTACCTGCTCGCGACGGGCGCCGAGGAAATCTCGATGGCGCCGACGTCGCTGGTGCTGCTCGTGGGCCTGTACGGCGAGCGCCTCTACATCAAGACCATGCTCGACAAGATCGGCGTCGGTTCGGACTTCATCAAGTCCGGGCCGTATAAATCGGCCGCGGAAATGTTCACCAACACCGGCCCGAGCCCCGAGGCCGACCAGAACATGAACTGGCTCTTCGACAGCATGTACGACCGGTTTATCGACGGGATCGCGCACGGGCGCAAGGCCGCGCCCGACAAGATCCGGAAGCTCGTCGATGGCGGCCCGTACACGGCCGACCAGGCGCTTAAGGCGGGCCTCATCGACAAGGTCGAGCCGCGCGACCGGTTCATCGCGCGCGTCAAGGACCGATTCAAGGGCCGCGTCGTCATCGACAACCGCTACGCCGAAAAAAAGAAGTCGATGTCGCTTGACGCGAACAACCCGTTCGCGATGTTCAGCCTGTTCAGCCAGATGTCCAAGCCGCAGCGCGTTTCCATGCGGCCGGCGATCGGCATCATCTATATCGATGGCGCGATCATGCCCGGCTACCGCAGCCAGAATCCGTTCGCGGGCAACGAAGGCGCGTTCGCCGGCGAGATCCGCTACGCGATCGAGAAGGCGATGAACGACGCCACGGTCAAGGCGATCGTGCTGCGCATCGATTCGCCGGGCGGATCGGCGACCGCCAGCGAAGTCATCCTGAACGCGGCGCAGGTGGCCCACGGCAAGAAACCAATCCTCGTTTCGATGGGCAACGTCGCCGCCAGCGGCGGCTATTACGTCGCGATGGCCGCCGACGAAATCTGGGCCGACAACCACACGCTGACCGCGTCGATCGGCGTGTTCACGGGCAAGCTCGTCACGACTCAGATGTGGAACAAGATCGGCTTCAACTGGGTGCCGTATCGCCGCGGCCAGAACGCCGGCGCGCTCAGCCAGGCGGCGCCGTTCAGCGAAACCGAGCGCGTCAAGATGCAGCAGCTCGTCGATGAAATCTACGTCACGTTCAAGAAGCACGTGACCGACGGGCGCGGCAAGAAGCTCAAGAAGCCGATCGAGGACATCGCGGCCGGGCGCGTTTATACCGGCGCGCAGGCTTTGGAACTGGGGCTGGTGGACAAGATCGGCGGGCTGGACGCGGCGGTCGAGGCAGCGGCCAAGCGCGTGAATTTGACGAGGTATGACGTGCGCGTCATCCCCGAGCCGCTCAACCCGATCGAGCAGATCTTCAGCGAGCTCGGCGGCCGGCGCGAGCGCCCGTCGGACGTCTCGATCGGGACGGACGGCGAATCGTTGCTGGCGATCTTAGGGAAGCTCGACCCGGAGCGGGCGCGCGTCGCAAAGCAGATGCTCATCGGGATCGGGATGATGAAGACGCAGGAGCCGATGATGCTGATGCCGGAGATGATGGTGGTGAGATAAGGGGGACAAGATGAGAGATGAAAGATTGGAATGATGGGACCTATGGGACAGATGGGATGTAATACCGGGGGTTGGTTTGGCGAACAAGGTCGCCGGACCAATCCCCGGTTTCGAGATTGAGCCGCTTCGCGGTTCAAGGCGAGAGTCCAATGAGATTGCAGTACCAAAGTGGCGCAATATATTGGAGACCCTGAAATCGCGCGGGCGATTGACGACCTCAAGACGTGGTGGCCGGCGATTGGGGAAGCGGCCGACCACCCGCTCACCGAATGGTTCATCCGCCACCAATCGAACAAGCAAAGGACTGATTGGTCACGGTACAGTGCGCTTCTTGCAAGAATCCTGGTGTATCTGATTGCTTTGAGTACACTCTATTGGTTTTTGCCAAGATACTTGCACGGATTGATTTATGTGGCTGGTTCCATTGTCGGCGCGATCGAAAGGCGGATCATCATACGCCGAAAGCAGAGCAACATCCGCAACCTGCGCCATCTGTTGTTACGCGAGGGCGACGCCGGACAGCTCGAGCAGCTCTGGCTGACACCCATTACGTATCGCGACTGCGCGGGGATTCATCTGGGCTGCATTTACGATCACATTTTCAATCCACGCGTTCGGATCGTGAGAAGAATCGTGTTCTGGGGTTTAATCCTCGCGTTGGTTTGGGTGTTCAACAGGATCATCAACTCGTCATCGGCATCTGTTCCAAATATGATCGCCGCCTGGATATGCCTTATCGTTTTTGGTGCTTCGGTATGTTTCTCGTTATCGATACCGGCCTTCATGTTACATTCGGCCCTGCAGCAAATCAGGGTGGAGCGACTGCGCCAGAAGGCTCTCCTTGATGAAACCGTTCTCGATTCCCGCAACAGCGTTATTGTTGCGTATCTAATTGGCGCGATGATCATTGCAATCATTCTCATGCTCGTTGCACCCTTGTATTGGTTCGTGCTCGATTTCATCCTGTTGGCTTCGGGCCTGAGCATTTATGGCTGGGCCCGCAGCATGCAAACGCGGGAATTGGACCGGTATTTCAACGAATTCGTTGAAACGGAATCGAGCAGTTACAATGAGCTGGTTTCCCGGCTCATGAATCGCGACAAATCCGGCATCGCATGCACCGACCAGAAATAAATTTCATCGAAGACCCCGCAGTTGCCGCCGCGATCGCCGATCTCAAATCGCGGTGGCCGGCGGTGGGGGAGGCGGCGGATCATCCGTTGACGGAGTTTTTCGTTCGGCGGTGGCGGGTGGTGGAACGACGAGTGTTGTGGGAGGACTGTAAAAAACTTTCGTGTATTGCGCTTTTAATGGCCGGACTCTGGCTGGGGTTCCATTTCACGCCCTTTCAGTTTCACTTTCTCATCTGGATTGCAGTCGTATGCGCTTTTTATTTATGGGAGAAAACGAAGAGATTGGTAAAAACGCGTGATATCTATTCACCGTTCCATCTGATGACGGCCGGGGGTGACAAATCCCAGATGGAACAGTTATGGTTGACGCCCGTCAGATTCCGGGATTACGCGGGGATTTACCTTGGATGGGTCTATTGTTCACGTTCGAGTAGCTCTGCAAAATACTTGAACAATCTGGTTGTCTCCGTGATCGCATTGTTTCTGGTTTATTTAACAGGTCGTGTGTTCAAGACGTTCTCCATACCTGCTGGGCATGCGGTGGCGGTCTGGGCATGCATTCTCATCGTATGCGTGAGCGTCTATTACTTTCTGCGCGATCCGGTATTCCTACTCAAAAACAGGCTGCATGACATTAAAGTTGCCGATATTGATACTCGGGCTGCAACAGGGTCCTGGCTCCGACAAAAGGGCAACGCGCAATGGGCTGGAACTATGTTGATCTTGCTTTTCTGGGTATTCTATTTATGGAACATGTTTCAGCCGATTATGGGGGGATGGATCTGGATCTTTCTCGAAATCATGCTTGTTGCCTTGAGTGTCGGGATTTATCTATGGGGGCGGTTCAACAAGCCGGATCTGGATCGGGAATTCGCATTTTTCGTCAAGGACGAAACTCCCGAATATGATCGAAAGGTTTCCCGGCTGATTGGGCGCAATACGGACGTCAATCTTGAATGTCGAGTTGGAATGGATGGAAGATCGAACCGGTAAACCGGTTCTGAAATGTGGAGGATGCGACCGGGGGTAGGTTCGTCGATCAAGTTCTCCGAACCAACCCCCGGCTTTGAGATCGAACCGCTTCGCGGTTCAAATATGGCGCAATGATTTCCCGGCTGATCGGGCGCGGGGAAGTCACGCGGGTTTTGGAGTGAGCATGGCTCGAGCAAAATTCAATATTTCACGGGCGGATTATCCGAAAATCACCTGGGGCGTTAAGTATGTGGAGCACCCGGTTGCGGTTGGGGCTGTTGATGCTTTGGCGAAACGGTGGCCGGGGATCGCGATCGCGGCGGATCATCCGTTGACCGATTACTTCGTGATGAAGCGGCGGCGCGGATTGCGCGCGCGGCGGATTCCGGTCGGGGAGTTCGTGTGGAGCGCGGGGTGGATCGGCGGCGTTGTCACGTTCCTGCTGCTGTATCCATATTACGTGTCGCTGCTCGTGCTGGGGTTGTGCCTCATTGAGCGGGCGCTGCACAAACTGATCTTCAAGAAGAAGGTGGGCGAGATCGCCGAGCCGATCGATGTGCTCGAGGAACGCGCGGCGGTCAAAATGGAGCAGCTTTACCTCACGCCGATGCGGTTCAGCAACCTGCTCGGGGCGAGCGCGGTGGTGTATTACCGGCACTGGAAGCGCTACGCGGCCGCGCTGGCGCTGCTGCTGTGCGCCGTGATGGCGTTCTTCATGTTCGTCACGAAGTGGTACGTCTCGCAGCGGTTTCCGCAATTTGTTTGGCCGATTCATATCGGGCTTCTCGTGATCTTCGTGGCGATCGGCGCCGTCGTGTGCCGGAGGACGTTCATCGTCGCGCTCGGGATGAGGAATTTGTATGCGAAACTGATCGAACAGACGGGCCGCAGCAGGATTCGGCGCGAGGGACTGGTGCTCGAGAAGCTGTGGCTGGCGCTGCCGATGACGCTGATGTGCTCGTTCGTGTTGTTGGGTGGAGTGCGGTTTTTCTGGCCGTGGCTGGTGATCCTGGTCAGTGCGTGCGTGTGGGAATGCCGGTTTGCGGCGCGGAAGCTGGATGAGATCGTGGACGAATATTATGTGCGGTATGTGGGCGATGGCGAGCCGTATTTTCAGGAGCTGTTCATGACCGAAGAAGACGACCAACTGGAGCTTCATCGGGTTGAGTAAAGGACCAACGGGACCCAAAGGACGAAAAGGACCGATGGGAGTAATGGGAAGTATGGGAAGAATGGGAATAATGAAATGGGCGTGGGCTTGACGCGAGTGCGATGGAAGCGTTAATTTCAATTTAGAGGAATCGGACGATGACATTGACCGCTGTCTATAAAAAATTCCCCGAAGGCTATGCGGCGTTCGTGGAAGAACTGCCGGGGGCGAACACCCAGGGGGCGACGTTGGAAGAAGCGCGCGCCAATCTGGTCGAGGCCGTCGTGCTCATTCTGGAAGCCAACCGAAAATTATCCGAAGAATCTCTCGGCGGCGAAGACGTCATTCGTGAAAACCTCGAGTTGCCCGCCTGATGAAGAGACAGGACCTCATCCGGCATCTCGAAGCGCATGGGTGCCTCTTTCTTCGCGAAGGTGGCAATCACACGATCTACTTCAATCCAGCCAATCGAAAATGTTCAACGGTGCCGAGGCACAGGGATGTTCTCGACTTTACGGCGCGCAAGATCTGCCGCGACCTCGAAATTCCCGAACCATGACCGTCGCTGAATCAGTAATTTGTTGAAGATCCCGCCTGATAAAACTAAACTGCCGTGTTCCATACCATGCGGGCGCAGAGTATGGACACGAGCAGACACCAACGATGGCGGAGCGCAGCAATGGGCAAGACTTACAAGATCGCAGTGATCGGCGGCGACGGCACCGGGCCGGAAGTCGTGGCCGAGGGGCTCAAGGTCCTTCAGGCCGCGCAGTCCAAATACGGTTTCAAAATCGAGACGCAGGCGTTCGATTTCGGCGGGGCGCGTTACCTGCGCACCGGCGAGACGCTGCCGGACTCGGCGATCGAAGAGCTCAAGAAATTCGACGCGATCTTTTTGGGGGCGATCGGCCACCCGGACGTCAAGCCCGGCATCCTGGAGAAGGGCATTCTGCTCAAGGCGCGCTTCGCGCTCGATCAGTATATCAATCTGCGGCCGGTCAAGCTTTACCCGGGCGTCGAGACGCCGCTCAAGGGCAAGGGCCCCGAGGACATCGACTTCGTCGTCATCCGCGAAAACAGCCAGGATATTTACACCGGCATGGGCGGGATCATGCACGAGGGCACGCCGCAGGAAGTCGCCACGCAGACGAGCGTCTATACGCGCTTCGGCGTCGATCGCGCCCTGAAATACGCGTTCGATTACACGCGCAAGCGCCACGCCAAGTCCGCGTGGAAGGGCCTGACTGATGCCGACCGCAAGGCCGGCCAGATCGGCCAGCTCACGTTGTGCGGCAAGACCAACGTCCTGACCTACGTCTATGGCCTGTGGGAGCGCGCCTTCCACGAGATGGGCGCGCAATATGGCGACATCAAGCGCGCCTACACGCACGTCGATGCCACCACGATGTGGTTCGTGAAGAACCCCGAGTGGTTCGACGTGATCGTGACCGGCAACCTGTTCGGCGACATCATCACCGACTTGGGCGCGATGATTCAGGGCGGCATGGGCGTCGCCGCCGGCGGCAACATCAACCCGGACAAGGGTGGCGTTTCGATGTTCGAGCCGATCGGCGGCTCCGCGCCGAAATACACCGGCCAGAACGTCATCAATCCGATCGCGGCGATCTGCGCCGGCGGGATGATGCTCGACACGCTCGGCGAGACCGCCGCGGCCGAGGCCATCGAGAACGCGGTCAAGGACGTCATCGCGACGAAGCTCAAGAGCCTCGCCGCCGGCAGGATGGGATACGGGACGAGAGAGGTTGGAGACTTGGTCGCGGAGCGGGTGTGAGGGGATATCGTGGATCGTGAATCGTGGATCGTGAAATCATTTCGATTACGATTACGATTACGATTACGAGCACGAGCACGAGCACGAGTACGAACTTAAACCACGAGGGCGAATAAGCATGCGCATCTATCTTTCTTCCGACCACGGCGGGTTTGCCTACAAGGAAATGATCAGGCAGCACCTGGCCGCGGCCGGCCACGACGTGCGCGACATGGGCAACACCGTCATGGACAACGACGACGACTACCCCGATTTCATCATCCCGATGGCGGAGGCGGTCGTTGCCGATCCGGGCAGCCTCGGCATCGTGCTCGGGCGCTCGGGCAACGGCGAGCAGATCGCCGCCAACAAGGTGCCGGGCATTCGCGCGGCGTTGTGCCTCTCCGTCGAGATGGCGAAGAAGGCCCGCGAGCACAACGGAGCGCAGGTCCTTTCGCTCGGCGGCGATTACGTCAGCGAGCGCGAGGCGATCGCCATCACCGACGCGTTCGTTGAAACAGCTTTCCCCGGCGAAGGCCGCCACCAGCGGCGCATCGACAAGATCACGACCTACGAACAGAAGCACACAAAATGAGCCCAACAAAAATTCACCCGACCGCCATCGTGAGTCCCAAGGCCGAACTGGGCGAAGATGTCGAAATCGGGCCCAACGCGATTATCGAGGACCTGGTCCGCATCGGCGACCGCACGAAAATCGGCCCGATGGTGCACATCCAGGGCTCGACCGAAATGGGACCGGACAACGTCGTCTATACCGGCGCGACGCTCGGCTTTCCGCCGCAATACCTGGGATTCAAGGGCGAACCGACGAAACTGGTCATCGGCGCGCGCAACCACATCCGCGAATACGTCAGCATCCACCGCGCGCTCGACATGGAGCACACGACCCGCATCGGCGACGACTGTTTCTTCATGGGGTCGTCGCACATCGCGCACGACTGCCAGGTCGGCAACAACGTGATCATGGCCAACGGCGCGCTGCTTGCCGGGCACGTCACCGTCGGCGACCGCTCGTTCATTTCAGGCAACGCGGCGATTCATCAATTCTGCCGCATCGGGCGTTTGGTGATGGCGGGCGGATTGAGCCGACTCACGCAGGACGTCCCGCCATTTACGCTTACGACGGGCTATCAGGCCTGTGTGCACGGGCTGAACCTGGTCGGCCTGCGCCGCGCTGGGATCGGTGCGGCGGTGCGCTCTGAACTCAAGCGCCTGTTGCACGAGATTTATCGGAAAGACATGACGCGCACCGAGGCGCTGGCGGCGATCGACGTTGAAAGCCTCAGCCCCGAGGGCCGCGAGCTGGTCGAATTCTTCAAGACCAGCAAGCGCGGCGTCATCCCGCTCGGCCGCGGCTCCGCATCATCGGACGACGCGGAATAATCGCGTTACTGGATCCGCCTCAAATCGCCGGTCTTGTCGAGATCGGCCTGTGTTACGAGGTCGGCGGGCTGATCCGGCTCCTGCGTCCGGGCGATGCCGCGCGATTCCAGCGCTTCTTCCAACGAGGGATAAATCTGGATGAATTGGCCGAGGCTGGCCGCTTCGAGCACCCGGCTCACGCCCGATTTCGGCGGCGAAACGACCAGCGATTGGGAATCGAACTTGGTCGCCTGCTTGGTCAGGTAAATCAGCGACGCGATCCCGGAGCTGTCCATGAACTCGAGGTCTTTCAGGTTGGCGATGATGATGCGTTTGCCGTCGAACAGCGCCTGTTCGACCGCGCGCTTGAACCGATAGATCTCGAGCTGCGCCAGGTATCCTTTGAGATTGAACACACGCAGGGGTCCGTAATCCACCGACCGGATCGACAACTGAATGCTCATCACGGGCTCTTTCAAGACGTACTTCCAGGGCGGTGCGGCTTGCATCGCCGCTTCACATGTATGCTTATCGACATGTCGAATATAAAGTTGACCTTCTGGATGCCTTTTGCTCGGCTGATGCGCGGTTGTTGATCGGGGGCGATGTTTGTTAAAGTGTGCCCGGCGCGCGTCACTGCCGAATGCGGCATAGGAGCTGTCATGGATTCAGAAAATCGCATCCACGCCGAGCCTTCGCCGGTTTGGCACCTTTTGATTCTGATCGTCGCCGGATTGCTGCTGTGGGCGGCGACGTGCGGGCTTTGGGATCTGCAGGGGCCCGACGAAGGCCGCTACGTGCAGGTCGCCAAGGAACTCCTCGGCCGGGGCAACTGGCTGAAGCTGACCGTCGGCGGCGATCTATACGACGAGAAACTGCCGCCGCCGTTCTGGGTTCTGGCCGGCATGCTCAAGCTCAACGGCGGCGAGCCGTCCGCGTGGCTGGTTCGGCTGCCGGCCGTGTTGGCCGCGATCGCGACCGTGTGCATGACCTACCTGATCGGACGCCGGCGTTACGGCTGGCGCGCCGGCTGGATCTCCGCCTGGATCCTGATGGCGACGCCGCTCTTCATCGAGAACGCACCCGAAGCCAAGCTGGACATGATCTTTTCGTGTTTCGTGACGCTGTCGCTGGCGCCGTGGCTGATGCGCGACGGCGCGCGGCCTCTGTCGTGGCCCGCGGCGGCGCTGATGTGGTGCGCGCTCGCGGCCGCGTTCTTCTACAAGGGCCCGCTGGCGATCCTGATCCTTCTTTCGGTGATCGGTTGGGACGCGCGCGCCGCGCGCTCGTGGGGCGTGTTCAATCAGGCGAAAGCGCCCGCGGGCCTTGCGTTTATCGTGATTCTCATCGGCGGCTGGTATTGGCTTCAGCGGTCCGTTGTCGGCGGCGGATTCGTCGGCACGCAGATTCAGGAGCAGACGCTCCAGCGTTTCTTCCACGGCGATCACGCGGCGCCGTTCTGGTTTTATCCGCCGCGCGTGATCGGCGTGTTCGCCCCGTGGTCGTTGTTGTTGATTCCCATTGGAATTGATTTCTGGCGCCGGCGCAGCATCCCCCAGCCGCTGCGGCCGGTGGTGGCGTGGTTTGTGATCCCGTTCGTCATCCTGTCGATCGCGAGCGGCAAGCGCCAGGTCTATCTGTTGCCGCTCATGCCGCCGCTGGCGCTGCTGGTCGGGTGGTGGCTCGCGCCGCGGCTTTCGAAAAGCCGCGCGCCGAAGTGGATTCGGCCCTGGGCGGCGGGCCTGCTGATCGTCCTGGGTCTGGCGGTGCCGGCGCTGTATTTCGCCGCGCGCCTCTCGCCGAAGCTCGCCGACAAGACGCACCTCATGCCGACGGCCTCCATCCTGGCGATCTCAATTCTAATAGGAATTGCCATTGTCATTTCGGGCGCGTGGCTGATCGCGAGGCAGGCGACGCTGCCGAAGCTTTTCGCGGCGGTCACCGCCGCGATCCTGTTGTTCCATTTATCGACGTTCATGTGCCTCAATCCCGCGCAGAATGCTTATGCCTCGACGCGGCCGTTCGCGGCGCATGTCGATCAGGTCATGCGCGAGCGCGGATTGAGCGCCCTCGGCGGCGTCGAGCAGGCCGCGAAGGCCGAGTATTATATTTACGGCCATTTCCCGGCGAGGCGGTTCGAGGAGGACCAGTTGCGCGGCAAGTTGCCGATGCACGCGCCGCTCAGCGAATTGCTCATCGTCGCCCCCGGTGAGTTGAAACACATTGCGCCGATTCTGGACAAGGCCGGGTATCGGCTGCTGTTCAAGGAAACATCCGCCGGCGACGAACTGAACGTTTTCGTGAAGGCAAAATAATCTCGAAGATACGCACGAACGGACAACTATCGGCAAGCGTTCTCATTCAGCGGCAGGCGCATGACGAAGCGGTTCATGTCGTCGCCCCCGTCGGCGAGTTCGAGCCGGCCGTGGTGCGCCTCGACGATTTCACGCGCGAGGCTCAGGCCCAATCCCAGCCCATCCACGTCGCGCGAGCGCGACTTGTCGGCGCGGTAAAAACGCTCGAAAATCTTTTCGCCATCGCCCGCCTGAATTTTCGGCCCGGTGTTGGCGATCGTCAGGACGGCCTCGCCATGCCCGTTTGAAAGCTGAATCAGGATCCTGCCGTCGTGCTCCCGGTTGTATTTGGCGGCGTTGCCGGCAAGGTTCTGGATCGCGGTCTCGAGCAGGGCCGCGTCGGCGTTGACCCGGATGCCCGGCTCGATCTCCGTCTCGACCACAATCTTCGGCGACAGCGCCTGGATGTCCTCGGCGATCCCGCGCACCGTGGTGCTCAGGTCGAGCGGCGACATGTTGAGCCGGACCTGCCCCGCGTCCATGCGCGCCAGCAGCAGCAGCTTCTCCAGGATGGATTTGATGCGGTGGATCTCATCGACCATCTCGCCGAGCTGCTGCTGCATCCTGGATCCGGGCTCGGCCTCGTGCAGCATGCGCTCGACGTAACCCTGCAGGATCGTCAGCGGCGTTCTCAACTCGTGCGCGGCGTCGGCGCTGAACCGGTTGGCCTGCGTGAAGCTGCGCTCGAGCCGGTCCAGCATCTGGTTGAACACGAGGATCAGCTTTTCGAACTCGGCGTCACGGACGGGCGACTGGATGCGCTCGCTGAGGCCGCTCGCCGTGATGCGCTCCACAAGCCGCGCCAGGTCATCGACGGGTCGCAGCGCGCGGTTCGCCATGAAGATCGCGCCAAACGCGATCAGCGCCAACGCCACCGGAATGCTCAGCAGGAACGCGCTCGCGAGCTGCTTGACGGCCGCCACGGACGGCTCCAGATCGACGCCGAACACGCCGACGTGCTGCGCGTTGGCGCCGGCCGCAATGCGCCACAGGCGCCCGCCGGCCGACAGCGTCGTGTAAGCGATCGTCGAATCGGTCGTCTTGATCAGGTCATTTTCGTTCAGTGTCTTGGGCCAGTTTCCGGACCGCCGCACGAACCCCATTTGCAGATCTTTGAATACATAAACGGTGGCAGGGGCGGTCAGGACGTCATCGCGGACCCCCGGGCCGCGCCGCCATGGCGGTTCATTCCACGGCCCGCGATCCGGACCGTGGCCACCCGGGCCGGGGCCGGGCGGAAATTCATCGGGAGGGGGCTCGGGGCGCGGAAAATCATGGCCGAACCCGGCCGGCCCGCCGGGGCCGTGAAGTTTCGGCGGCCGGGGCATGCGGTTTAGCTCCTGCCGCACGAAGCTCGCAATGAACGCATCCACGCGGGTCAGCTCGGTTTTCCACAGGTTTGTTCCGGTATAGAGGGCCGATCCGAGAAGGACGAGGCTCGAGCACAGCACCGAAAGCAGGGCGATCCGGACGCGAAAGGACCTGGTCCTCATTGCGGGAGTTCCTCGGCGGCGTCGGTCCGGATTCGGTAGCCGACGCCGCGCACGGTCTCGATCAGCGATTCTTCGGGACCGATTTTCTTGCGCAGCCGCTGGATATAGACATCGACGATGTTCGTGCTCGGGTCGAAGTGCAGGTCCCACACGCGCTCCAGGATCTGTGTGCGCGTATAGACGCGGCCGGGCGAACGCGTCAGGTATTCGAGCAGGTTGAACTCGCGCGCGGTCATCTCGATTTCGCGCCCGTTCACGCGCACTTCGCGGCGCGGCAGGTTTAGCACGAGCGGCCCGACCTGCCGCTGCGACTGTTCGTGCCCGCTCGAGCGCCGCATCACGGCCTGGATGCGCGCGATCAGTTCCTCGACGTAGAACGGCTTGGTGACGTAGTCGTCCGCGCCAAGCTGAAGCCCCTCGATCCGCTCGTTCAGCGTGGTGCGCGCCGTGAGCAGGATCACCGGCACGTGGTTGGCCTGCTCGCGCAGCTGGCGCAGGATGCTGAGCCCGTCGCGGCCGGGCAGCATGATGTCGAGGATGGCGAGGTCATAGACGCGGTTTTGCAGCGCGGCCATCGCCTCGTCGCCGCGGTGCTGCACATCGACCTGCCATCCCTGCTCGCGCAGGCCCATCTCGATAAACTGGGCGATTCTGGTTTCGTCTTCGACGACTAGGATCTTCATGGCCCTATTTGGCAATACCCCGGCGGATCCGGTCAAGCGCGATTCGGCCCGTAAATCATTAATATTTTTTAATCGGAAACTGTGTGGGGGATTCACGTTGGCGCGCTATACCTTCAGGAGAAGGGGGCGTGTTGAAAAAGAGGTTGAACAAGGAAAGGAGGAGCATCGTCGCCGTCGCCGCGGCCTGGTGAAATGGAACAAAAAGACCCGATTGTCTGTCGAAAGGAATTACGACCCACTGTGTTTTTCGCTCGTTTGGGGTGGGCGCCTTTCGTAAGATAAGAACGGCGGAGTTTCCAGATGGCTCATTCACGCACACCGAATCGGTTCCTGTTCTGGGTTGTCATCATCGGACTGGCGGGGCGGGCGGCGTGGGCCGCGACCGACGACACGATTCCGGGCGTCAGCCTGCCGTCTTCTCCCGTTTCCGGTTCGCTCAACCAGGCCTCCGACTACGACGACGTCTATTCCGTGAACCTCAAGGCCGGCCAGATGCTGATCGCCGCGATTACGGGTCCAACCAACTCGCAATACGACCTGTATCTGTATCCGCCGGGTAGCACGAAATTCTCCGACCCGTTCGTGGCCTATGCCGAGCAGCAGTATTACCCGAACCGGTTCTGCTATGTTGTCCCGGCCAACGCCGCCGGGACGTATTACCTGGACGCGTATTGCGAAAGCGGCACGGGCGCTTACGTGATCACGTATTCGATTGTGACCGCCTCGAGCGACGACACGATCCCGGGAGTCTCGATTGGGAGTTCGCCGGTGACCGGAAAGCTCGACGAGAACAAGGACATCGACGATATCTACAGGATCAGCCTCACGGCGGGTCAGGTCCTCTACGCGTCGATCACGGGCACGACGGACACGCTGTTCGATGTTTTCCTGTTCCCGCCGACCGCGACCGACGTGAACTCGGACCAGACCGTCGCGATCGATTTCCGGGAGAGCTATCCGTTCCTGCTGCGATATACGGTCCCGTCGGGATTGTCCGGGAACTATTACCTGGACACCTACTGCGCCGCCGGAACCGGTTCGTACACGATCACATACAAGATCGTGGCCGGCGGGGCCGACGACGTGTTCCCCGGGATCGCCCTCGGCCCGTCGCCGGTGTCGGGGAGCCTGAACATCGATTCGGATTACCAGGACCTCCACGCGGTGAATCTCTATCAGGGCCAGAAAATCAGCGTGAGCCTGACCGGCGCGTCCGGAACGGATTTCGACCTGCTGCTGTTTCCTCCCGGAACGGTGGATTCCGCGGCCGGCGAACAGGTCGCGGGCTCGTTCAAGACGTCTTATCCCGAGACGATCGCCTACACGGTTCCGGCCGGCAAGTCGGGGAAATATTACGTCGCGGCACGGGCTTACGGCGGCTCCGGAAGCTATCAATTAACTTATAGCATTGTGACCGTTAAAAATTCGGTTCGAAGCTGGATGTCTTACCAATAACGGGGGGAAACGAATCAACGGCATTTTTGGATGTTTGAATTCCCCGGTTGAAGCAGTCCGCGGCCCCCGCGCGAGTTGTATCCGTTCCGTCCGAAAAAACATCGAAACACACTCAAGACCTTGGGAAGAGGATGGATCACCGATATCTTGGGGATTGAATCATGAAATGGACCGATAAAAACATCATTCATTATGATTATTTGATATTTATTTTATTCTTATGCCTTGCCGCGGCGAATGCGCCGGCCGCGCAGAAGATCGCCGGCGCCAGGCCGACGCAGAAAGAGCGGCTCGCCGCGGTCGAGCGGCCCGAAATCGTCGTGTTCCTCGACCCGGCCGCCGACCCCGCCCGGTTTGCGAAGGAAAACGGCCTCACGCTTGTGCGGCAAATGCTGAGCGACCCCGACGGCTACGTCTTCAACACCGCCCAATCGACTTCACCCACGCTCACGCAGGAAGAGAAGAAGGCGCGGTTCGAATCGGACAAGCGCGTGCGCAAGGCATTCGTCAACCACCGCGCGAAAATCGTGAAATTCGGATTCACGCCCAACGATCCTTACTTTCATCGCAACACGCCGTCGTCCGGCTACTACGGCGACTGGCACCTGATCAACGAGCTGGGGACCGGGATCGACGTCCGCGTGCAGGACGTGTGGAGCGCCGGAATCACCGGCAGCGGCGTCGTGCTGGCGGCCGTCGATGACGGGCTCCAGATCAATCACCCCGACGTGAGCGCGCATTACGATTCCGCCGACAGCTGGAATTTCGGCAACAACACCGCCACGCCGACGCCGGGCTCCGACGACGATCACGGCACGGTGGTGACCGGCGTCGCCGGCGCGGTCGGCGGCAACAGCATCGGCGTTTGCGGCGCCGCGCCGATGGCCTCGCTGGCGTGCCTCAGGCTCGACTTCAATTCCTTGACCGACGCCATTGTTGCCGACGCCGACCTGTATCACAGCAGCGGCTCGAACAAGTCGATCAAGATCAAGAACCACAGCTACGGTTATACCGAGCCGTGGGTCGATATCCCGCTGGAAAAGAGCGCATTGGCGACGTCCGCCGCGGCCGGGACGATCCACGTCTTCGCCGCCGGCAACGGCCGCAGCGCAACGAGCCCCGATATCACCGAGGACGCGGGCAAGGCGATGTATCAAAGCAACCCCGACGTGATCGCCGTCGCCGCCGTCGATCAATACGGCAAATACAAATACTACAGCAGCTACGGCGCGTGCGTGTTTGCGTCGGCGCCCTCGGGGGTGCTTTCGACCGACAGGACCGGGACGAGCGGCTATAATGCCGGCGGCTCGGGATCGTATCCCGACGACGACTATTATGACGGGGCCGAAGGGACCTCGTTCAGCTCGCCGCTGGCGGCCGGCGTCCTGGCGCTCGTCAAGCAGGCCCAGCCCAAGCTTGACGTGCGCTTCGCCAAGCATCTGCTGGCGCGCTGTTCGGACCAGATCGATTCCGGCGACACCTCCACCGAGAGCGGTGGCGGGTGGATCACGAACAAGGCCGGCCTCAAGTTCAATCAGAATTACGGGTTCGGGCTGGTCAATGCCAAGCGGCTTGTCGCGCTGGCGAAGCTGTGCACGGGCGTCACGACGCTTCAGACCGAGAACACGGAGACGATCTCGCCGAATCTCGCGATCCCCGACAACAACCAGACCGGCGTCACGACCACGTTCAAGATCAATGCGACGACGCCGCTCGAGGAAATGCTGCTGACGATCGACATCACGCACACCTACATCGGGGACCTGGATCTTTATCTCACGTCGCCGCGCGGCACGACCTGCCGGATGATGGAGAAGAACACCCGCGACAACACGAAAAACCTCGGCTGGACGCTACTCAGCAACGCCTTCTGGGGCGAAAATCCGCAAGGGACGTGGACAATCAAGATCCGCGACACTGCCGCCGCCGACTCCGGCACGCTCAAAAGTTTCTCCGCGACCGCGCGCATGGGCAAACTCGTCCTGCCCACCGCCGCGGAATTTGCCGATTACGAATAAACCCGGCTCCAGCCGTGGATAAACGTTTGTTCATGATCTGTTCACTGTTTGTTGATCCCCGGCGGGTCGATACTTTGTGTGTCGTTTCCAGTTGGGAACGCTCAGACACACCCGTCAGGAGGCACAATGATGAGCGTAACGGGTATTTCCGGCAGCACGGCCGCCAGCGGCCTGAACGCCATTTTGCAGTCGATGAAGTCAAGCACGTCTGCCACGCAGTCCACCACGACGACCGGCAGCAGCTCCGATTCAACGCAGATCTCCGGCCCGGCCGAGTTCCTGAGCAAGCTTCAGCAACTCCAGACCGAAGACCCCGAGGCATTCAAGGAATTGCTCCAGAACATGGCCGACAAGCTCAAGGACGCGGCCGATTCGGCGACGAACGAGCGCGACAAGAAGATGCTCACGACGATGGCCGAGAAGTTCTCGAGCGTCGCCAACGGCGGCGACATCTCCGAGCTCGAGCCGCCGAAGCCGCCGAGCGGAGGCATGCAGGTCTATGCCGCCGAAAGCAACTCCGACGGCAAGATGATGAGCGAGATGATGGGACCGCAGGGCCCGCCGCCCGCCGGCCCGCCGCCTGACGCCGCCGGCTCCGATGGCTCGGGCGATTCCACCGATAATTCGACCACCGAGACCGATTCGGAAACCGACATCCGCTCGCTGCTCAAGAGCCTGTTCGATGACTTGAACGCGCAGCTGACGAGCGCGTTGTCGAAAGACTCGCAATAATCGGGAACCGCGTCCGCGGTTCGACTTCCAGGGCCGCGGGATGAGTCGCCGCTTGTGCGATCCAGCCCGCGGCCAATTTTAGAGCTGTTGACAAAAGTTCTGCCTGTATCGATTCGGGTTGCAGCCAAGCCCCGGCAGGGGCGACATAAGTTAGCCCAGCGCGTAAGCGCTGGGTTGGATGGCATTTTATTTCCCTTCCAAGCCCCGGCAGGGGCGACA
>JAJFUE010000004.1 GCA_021372575.1 bacterium | reverse complement strand
CGCCGTGGCAGATCACCGTCATCGACAACGCCTCGACCGACGACGGCGCCGACATCGTCGCGCGGCGCTTCCCCGAGGTGCGCCTGATCCGCTCGGACAAGAACCTGGGATTCGCCGGCGGCTGCAACCGGGGCGTCCAGGCCGCCCGCGGAGCCGATTTCGTGGTCCTGCTTAACCCCGACGCGATCCTCGCCATGGACGCCCTCGAGAAACTGGCGGCGGCGTTCGCGACGCGCTCCGATATCGGCGTGCTCGGCTGCAAGCTGCTCGAGCCCGACGTCGAGACCATCCAGCACGTCGGCGTGCGCATCGCCGGCAACGGACTCACCAGCAACCTCGGCCAGGGCGAGACCGATCGCGGTCAGTATCGCGGCATCCGCGACGCCGTCAGCATTTCGGGCGCGGTCCTCGCCGTCCGCTCCGACGTCTGGTGCGAGCTGGGCGGCTTCGACGAGAAATTCTGGCCGGCCTACTTCGAGGAGACCGACTTCTGCCTGCGCGCGCGCGCGGCGCACTGGGGCGTGGCCGTCGCGTGCGACGCCGTGGCCACGCACTTCCACGCGAGCTTCGAGCGTTGGCACGACCCCAGGTTCCTGGAGCTGTATTTCGCCAGCCGCGGCCGGTTCCTCTGCAAGCATTACCGCGGCAAGGACTGGCTGGCGCGTTACCTGCCCGCCGAGCTCAAGTGGCTGTTCTATTTCGGCAGCAAGGGCATGCGCCGCATGGCCCTGCGCACGCTGTGGAAGGCGCACAAGGCGCTCAACGGAACGCGCTCCTGAGTTGATATTCCTTTCGTGCTCGTAATCGTGCTCGTAATCGTAATCGTAATCGATTCCCATCATGCTCAACGTCGTCCTCTACGCCCCGCGCATTCCGCAGAATACGGGCCAGATCGCGCGCGCATGCCATGCGATGGGATGCAGGCTTCACCTCATCCGGCCGCTCGGGTTCCGCGTCGATGCGCCGGCGCTCAAGCGCGCCGCCGTCGGCTACCTGGGCGAGATCGACTTCACCGTTCACCAAACCGCCGACGCATTTTGGCAAACTGTTCCCGACCGTTCGCGCGCATGGCTCGTCACGAAGCACGGCAAGCGGGCCTACACCGACGCCGACTGGCGCGACGGCGACTGGATCGTGCTCGGCAACGAAACCGAGGGCCTGCCGCGCGCGTGGCTCGATGAAAACCCAAACAACACGCTCGTGATCCCGATGCGCAATCCGGATGTGCGCTGCCTGAACCTCGCCACCTCGGTGGTCGTCGTGATGTTCGAGGCCTTGCGCCAAATTGGCATCCAGGGTGAAAGATAATATTCTTTTTCTGCGCGTTCTGTCTCTCCGCGACAAAAATTTTCCGTGTATTCCGTGTAATCCGTGGTTTAAATGCTTTCCATGACCCGCGTCGATGCCGTCATCGTCAATTACCATCAGCCGCGGCTCGCGGCCGACGCGGCGCGTTCGGTCTTGAACTCGCGCGGGATCGCCCCGCGCGTGATCCTTGTCGAGAACGAGGGCGATGGCGAATGGGCGCGCGGCGAATTCTCCAATGACCCGCGCGTGACCGTCATCGCCAACGCCGCGAACGCCGGTTTCGGTCCGGCGTGCAACCAGGGGATCGAACGCGCGCTTGCGGGCGATGCCGAGTTCGTCCTGCTCCTCAACAGCGACGCGCTCGTGGAGCCGGACGCGATCGCCAGGCTCGCCGGCCCGGCGAAGCAGAACGGCATGGCCGCGCCGAAGATCCTGCTTGCGGACGGCACGATTTACTCGGCCGGCGGGATCGTCGAGCTCGCGCGCGCCAGATGCCGCAACCGCGGGATTTACGAGCAGGACAGCGGCCAGTATGACCGCGCCGAAACGATGCCGTTCGCCTCGGCGTGCGCGCTGCTCATCGCACGTCGCGCGCTCGAGACCGGCGCGCGCTTTTACGAGCCGTATTTTCTTTATTACGAGGACGCCGACCTGTGCCTGACGCTCGGGCGCGCCGGGTTCTCGGTGGCGTACGAGCCGTCGGCGACCGCCGTGCACCTCGAGTCGGCGTCGTCCTCCTCCAGGCCGCACCTCGACTACTACGACGCCCGCAACCGCTGGCTGTTCCTCAAGCGCCGCCCCCCGGGCCCGCAAAAGATAATTGGCATGGAGTATTTAACGGCAATAATTTTCATTAAAATATTAAAATTATTCGTCTCCGGCCGGCTTTCCCGCGCGCGGGCATTGGCGCGCGGATTTCTCGACGGCCTCGCGGGGCGGTTCGGGCCGATGCCGCGCTGATCTGCTTTTTGCCAAACCCGCGCCCGGTCATCTATAATCAAATAAGCCCACATGGCAATTTGATTTCGCGGGGTGGTGCAGCCATGAAAGTCGCCGAAACCGTTCAATTGCGCGAGCAGCTGATCGGGCTGCTCGAGGGCGGACAGGCCCACGCCGAGTTCGACGCGGCGGTCGCGGACATGCCGCCCGGGCTGCGCGGGCGCGTCATCGACGGCGCGGGGTATTCGCCGTGGCAGTTGCTCGAGCACATGCGCATCGCGCAGTGGGACATCCTCGAGTTCAGCCGCAATCCGCGCCACGTTTCGCCGAAGTGGCCCGAAGGGTATTGGCCGCCGGATCCGGCGCCGCCCGGCGCGCAGGCATGGGACGAATCGATCGGCAGGTTCCGGGCCGACCTGGAGGCAATGAAGGAGCTCGTCAACGATCCGGAAAACGACCTGAACAAGCCGTTCCAGCATGGGCAGGGCCAGACGCTGCTGCGCGAGGCGCTGCTGGCCGCGGACCACAACGCCTATCACCTCGGCCAGTTCGTGCTGCTCAGGAAGATCATGGGGGCATGGCCGGAAAAATAATGATGAATGATGAGTGATGAATGATGAAACGTGGGTTGAAGCGCGGATCAGGCGGTTCAACCCGCGCGGTTCGATTACGATTCCGAGCACGAACACGACCCGAGCAGCCGTTCTGCGGCGAACCGGAACAAATCAGCGGCCGGGGATCGGCAGGTTCTGCGCGTTCTTCTCGATCTCTTCGCTGATCTTGTCCAGGTCAATCTGGCCCAGGCGCAGGATGACGCGCGACACGTTGATCTCGGTCGTGATCAGCACCTTGTTGGGCAGCTTGGCGGTTTCGGGAAGCTGCTGGCCGATCATCGGCGCGAACTGGTCGCGGATCGCGACGCGCCCCTTCTCGAGGGCCGCGCTGAGCGTTGTGGCCGACGCCGGCGAGTCGCACACGAGCCCGACTTCCGCCAGTAAATCGCCGTCCTTCGAATCCACGTCATAGAGATAGTTCTGGATTTTGGTGACGATCCCGCCGTCGGGTAGGTTGGCGATCTGTTGCTTGACCTCGGCGGGCGGCGCGAAGTCGCCGATGCCCCACACGGTCGCGCTCGTCTGGACGAGCTTGAGCTTGTCGATCCACGCCTTGCTGTTGTGCAGGCCTTCGACGCCCTTGACCATCCCGATCACGTCGAGCGTGTCGTTCATGAGTTCGGGCGAGAACGCCACGATTATCAGGTCGTCGGCCGGCACCGCGATGAAAATCTGGAATTCGATGTGTTCGTTATACTGGCTGCGCGCGCTCGTCTTGTAGATCGCAATGTTGGAGGCCGGGTGCGACGATTTCTGAAACGCGGGCGGCTGGATTAGAAATTCCCGGCCCAGCCACTGGCGAAGCTTGTCGAGCTTGCCCGGAACGCCCCCAAACCGGCCGCGTGCGATCATGATCGCGTTGCTGATCGGCTGGTTGAGCTTGGGTGTGCCGCGGATCGCGAGGTTCATCATATCGATGTCGTTGATCGGATCGATGCCGACCTCGTCGGCCAGGCCGCCCAGGATCGTGTTCAGGTCCTTGTTGTCGCGCCTGGCCTGCGCGAGAAAGTCCGCAAACGACTGCGTTGCGCGCACACGGCTCATGTCCAGGCCGTGCACGTGGTTGACCGTGGCCGGCAGGCCGAGGTAAGGGACTTGCTCGACCGTGGGGAGCAGATTCTTTTTCTGGCAACCGGCAACGGCCAGCGCCAGCAGCAGGACAACCATGATGCGCGGGGGGGGGACGGTCATGTCGGCGGTCTCTCCTTCAACATCTCTGCAATGGGCCACATCTTCAGGCGACAGGAACGGGTGATCAAGACAAATCGGGAATTGATAACCTAAATTCGTTCGCGAAGGCGCTTGAGGATGTCTTCGATGACGTTGCGGGTCTGGCCGGCGCACTCGACAAACCGCTGCGGTTCATCGGCGTGCTGGAGATCGTTGTCGAGCCGCGCGCGCAGATCGACAAGACTGGTCTCGATCGCGCGCAGCGTCAGCAGGTCGTCGCGCCGCTTCTCGCGCGCGGCCTCGAGCTCGCGGCGGTAGATCGGCGCGCGGTCGGACCCCTTCAGGATCAGGTATTCAACCAGCATGATGATCGCGATCGCGACGGCCGTCGGGCTGAACAGGGCCTTGAAGATCACCTCGTGCTGGCCGGTGATGATGATCAGCGCGAGCACGCCAATCACGATCAGGATGACCATTTCGCCGGACGAGGGGCGTAGCTTCTTTAGGGAATTCATGGCTCGAGAAAGCTCCGGTGAACATGAGTGAACAATGAGGATGTTAATCAATACGGCGGGAAAAGCAAAGGGAATGATGGGCGATGAATGATGAAAAACCGTCAGCGCCTGGCGAGGCGCCTGGGGGGTTCGCGGTCGGGGTAGCGTTTGGCGATGAGCAGCGAGGCCTGCCGGACGGCGGATTCGAGCCGCCCCGGGCAATCAACGCCGCCCACCGGGTGGAAGTGATGGATGTCGAGCCAGTCCTTGTGGCCGCGCACGGTCAGGCGGCGGCCGTAATACTCCGCAAGCAGGTCGCACAGCTCGGCGCATGCCGAGACCATCTTCCTGGGCGGGTATTGATGGACGTACGTGCCGAGTCCGCAGATGCCGATGTTGCCCTCGTTGTTGAGGCCGTCGGGGGTCGAGCCCACGTGCGTGCCGAGCCGGGCCGGGTCGCGGCCTTCCCAGACGCCGCCGTCGCCATCGACGAAGAAATGATACCCCACGTCGGGGGCGTTGAGCCGGTCGTGGCGGTCCGTGTGACCGCGGAAGATGTTGCGGATCATCGCCGCGGGATGCTCGTCGGGAACGCCGTCGGCGTTGTGGATCGTCACGTATTCGACGCGGCCGATCGGGCGCCAGACGCGCCAGCGCGTCAGTTTCGGCAGATAGTTGCGCGTACGGCCGGCCCACTCTGAACGCGTGTGATAACGCTTGCCGAGCCGCTGCTGGAGGAAGGCCTTGAGCGTCATCCCCGGCCTCGGCGGAGCGGTGTCGGCGACGTTCGTGACAATCGCGGCGCGCCTGAGCACCGTCTTGAGCGGCTTGCCGGGCTTGACGACGACGAGGCAGGAAGTTGTCCCGAGTTCTGCGTCCCGAGTCCTGAGCGGGGAGTTTTGCGTGATCCGTTGCAGCGGCGTGCTGAGTTGGGAATCCTGACTGAGTGCCGACAGCGCGGGTGTGAACGGCTTGGGCAGCGTCGAGACCGGCATCGGGAAGATCGTCAGGATGAACAATGGGAAAAGCAGGAACACGGCGGCGGCCTCGGGCGTGCACAAATCGGGGTGGATTGTTCTCCACATATCGTTTCGAACAATCACGGAAAGGAATTTAGCACAAAACGCCCGAAATTCCAGATGGATTCACTTTTTCCCCGAAGTATTGAAAAATCTTTGCCGCGTGGCCGTTCATCGTGACGACGTCGCGGATCGCAAGGTCGAGCTGCCGGAACGGCGACAGGATCTCGCCAACCCAGCCCATGTCCTGGTGACGAAGAACGACGCCTTCGGGAAGCTCGAAGACGCCCAACCGGTCGTATTTCTTTTCGAATTCGCGGTAGCGCGCCTGGTTGCGGTCGTCGGATTGGATTGGGTAGTCGCTGACGAAGATGACGCCGCCGGGCTTGAGGACGCGGCGGGCCTCGGAGATGAGCCGCTTTTGCGCGTCGTCGCCGGGGATGCACGTGAGGACGGCGACGATGAGGACGGCGTCGAAGCCGGCGTCGCCGAACGGGATGCGGTCGCCGGCAAGGACCCGGAAATCGAGAGTGGGGTAAAGCTCGCCGGCAAGCCGGATCATCTCGGGCGAGATGTCGAGGCCGGTGAGGTTGTTGTAACCGAGTTCGAGGAGTTGGCCGCAAAGCCGGCCGTAGCCGCAGCCAAGGTCGAGGATGCGGGCGGATTTGGGAACGAGGCGGGCGAAACGCGATTCGTCGAGCGGATTCGAAAAACGCTTCTCGCCGGCGACGCGGTCCCAGTAGGCGGTTTGGCGGTCGAGAGAGTCCATGAATTTAAAACCTGTTTAACCACGGAATACACGGAACAGATTTTTAAACAGGAGGGAACGGAGGCAACAGAAAAATCAGGGGAGCCGAAACGAACCAAATCTCTGTGTCCTCGGTTGCCTCCTGTTGAAATCATGCGGGCGGTTGTTCGATTACGATTACGATTACGAGCACGAAAAAGTAAAACGCCTCCGCGTGATTGGCGCGGAGGCGTTCTTCTTTCAATCGGTTCAGGGGACGATCTCGAGCGTCTGTTCGAGCTTGGTGTCCTCGCTCGATCCGACCATCACCTTGAACTGGCCGGGCTCGACCGTCCACTGGTTGTTGCGGTCGTAGAGCTGAAGCTCCTCGGGGCCGAGCCAGAACTCCACGGTCTTGGACTCGCCCGGCTTCAGGTGCACGCGCTGGAAGCCGCGCAGGTCCTTGACGTTGGTGACGACGCTGCCCACGACGTCCCTGACGTAGAGCTGGACGACTTCGTCGCCCTCGCGCGAGCCGATGTTCGTGACGGCGACGCTGGCCTTGA
Organism: bacterium; assembly: GCA_021372575.1. GTDB lineage: Bacteria > Sumerlaeota > Sumerlaeia > MVZB01 > MVZB01 > JAJFUE01. Next base: position 3,853 of record JAJFUE010000004.1, on the reverse strand, counting down.
CCTTGCCCTGCGGTTTCTGCTGCGCCGGCGAGATCCTCAGGTTGCTGTACTGGAACTCCGTGTAGCTCAGGCCGTGGCCGAACGGGAACAGGTAGCCGTTGACGCCGCGGCGCTGTTCGGCGCGCGACCCCGGGTGGTACGGGAAGTTGTACGGCATCTGGCCGAGCGTCTTCGGGAACGTGACCGGGAGCTTGCCGCTCGGGTTGACGTCGCCGAACAGGATGTCCGCCAGCACCGAGGCGCCCTGCGGCCCGGGGAACCACGCCTCGAGGATCGCCGGCATCTTTTCCTTGATGTAGTTGATCGTCAGGACGCGGCCGTTCATCAGGATGACGATCGTCGGCACGCCGGTCTCGTAGATGGCGCGTGCGAGGTCGTTCTGGCGGCCCATCAGCTCGATGCTCGTGCGCGAGGCGTTCTCGCCGACGTATTGCTCGTTCTCGCCGAGGACGAGGATGCAGACGTCGGATTTCTCGGCCAGCACAACGGCCTCGTCGATCCCCTTCTGCTCTTCCTCGCTCAGCGGCTCGCGGACGAGTTCGCTCTCGGGGAAGCGCTTATCGACCAGGTCGCAACCCTTCGCATAATGCACTTCGATGCCCTTGCCGACCTTGGCCTTGATGCCATCGACCATGCTCGTGACCGTCTCGTTCATCGGGCCGTAGCCGCCGATGAGGTCCTTGGTTTCGCCGGCGAGCGGGCCGGCGACGAGGATCGATTTGATCTTCTTGCGGTCCAGCGGCAGGATTTTCTCGCCCTGGCCGGGGCCGCCCACAGGGTTGTTCTCGTTCTTCAGCAGGACGACCGATTCCTCGATGCCGCGGCGGGCCAGCGCCAGGCTTTCCTTCGAGTTGAACAGCTTGTCGGCCGCCTTCGGGTTCTTCACGTACGGCTCGTCGAACAGGCCGATCATGAACTTGACGCGCAGGACGTCGCGCACGCGGCTGTCGATCGTGTCCATCGAGAGGCTGCCCTCGGCGATGAGCTCGCGCAGCGGCGTCACGAAGTCCGACGGCGGCGTGAACGTCGTGCGCACGTTCAGGCCGGCCTGGACCGACATCCGCACGGCTTCCTTGTAGGTGGCTGCGACGTGATGCTTGTTTTCGATGTATTCGACGGCGTCGCTGTCGGAGACGACGTAGCCCTTGAAGCCCCACTGCTGGCGCAGGATGTCGGTGAGGAACATCTTGCTGGCCGCAACCGGGATCGCGTCATAGTCGTTGTAGGAAGCCATCACGCCCAGGGCCTTGCCGCGCATGAACGCGGCCTTGAACGGGACGTTGTAGGTCATCTGCACTTCGCGCCAAGTCACCTGGGGATTGATCCGCGACAGCCCCTCGCGGCCGCCTTCGGGGACGCTATAGACGGCGAAGTGCTTCGGTGTGGAAACGACGCCGTGGCCGGCCCCGAGGTTTTCCTGCAGGCCCAGCGTCATCTCGACGCCGAGTTCGCCGGCCAGGTACGCGTCCTCGCTGTAGCATTCCTCGCAGCGGCCCCAGCGCGGGTCGCGCGCCAGGTCCAGGATCGGCGCGTAAATGTTGGTGTAGCCGGTGGCGCGGGCCTCACGGGCGGTCGCGCGGGCGATGTCGCGAACGAGCTCGCGGTCGAACGACGCGCCCATCGCCGGCGGCGTCGGGAAGTCGGTCGCGCCGGTCTGGCGGATGCCGTGGATGCCTTCGTTCGTGAAATCGACCGGGATGCCCAGCCGCGTCTGCTCGACGAACCAGCGCTGCACGGTGTTGATCACTTCGGCGTGCTTTGATGGCGGCCTGTCGTACGGCGTCGGCTTCCAGCCGTTGTGTTCCTCGTCGATATTGCAGACGCCGTCCTTCCAGATCTCGCTCTTCCATTCAGGCGTCGGCAACGCATCCTTGAGGACGCGCTGGTAACCGTAGAGCGTGACCATCTGCATGGTTTTCTCGTTGACGTTCATCTGCGCGAGCAGATCCTCGACGCGCTCGTCGATCGTCCGGGTCGGATCCTCGAAGATGTCCTTCTTGCCGTTCTTGTTGAAGTCGATCCACCCGCGATGGTAGATCGAGTCGGCTGCGCGGGCCGGAACGGTGTTCATGGCCAATGCCAGCGCGACGACGCAGGCAAGGGCAACCTGTGCAGTTCGGCGAACCGGATACATATGTCCTCTCCTGTTTGAAATAGTGCGTAAAGTCACAAACAGCCAGAGCAAGCAAAACAAGAAACGGCTGTAAATGCACGGAAAATTGTGCGGAAGCTTTGGTGAGGAGGACCGCTCATGGGCCTTGGAGTGCTATAGGTCGTACGAATGCGATGATTATTTAATTTTGCCGAGCAGGCGCACGAGGCCGTCGAGGATCGTGATCGGGTGCGGCGGGCAGCCGGGGATGTAGAGGTCGATCGGCAGCGACGAGTCCGCCCCGTCGAGCACTTCAGGATTGCCGGCGAACGGGCCGCCGGAAATCGCGCACGCGCCGACGACGATCACGAGCTTCGGTGACGGCACCGCGTCATATGTCTTCTTCAACGCAAGCGCCATGTTGCGCGTGACCGGCCCCGTGATCAATAACCCGTCCGCGTGGCGCGGCGATGCGACGAACTGGATCCCGAACCTCCCGAGGTCGTAGCCGATCGTGCCGAGCACGTTCGTATCGGCCTCGCACGCGTTGCAACCGCCGGCGCTCACCTGCCGCAGCTTAAGCGAGCGCCCGAACAGGCGAAGCGATTCTTTGGCGAGCGATTCGGCGAGCGGCAGCGCGTCCTCGGGCGCGAGCGTCAGGTGCTCGCGCTTGCGCGCGGCGATGCGCCAGTCGCGGCTGTGGCCGATCGCGCCGTGCGGGCACGCCTCGGCGCAGTCGGTGCAGAACAGGCATTTGCCCAGATCGACGCGCGGCGCGGCGCCGTCAATGCGCGTCAGCGCGGCCGTCGGGCACGTCGTCACGCACACGCCGCAGCCGGCCTCGCAAAGCTCGGGATCGATGATCAGTCGCCCGCGAAACCGGTCGGGCATCTCCGGCGGCTTATCCGGCCACGCGATCGTCTGGTGCCCCTGCCTGAAGCGTTCGAGAATACTATTCAGCATTGCCCAATCCGGCTTTCATCACTCATCATTCATCATTCACTACAGGTCATGTCCGCAATACGAAAGATTGAAGCTCTTGTTGCACAGCGGGAAATCGGAAATCTGCTGGCCGCGCAGCGCCAGCGCGAGGCCGAACCAGTTGTGGAATGACGGATCGACGATCTTGTATCCGGCGAGGCGTCCTTCGCCGTCGCTCATCGCGACATGCGCGATCTGACCGCGCCAGCCTTCGATGAGCGACACGACCGCCTGGCCCGGCCGCAGCGGTTTCATGAGTTGCAGCACCGGGCCCTCGGGCAGCGAGTGCAGCTGCTGGCGGATGAAGTCGGCCGAGCGCTGCACCTCCTGCCACCTTACCAGCGCGCGCGCGAACACGTCGCCCGAGTGCCACGTCGCGGTCGGCACCGTCGCGAAGCGCCAGATGCCGGTCGGGAACGCGAGCCGCGTGTCGCACTCGAGGCCGCACGCGCGCGCCGGCGGCCCGACGAGCCCCGCATTGAGCGCGTCCTCCATCGCCACCGCGCCGGTGTCCTCGAAGCGCGCCAGCACAGACGGCGTGTTCCACAGCAGCTCGACCGCGCCGGTCAAATCGCGCATCGTCGCATCGAGACGCCGCTCGAGCTCGTCCATGCGCAAGCCGTCGGCGTTGAACCCGACGCCCCCCGGCCGCACCATCCCGCGCCCGAAGCGATTGCCGCACAGCAGCGCCGTCATGTTGAGGAAATTGCCGCGCAGCCGCCCGCAGAACGACGCGGTCGGCAGGAAGCCGACGTCGCCCGCCAGCGCGCCCAGGTCGCC
>JAJFUE010000180.1 GCA_021372575.1 bacterium | reverse complement strand
CACCCCATTCGATTCGCCAATGGAATTCCAGTTCGGAGTTCAAACTTCAGTTTGCTCCGGAAGTCAACTCACGAACAGGTAGTCCCTCGCTCACGCTCGGGCTACTGCACCAGGCAATTTCAGTAGGGAATAAAGATTTGGGGAATGGCAAACGCTTACGCTCGGGCTACTGCATTCAGCTTGCCCTGAAACACTCGATGTGCATCATGGAATCCGAACGATCGGGGAATTCCATTGCAAGAGAAAGCCAAACCAAGCAGGTCGGTTCCGCGGCGCGCATTGCGCTGGATCCTGATCGTCGTCGCCGGCGGGCTATTCCTTCTGTTCGGCCCGCTCTTTCTTGTCGTCGCATTCAACCTGACGCGGCCGATCCCCGAGCCTGAATATCTCCGCACTCCGGCATCGGCACAACAACCGGCGGCAATCGCGGTCAATCCCGCCGCGCGCGTGGAGAAAACAGTTCGGGACTCCGCGACGGCATCGACTCAAACGCTGACGGCCGGCCTCTTTCCCGCCGACACGCTGGCCACTCCAGAACTCAAGGGCAAGGCCTCGGCCATCAATCAAAAATACGAAGAGCTGAAAAAGTTCTACGCCGCCTACATGGCCGACCGCTCCAAGCACCCTGACGGATTTGGCAAAATCTTTCGCGATTACGACGCGCTTCGGGAGGAACTCGGAACGTTCGCCGATCCGCAATGGCAACGGCGGCTTAACGACGATTTTCTGCGCATGATGCATGAGCGCCAGGACTGGGAGATGATCATTGAATTCTGCCGGCGACAGCGGGTTTACGACAACTGGAACGCGGCCATGTTCGCCTGCCGCAAAAAAGGGATTGTCGTCGGCGGCCTCTATATCGCCGCGCTTGTGACCGAACCGATCATCAACGAGGCGTTCAGCACGATTCACAAGCTCAAATCTGGCGACGACTGAACGGCCAAACCGGGAATGCAGAGCGTCATGACAAGCAAGCTGGATGAAGAACTTGGCAGATTATTGAATGCGCCGATGGAATTCAAATACATCGAAGACCCGGAAATCGTGGCGTTGCTGCGCGAGATGGCGACGCGGTGGCCGCAGCTTGCGGCTGCGGCCGATCATCCCTTACTCGAGTTCTTCTTTCACCGACAAGGCCGGCTGGGCGTTGTCGCGCCATTGCTTGGTCAAATGCGCAAAGTGCTGTTGTTATTTTTGGTGATGCTCCCCTTTTTACTGCAGCCATTTATTGGAATTCTCACGACGATCACGATGCAATATAATGGAATTCTTGTGTGGACCATTATCTTTTCTGTCGCGTTTGGATTTCCCGAACTGATTTTCTTTCTTATCCGCCGGAAGCGATATGCGCGGTTTGCACGGACTCCCGAAAACCTCATTCTGAATGACCGGGAAAAGAATTGCTGGATCTGGCTCACCGGAATTACGCCGGCAGAGTTATCGGCGATTGTGTTTGCGTATCACTACCGGGCCACGAAAGGGCTCGCCCGGATTCGCCCGGCGCTGTATCTGATCTGGCTGGCAATCGCCGCAATTTTAATCCGATATTTTGCCAATGCCGGCGCGCAAACCCGCTCGATCATGATTGTCATTGAGGTCTTTCCGTTTGTGATTCTTTATACCTATCATTTGACGGATCATTCCTTGATTGCCCAACAAGCGCTTTGGAGACTGGAGCTTCTGTTAAGCAAAAGGAATCGCTTTCAAGATTATGGTTCGAATAACGCGATGTTGATCCTGGCGTTTGTTTCCGCGCAATTTTTTGTTTCATCCCACTTCGTCAGAATACCAATTATTGCGCTTGTTCTATTCGGGATTTTTAAATTGCACCAGCGGCTTGGCGCACAGGTCGCCGAAACTTTCAAGGAAGTCGCAAACAGCGAAAAAGAGTTCGCGAAGGTTCTCGTTCCGGAGCAAGCTGAAGCGTGAACTCCGAACTGGAATTCCACTGGCAAAATCGGACAAGTATAAAACGCCGGGAAGGTTGTCCCTCGCTCACGCTCGGGCTACTGCATCCACGCAACCCGCCTGACATGTGACCGGCCGACATTTGCATGCGTGGGCGCGACGGAGTAAGATAGGATACGTCAATACAATTCCGGTCGAAAGTTTTGATCGCAAAGGGGTGCTTAACATGGGCATGGTCAAGGAATTCAAGGAATTCGCGATGCGGGGCAACGTCGTCGATATGGCCGTCGGCATCATCATCGGCGCGGCGTTCGGCAAGATCGTGTCGTCGCTCGTGTCCGACGTCATCTTGCCGCCGATCGGCAAGCTTGCCGGCGGACTCGATTTCAGCAACTGGTTCTTCAATCTGTCGGACAAGAGTTACGCGACGCTTGCCGAGGCCCAGAAGGCCGGCGCGGCGACGCTCAATTACGGGGTGTTCCTGAACGCTGTCATCAACTTCCTCATCGTCGCGTTCGCCATTTTCCTGCTCGTCAAGGGCGTGAATGCGCTCAAGCGTCAGGAAGAAGCCAAGCCGGCCCCGGCGCCGTCGGACGAGGTGAAATTGCTGACGGAGATCAGGGATGCACTCAAGTCGGGACGAGCGTGATTGCAGGGCCGATTGCGCAGAGGCGATATCCATGATCGAACCTGATGTATCGGTTCTCATATCATGGACCCCATCCGCGGGTTGGTTTGCCGAACGAGTTCTCCAAACCAACCCGCGGCTTTGAAGGTCGAACCGCCACGCCGGTCTAAAAACGACGAGCTAATGGCAACGCTGCCAAGATGTTGAACCATCCTGGCGTCCTTGGCGTCTTGGCATATGAATGCGAATCCCGCGCTTACGCTCGGGATACTGTCTTATTTCTTCACCCGATCGAGGGCCTTGCGACCGATGTCGGTCCGGTAGTGCATGCCTTCGAATTTGATTTTTTTTATGATCTGGTAAGCGCGCTCGATCGCCACGCTCAAATACTCATCCTTCACGGTGACGCCCAAAACCCTTCCGCCGTTCGTCACGATCTTCCCGCCGTCGCTCTTCGTTCCGGCGTGGAACACGATCACGTCGTGGTTCTTCGGCACGGCGTCGAGCCCCTCGATGACCTTGCCCTTGGCGTACGTTCCCGGATACCCGCCCGAGGCCACGACGACGCACACCGCCGCGTCGCGCCACTTCAGCGCGATCTCGCCCAACCGCCCATCGATGCACGCGAGCATGACTTCCACGATGTCGTTCTCGAGCCGCGGGATGAGCGCCTGGATTTCCGGGTCGCCGAACCGGCAGTTGAACTCGACGACCTTGGGCCCGGCCTTCGTGATCATCAGCCCCGCATAAATTACGCCACGGTAGTCGATGCCGCGCTTGCGCAGCGTCGCCAGGCACGGCTCGAGCACCTCGCGCACGCAGCGCTCATACATCTCCGGCGTGACGACCGGCGCCGGCGAATACGCGCCCATGCCGCCCGTGTTGGGCCCCTCGTCGCCGTCGAACACCGGCTTGTGGTCCTGCGCCGAATCCATCGCGCGCACGACCGAGCCGTCGGCGAACGCCAGCAGGCTTGCCTCTTCGCCGACGAGAAATTCTTCAATCAAGACCTCGGCGCCGGCCTCGCCAAACGCCTTCGCGCGCATCATCGAATCGATCGCGGCCACGGCTTCGGCGTTCGTGCGCGCGACGACGACGCCCTTGCCCTCGGCGAGGCCCGTGGCCTTCACGACCAGCGGCGCGCCGTGCTTCTCAACGTACGCGTGCGCTTCGTCGGGATCGGTGAACACGCGCGCCTCTGCGGTCGGGATCCCCGCCTCCTGCATCAGTTCCTTGGCGAAGCTCTTCGACGATTCGATGCGCGCAGCCGACGCCGTCGGCCCGAACACGCGCAGCCCGCCCGCGATCAGCGCGTCGGCGATGCCTTCCGAAAGCGGCCGCTCCGGGCCGACCACCACCAGGTCGATCGCCTTCGCCCGGCACCACTCGATCAATTCCCTGAACGGCGCCTTGACCAGCACATCCACGCACTCGGCGTGCGCGGCGATGCCGGGGTTGCCCGGCGCGGCATACAGCTTCGTGCAAAGCGTGCTCTGGGCGATCTTCCAGGCCAGCGCATGTTCGCGGCCGCCGCCGCCGACGATGAGGATGTTCATGGGGAATGGGCTCCATTTAACATTGAGTGAACAATTTAATTCTAATGAGAAATGAGAAATTTAAAATGAGAAATGAATCATCCGAACTGGAATTACCATCGGTTTCTCATTTCTCATTTCTCATTGCTCATTGCTCATTTCTCATTGCTCATTCATTTTTTCGGAATTCTCAGAAATTATACTTGATCGCCGATTCGCGGCGGATCCGATCGACTTCTTCCGTGATCATCCGGTCCGTGAGCACGCGCCACGCCATCCGCTGCGCCAGCGCCGGCTGCGCGCCGTAGCGCGCCGCGTCCATCGGCCGCTCCGCCAGCAGCACGTAGCGGATCGTCATCGTCGGGCTCACGATCGGCTGGCTCACCTGCCCGGGAACGAGCCTGTTGAGCATCCGGTCCCACTGCGTGTTGGGCAGCGCGTCGGACCATCCCATCGCCGTGACCTGAATCTTGATGTTCGGGAACGGCGCCGAATCGATCTTGGCCTGAAGCGACTGGACCGCGGCCACCGTGCTCTCGCTCGTCGAGAAATCGGACTCATGCACCCAGTCGGCCATCACGACGGGCTCGGGCTCGATCTGCATGACGCCCGCGGCGAGCCCGGTGTTCACGCGCGCGATCTGCCGTTCGGCGGCGAGCTTCTCGGACGCCGCCTCGGTTTTCTTCGCGTCGGGCGTGATCATGATCTGCGCGACGAGCACCGTCCGCAGCTCCCCGAGCGGGCCCGATGTCAACGTCTTCGTCGCCTGCTCGGCCGAATATTTCGCCGGCTCGATCTCGCGGATCATCGTCTGCCGCGCGCGCAGCGGAATCATGCCGAGCTCGCGCGCGCGCACGATGTAGCGGTCGTTGCCCCGCCCGAGCGATTCCATTTCCTCCAGGACCATCTCGCCCTCGAGCCAGTGCATGACGTTGCGCTGCACGAGCGAGGTATTGATCGCGAAATCCGGCGTCACCGGGTTCTCATACATGCGCAGGAACGCCGGCCGCGTCAGCATCGCCGTGCCGATGCGCGCGATCGGCGCGTTCTGGTTCATGTATTCGTAGTTCAGGCCGGCCGCGTAGTTATACGTGCGGTAGCGGTTCTGCAACTCGCCCAGCGCGTTGCGGTAATAAAACTTGAGGTGCTCGCGCGCGAGCGTCTGGCGGATTTCGCCGCTGACTTCCTCCAGCGGGATGTTCTGTGCCGGCGTCGCCGCAATGAGCTGCCCCAAGTAATACCCCCCCGGGCCCTCGAACACCTGCGTCAAATCGCCCGGCTTTTCGACGCCCAGCAGCTGGCCTTCAAAATCGGCGAAATACGTGCCGTTGACGAACGTCGGCAGCCGGCCGCCGCTGGCCGCCGAGGGCGCCTGCGAGTAACGCCGCGCGGCCTGCTCGAACGTCATCTTGCCGGCGCGGACGTCGGCCGCGATCTGGTCAAGCTTCTGCTGCACGCTGCCGCGCGTGGCCGGATCGGCATTCGCCGGCGTGTGGATGTAAATGTAGCGGGCGTCGATGCGCCGCCGCTGCAGATATTTTTCAGGGTGCGCCAGGTAATACAGGTGAACGTCGGCGTCCTCGACCTTGACCCGGTTCGCCACCACGTTCTGCGCGTAACCGGTCATCGCGCCGTCGAAGCCGAGCCTGCGCAGCAGCTCCGGCGCCGGCTGCCAGTCCGCCGAGCGCGACGCCAGGGCGCTCAGCGCCGCAAGCCGCTCGATCTCCCCGCGGATCACCTGCTGGTAGGACTCCGCGCTGATCGACGCCGGCGCGAGCCATGCCTCCATCGGCACCGACGAAAGGAGCGGCCGCCCCGTCATGTTGATCAACAGCATGTCCAGCGAGCTGATCGGCCCCAGGCCGGGAACCTCCGCCAGGATCGTCTGGCTCAGTTCATCGACCTGGCCGCTGACCGCATAGTCCGGCGCGACGGTCTGCGGCACGGGCGGCAGTGTCGGAACCTGACCCGCGGGAGTTGCGGCCAAAGCCGAATTTGCCAGCATGAGCAGGGCGATCGGGAGAAGGAGGCGGTGCGGCGTCATCATGAGTGCTGAGTCCTGAGTGCTGAGTGCTGAGTGCCGACCATGCGATCGGCACTCCAAGAAAACTGCCGGGCGAAAATGCCGGGTTACCATGCGTAAATGCAAATATTGTGGCGTTCGGCCTGGGCACAGGCTTCCTCGCGGTCGAAGAACAGCGTCTCGCCGCCCGGTATCGCCAGCGCCGCGCAGCGTGCCTCGATCAGCTTGCGGATCGTGGTCAGTCCGACGACCGGCACATCGAACCGCCGGTCCTGCCGCGGCTTGCTGACCTTGATCACCACGCACCCTTCGCCGGCGATCGCCCCCGCGCGCAGGATCGTCTTGTCGGTCCCCTCCATCGCCTCGACGGCGACGATGGTCCCCTGCTTGACGACGATCGTCTGGCCGACGTCGAGCCCGGCCACCTGCGTCGCGATCGGTTTGCCGAACGCGATGTCGCCGAGGACGCTGTCGCACGGCGGGCACCCCGGCGTCAGCAGCCCCGCCGCCGGCATGCACTCGCGCAACAGCATCGTCGAGTCCAATACCTCGATATTCTCGCGGGCAAGCTCGTTGGTCAGCGCCCCCAGCAGCGAGTCGGCCTTTTTGCTCGGCAGGCTAGCCAGGATCTTCAGGCCGCGGCGGTCGATGCGCGAAAGCTGGAATATCGACCGGTGCTGGATGCGCCCGGCCATGATCACCTTGTCGATGCCGGCCTGATGGCACAGGTCGATCATCCGGCCCAGTTGGCCGAACTCGACCCACAGCATGGCCGTCACTTCGTCGGCCAGCTCGGGCGGCGTGATCCCGCGCACGCCGATCGCCGTCACTGAAATCTGCCTGTCGCGCGCGGCCTGCGCCAGTAGGAAGGGGTATTTACCCTCCCCCGCGATCAAGCCGATATGCTCGAGCTCGAGGGCGGGCGGAGTGGAACTCAATGGAAGGCTCTGCATGAGGTGGGTCTCTTCAGCCGGAATTGATCAGTCATGGAGCAAGCATACCGAAGCGCCGGCACTCTCCATGGGAGCTACTTGAACGCCTCACGATCCTTTAACCATTTACCAGATTACCGCAAAGGGGTCAACCCATGTCAGTCTTGAAGAGTGTTTTTATCTATTGGAACAGGGCCCAAACCCTGTTTCTGACGTTCCACGCGAACTGAAATTCGCGCCCGGCCCACCCCTTAAAACGCGCTCGGCAGAATTCTGAAAATTGGCTCCGAAAGTCCTGAATAAAAAGGTGGAAACTGGCTTGCGCATGGACCTGCATCCGTGTAGAATCCGCCTCTTGAAGAGGTACAGTTGAACCGACGGATTTACGGGGACCATTCACATGTGAACCGTTTGTTTGCCATTGGACTCGCCCATCGGACGGGTCGATCGGACGCGGATCCCATGAATCATCTGTCAGAACCCATCAAGGACCCGGTTGCCGGCGCGCCCTGCCCCCAGGGCCCGCTGCCATCGAAGTCTGCCAACCACTATCAGACGATCTTCAAGGTTTCCGGCCAGGCCGTCGTCGTCTTCCGCCTCGGCCGCGACCACGCGATCGGGCCCATCATCGAGGCCAACGACATTGCCTGCGAACTGAGCGGATTCGGCCGCGACGAGCTGATCGGGATGGACCCGGCCCGGCTCGTCGAGCCGGGGACCGACTTCACCGGTGAGCTCGAAAAATTGCTGGCGCGCGGCCGCCTCATCACGGAGGAGGTCGTCGTGTTGCGCGACGGCCGCCACGTCCCCATCGAGATCATCGCCCATGCCATCGAATTCGCCGACGAGCCCGCCGTCATGGTCATCTGCCGCGACGTGAGCAAGCGCCGCGAAGTCGAAAGCGCCCTCCATCAAAGCGAGGAGCGTTTCCGCTGCATCTTCGACCAGGCCCCCGTCGGCATGGCCCTCGCCGACGCCGACGGCCAGCTCCTGCTCGTCAACCGCGCCCTCCTCGACATGCTCGGCCACGGCCTCGGAACGCTCCTGTGGATGTCGATCCCCGCCATCACCTACGAACCCGACCGCGAGGCCCAGCAGGCGCAATACGGCCGCCTGTGCCGCGGCGAAATCCCGAGCTTCAACCAGGAGCTGCGTTTCATCCGCCACGACGGCGGCCCAATCTGGGTCCGCCTCACCTGCTCCGCCGTTTACGGCAACAGCGGCATGCTCGCCAACGTCATCGCCGTCATCGAAAACATCTCCCAGCAGAAAGCCGCCCAGGAGGCGCTGGCCGCCGAGCACGAGCTGGCCGAGCTGGAACGGCGCCGCCTGCGCGCCGTCCTCGACATCCTGCCCGTCGGCGTGATCATCGCCGGCGCCGACGGCAAGCTCATCGAGGTCAACCAGGCCGCCCACGCCATCTGGGAATGCCCCGACGCCTTCTACAACTGGCCCGAAGAACACGAACGGTATTTCAGGGCATGGACGCCGGGAACCAATCAACGCCTGACCGCCGAAGAATTCGGCCTGATGCGCGCGCTGCGCAGCGGCGAGAGCTTCGAGGGCGTCGAGCTCGAAATCGAAACACAGGACGGCCGCCGCAAACAGATCCTCGCCTATGCCGTCCCGATCCGGGACCAGGCCGGCCGCATCATGGGCGCCGTCGCCGTCCACATCGACATCAGCCAGCGCCGCGAATTCCTGGAGAAAATGCGCGAGCTCAACGAGACGCTCGAACAGCGCGTCCTCGAGCGCACCGCCGTCGCCGAACAGCGCGCCACCCAGCTCCGCGCCCTCGCCTTCGAGCTTACCCGCGCCGAGCAGCGCGAGCGCCGCCGCATCGCCCAGATGCTCCACGACCACCATCAGCAACTCCTGGTCGCCGCCAAGCTGAGCCTGTCCATGCTGCACCGGCGCGTGCAGAAACCCGAATTGCGCCCCATTTTCCAGCGCATCGTCGAGCTCCTCGACCAGTCGATCGACGGTTTAAGATCCCTGACCGTCGAGCTGTCGCCGACGATCCTGCACGACGCCGGCCTCGCCGCCGCGCTCGAGTGGCTCGCCCGCCACAAGAAAACCAAGTACAACCTCGATGTCGAGGTCGAACTGGACCACGACGCCGAGCCGCCCAGCGAGGAAATCGGCATCTTCGTCTTTCAGGCCGTCCGCGAACTGCTGTTCAACATCGTCAAGCACGCACAGGTCTCCGAGGCCAAAATCACCCTCGAACCCGAAAACGACGACTTCATCCGCATCACCGTCAGCGACAAGGGCGTCGGCTTCGATCCCAAGAAGGTCAGCGCGCGCGGCGGCAACGAGGGATTCGGCCTGTTCAGCCTGCGCGAACGCGTCGAAATGATCGGCGGCCATGTCGTCATCGACAGCACGCCGGGCGAAGGCACCCGCGTCGCCATGATCGTCCCCCGCACATCCTCCCACGATCAAGCCCCATGCGTCGTGCCGGGCCTCGAGGCAACCATCCAGAACCTGTCCGAAGGCAAGGGCCGCACGCGCGTCCTCCTCGTCGATGACCACGAAATCCTGCGCGAGGGCATGGTCGCGCTCCTGCACGAATATCCCGACATGGAGGTCATCGGCGAGGCCAGCGACGGCATCCTCGCCATCGAAATGGCCCGCCACACCCAGCCCGACGTCGTCATCATGGACGTCGCCATGCCCCGCCTCGACGGCATCGAGGCCACCCGCCGCATCAAGGCCATGGACCCCTCGGTCCAGATCATCGGCCTCTCCATGTACGGCGAGGAGAACATGGCCGACACGATGAGATCGGCCGGCGCCTCGGCCTACCTGCCCAAGGGCTGCCCCGCCGACCTGCTCATCGCCACGATCCGCCGCTGCGCGCCGTCACAAGCTTCAGCCTGAATAACCCATCATCGATTGATCCAATAAAGAGGCCGGCTTCGCAAAAGCCGGCCTCATTTTTTTGCATCGCGCGCTTCTCGGTTTTTGGCTTCAGACCTTCCCCACTCTTTGAAATTTCTCTGTGGTCTCTGTATCTCTGTGAGAAAGAATTTGTATGCATTCTCCATTCCCGCTAATGCCGGCCGATGCCGCCGCGGATGCCTCCTCCGAAATGACCGCCGTGGTCGCCGCCAAACGACCCGCCGCGGAAACTGTCCCCGCGATCGCTGATCATCGGCCCGCCGCCCCGGAACCCGCCAAAGCTGCGCATGCTGGCGCCGCGGTTAAAGCTCCCGCCGGCCAACCCGCCCATCCTGTAGTTGCGCCCATAATTGCCCGTGTAGCTGCCGATCGCGCCGCCGCGCCCCAGCGTGTAGCCGCGCGGAGCGATCGTTCCGTAATTCCTGAACGTCGTGCCGCTGCGGATCCCCAAGTTGCTGCTGCGCCCCAGGGTGCCGCCCTGCTGCGTGCCCAGCGTCGTCTGGGGCCTGCCCCAGCGCTGCGCCATCCAGCCGGCGCGAATGGAATTCCCCGTGCGCACCTGGCCGAAGCTGTCGCGCGTTCTCACCCGGCTGTCGCCCCGGATGCCCGTCTGCGGAGCGATCCGCCCCCCTGCGCCATACCGATTGATCTGGATCCCGCTGAACCGGTTCGCCTGCGCGCCGCGGGCATCGCCCCCGAAGCTGAAGCTCGGCGACCGGAGCCGCTGCGAGATCCGCGCCGGATTGATCGTGCGATTGAACTGATCCGACGTCAGGCCGAGCCGGTTCATCCCGCTTCGATCGAACGCAAAGCCGCCCTGCCTCTTCATATCCGAACGGCGCCAGCGGTGATCCGACGAGAACCGGTCGAAGTCATGCTGGTCATGACGGTCCCGATCGAACCGGTGATCGCGGAAGTGATGCCGGAAATGATCGCGATCGTAGAACCCGTGCCGCCAGCCCCAACCGCCCCAATACAGGCAGCGGTGATGCCAGTCGCAGTCGTAATCGAAGTACGGCCCGCAATACACCGGCGGATAATAACTGATCCCGCTGTAATACGGGTAAGTGTCGTAATACGGGTAATACGGCTGGTTATACGCAAAGTCGCTGCCGTACACATACTGCGGATAATACTGCGGCACGTAGATCACCTGCGGATTGGCGGGCTGGATCACGATGGCGTTGTCCTCGGCCTCGACCTTCTGCTGTGCGTTCGATTGCAGCGCGCCGTTCTGCTCGGCCCGCTGCCGATCGCTCTGGACCGACGCCATGACGTCCGCTTCCTGGTTCAGGAACGCCTGCCCCAGTTCCCGCGTCCAGCTCAGCTTCTCGCTCATCATCGACAGAACCTGCGGGAAATGCGCGAGCGCCTTGACGCTCGCGTCCCACGACTGCTGATCGATCTGCTCCTGCGTGGCGTTGGGATTCGCCTTCACCCAGCGGTCGGCTTCCACGACATCCAGCGGATACGTCGAGGCCGCAAGCACGTTCGCCAGCAGCACGTCCGGATAAAGCGCGATCGGCGCGACCAGCTCATCGATCTGCCCCGCGCTCATCATCGCCGGCGCGACATTTTCCGAAGTTGATGCCGGCGGCTGTTGCGCGGGCTGAACCGATGGCGGCTGCGCCGTCGGCGTCGGCGCCAGGTCGCCCGTTAACGCTGCTCCCGTGCCGAACACCATCAACGCGATGGCAATCAGCCCCATATTGATTTTAATATGGCGGTTCATCATCCAAACCTCCTGCGATCCAATGCAAATCCACGGAAGATTGCAGGCGCAGCGCGCGCGCCTGAATGCTTGTTTTTCGGGTGTGCTGATTTGTGATTCTTGAGATCGTGGCGATTTCGCGTTCCATCGGACCACTTCCATTGCCACACTATTATTATGCGCTTCCGCCACCAAAAAAACAAACACGGAACCCGCCCGTAACGGATTCCGTGTCTTGTTTCCAGATATGCGGATCGGATCAGATTTTCTTCTTCGCGACCTTCTTGCCGCTCAGGAACCCGACCTTCGGCAGATCGCCCACCAGCGGAAGCGCATAATCGATGAACGCCTTGGTGACGTTGTTGCCTTCCTTGTTGATGAACTTCGGATCCATGTGCGTCGTCAGCTTGGCCACGGCCCCAAGCTCGTTGAGCTTATAATCGACGGCGTAGCCCTTGCCTTTCTTGCGCACGATCGAGATCGTCCCCTCGGGCACGCCCTCGACCGCGTATTTCACCGCCAGCTCGCCGACCTTGCGCGCTTCCTTGGCATCGACCGACGAAATGACCCCGCAGAACGAGCGCTGCAAATACCCAAACGTGTCGGCGCGCACGCGGATCTTCTCCGTGAAGCTCTTCTTGATCATGTCCGCCAGCAGGTCGCCCAGCGCGCCCGACCCCGACAGCTGCACGTTGCCGTGGCTATCGACTTCCTTCGAGAACTTGGCCGCGATCGCCTGCCCCGAAGCGTCCGCGATCCCCTCGCTCACCGCGATGATGCAGCGGCCGAGCTTCGCATAGACCTTCTTCACGTCCTCGACGAACTGCTTCTCGTCGAACGCAACCTCGGGCAGATAGACCAGGTGCGGGCCCGCGTCCTTCGAGGCCCGGCCCAGCGCCGACGCCGCCGTCAGGAACCCCGCGTGCCGCCCCATGATCACGTTGATCTTGATCCCCTTGAGCGACCGGTTGTCCATGTCGTCGCCCATGAATGCCTGCGCCACGAACTTGGCCGCCGAGCCGAACCCCGGGCAGTGATCCGTGTTGCGCAGATCGTTGTCGATCGTTTTCGGAATGTGGAACACGTGCAAATCATACGCGGCTTCGATCGCGACCTGCCGCACGATATGCGCTGTTTCAGCCGAGTCGTTGCCGCCGATGTAGAAGAAATACCGGACGTTGTGCGCCTTCAGAATTTCGAACATGGCGCGGCATTCTTCGGCCGACGGCTTCTTGCGCACCGACCCCAGCGCGCTGGCCGGCGTGCCCGCGACCAGCTCCAGGTTCGCCTTCGGCTCATCGGTCAGGTCGATCAGTTCCTGCTTGAGGATTCCCTGAACGCCGTGCAACGCGCCGTACACACGCTGGATGACCTTCTTGTGCCGGCGCGCTTCAAGCACTGCGCCGATCAGGCTCTGGTTGATGACGACGGTCGGCCCGCCGGACTGGCCGATGACCATGTTCCCGACGTTGGCTGAACTAGCGGATTTTGCCATGGATTGAACCCCTCGGATTCATTGGAATGGTGACAATACACACCGCGCCAGTCAACCAACCGCTGCGCGAATTGTCAATAAAAACCAAAATTGAATCGTGTTCGGCACATCTCCCGCTCATCTTCGTGCTCGTGCTCGTAATCGTAATCGTAATCGTAATCGTAATCGTAATCGGACCGGCGATTTTATTCCGTCCCGTACCCCTTAGCCCTCCACGCCGCTTCAAACCGCTCGCCTGTTCGATAGATCGCGATCATCGGCACGCCGAATTTGCTTTGCACGCAAACGGCCGGGAATTGCCCGCTCTTGTCCTCCGCCAGCGTCCGCTCCACCCGGCTGAATCTCCCCTGCCGCATCTGCAGCACATGATAATCGAACCACGGCGGCTTGCCCCCGAGCCGGATCGTCGGCTTGATCATCCCCCACTCCTGCATCAGCGCGAGGCAATCGTCGTTCAGCGCGAGCGCCTTGACCCTCGCCCCGTCCGGCAAATGATTGATCGCGTTCGCCGTCTCCTCGTTCAGCCCCTCGCCCCAATACACCGTCTCGAACCGCCCGACGCTCCCCCGCAATCCCCCCGCCAGCGGATTAAAATACGACAACAAAAACGGGTGATACCGCCCGATCGCGCTTCCGCCGTCCGCGAGTAAAACCAAGACCGCGACAGCGCACGCCATCCGCCGGTATTTCATCTCCTTCACGCTCTCGATCAGCCCGGCGAAACCCGCCCCGCCCAACAGCGCCAGAAACGGAAACACCGGCAGGAACAGCCGCACGCCGTCGTATTTCGGCGTCCCCGGCGCGCTCGCCACCGCCATCATCACCGCGACGATCATCAGGCACAGCATCGCGATCGGCTCCCTGCGCGGCCGGCTCAGCGACCGCGCCGTCCCCAGCGCGATCAGCAGCGCCGCCGTAAGCGGCACCGTCACCGTGATCATCACGGCCGGATAAAACCACGGCGCCGTGTGCTCGATCCCCTGCCCGCCCCAGATCGTCCCCATGAAAAACAGGCTCGTTTTCTGGTGCGTCGTGTGGAACAGCAGGTAATTGACGAACCGATGCGCGGTGTCGTGCCACAGCCACGGCCACCCCGCCACCATCGTCGCCGGCCCGAGCGTCAACATGGAAAACAGATTGTTCACGTATTTCTGCCGCGCATAAATATGCGCCCACAGAATCAGCGGGATCGGCAGGAAAAATCCGTTCAGCTTGGCGTCCAGCAGCAATCCGAACGCGATCCCCGTCGCGATCGACCACCGCCACGACTCGAGCCCCCGCAAAAAGCAATACGTCACGGCGACCATCATCAGCAGCAGCGGCGGCTCCAGCGACGCGATATGCGAATGCCCGAAAATCCTCGGCAGCGTCGCGTAAATCACCGCCGCGACCAGCCCCGCCCTCGGCCCCCACCCCATCCGCCCGATCAAATAAACAAACACCAGCGTCAGCCCGAACACGAACGCCATCGGCAGCCGCATCGCCATATACCGATGTGGATTCGAATCCACGATCAACGCGATCCCCGACAAAAGCCGCTGCATGCTCGGGTGTTCGCATCGCAGCGCCCAGTATTTCTCGATCGACGCCGCATCGAACGGCTGATTGCCCTTGAAAATCTCGCCGATCCATTCCGCCGCCAGCTTCGACGGCCCGTAATAAAACCCTTCGTCCCACGTCAGCCCGATCCCCCGCTGCGTGAGCAAAACCGCCGCCGCGCCGGCCAGAAAAAGCGCAACCGGCACAACGCGCCAGAATTTCGAAGGTGTCGA
The DNA here is from genome assembly GCA_021372575.1 of bacterium. Classification (GTDB taxonomy): domain Bacteria; phylum Sumerlaeota; class Sumerlaeia; order MVZB01; family MVZB01; genus JAJFUE01. Next base: position 2,178 of record JAJFUE010000180.1, on the reverse strand, counting down.
TGTTTCGCCAGAGTCCATGCCCATACCTTCGGCAAAGCATACAAACAAAAGATTCCGCTTACAAAAAGTTTCAAACTTTTCCGCCCCCGCGTCGTCTAATGTTTGTAGTTCCGCCTTGAGGCGGAATAAATGCTTGCTTGTGCCATGCTCCAATTCATTGCGGAGCCAAAAACCCGAGCGCCAACGGCGCGAGGTCAGGTTCGTAGTCCCGCCTTCAGGCGGAATATAAGCAGACGCCCGCCGCGCTCCCCTGAATGACGGAGAAAACCCGAGCGCCAAAGGCGCGAGGTCATCCCAGCCTGGGGCGCAGCGCAGCGAAGCCCCAGGTCAGACGCCATATAAAATCAGGAGCGCTGTAAGCGCGGCCTCATCCATTCAGGAGATCCAAATGACTGAGCCTGAGCCAAAACCCCGCCGCCGCCACCGCTACATCCTCGTCGCGCTCTTGACAATCGTCATCATCCCCGTCCTCATCGCCATCGTCGCCAATATCTTCTTTCTCGCCGGTTCGATCCCCCAGGAAAAGCTCGCCCCACCCAAGAAATTGCTGACCCTCAAGCCTGACAAATCCACCGCGCCGACCGGGATGAAATTCCAATCGTGGGAATCCAATCCCGACATCCCCGCCCAGCAAAAATACTATCTCGATTTCTGCAAATCGCGAAATCCGTCCGCCCGCAACCTTCTGATCCTCGACAAATGGCAACCGCGCATGCAACCCCTCATCGAGGAATACCATAAGCACTTCAACCCCCAAGTCGATGGAAAGTACACCCAATGGGACGATGGCGATCCGATCAATGAAGATCAAGCCAAATGGCTTCGCAACCACGCCGAGTTCATCAAGGATATGATCGAACTGTCGAGCGCCGGCGGGTTCCCCGAAATCAGTTGCGAACAGGCCGCGGCGTTTTCGGACGAAAACCTGGCGAACATGCTGATCCCGTATTATTTCAACAATCATTTCATCTCGAAGACGCTCGCGGCCGAGGCGCGACGGCGTCAGGACGCGGGGGATTTTAGCGGCGCCGGCGATATTGTTCTCGCGCTCTCACGCCTCGCACAATCGGCCGACGAGCCCTCGCTCATCAGCCTCGCGATGAGTTACAGCAGCTTCGAAAAGGCCGAATTTGCAACCATGTGCCAGTTGCTCTCGGGCAGCATCCCGATCGAGACCGCCAAGCAGCTTCACGATGAGCTCGACAAAATCCCGGCCGACGATTTCCGCCGCCAATTGGAAATCTTCTATCGCGGCCAGCGCGCCACCGCCGTCAAATGGCTGAACGGCCCCTTTAGCGAGTTATTCTTCATGCAATGGCATTTGGACACATTCAAGAGCGGTTCATATGATGCCGGAAAATATTATATCCGATATATGGCTGACCATCCATTCAACACGATCAGCCAGAGCATCGACCCAGCCCTCGCCACCGCGAAAATGAAGTCCAAGGCAAGCTCCACGATCTCCGAAATCGACAACCGCTTCTCGCAATATCTCGAAAAATACAAGCCCGCCAACTTCTGGAATCCCAACGCAAAATTTTTCCAAATAAAATCATCAAACAACATGTTCGTCCGCAACGACTACGCCGGTTACTTTCCCGAAACGGCCAAGCAATACAAGGCCAAACGCAACCTCGAGCTCGCCGGCCTCGATTACGTCCTCGGCATCTCCAAGGACGGCTCCACAACCCGCACCGATCCGTTCACCGCCGCCCCGCTCAAGGTAATTCAAAAGGAAAACGAAATCATAATCTACAGCGTCGGCATCGACCGAAAGGACCAACACGCCACCGAATACAACGAAACCATCCAACTCGGCGATATCTCGATCCGAGTGCCGAAACGTCAGTAGGTCGCTTCGGCTCGAAGCGACATTTGAACCGAGGCGGGCGCAATTTCGCTGTCCGCATTCAGGCGCATACCCGAGCGCCAACGGCGCGAGGTCATCCCAGCCTGGGGCGTAGCGCAGCGAAGCCCCAGGTTCGTAGTCCCGCCTTCAGGCGGAACATAAATATACGCGCGCCGGGCTCCACTGGATTCCGGAGAAAACCCGAGCGCCAAAGGCGCGAGGTCATCCCAGCCTGGGGCGTAGCGCAGCGAAGCCCCAGGTTCGTAGTCCCGCCTTCAGGCGGAACATAAATATACGCGCGCCGGGCTCCACTGGATTCCGGAGAA
>JAJFUE010000167.1 GCA_021372575.1 bacterium | reverse complement strand
GTGTAGGCGTCGGTGTAGGCGTCGGTGTAGGCGTAGGTGTCGGTGTGGGCGTGGGCGTGGGCGTGGGCGTCGGCGTGGTGGTCGTCCAGCCGTCAGCGTCGAGGATCAGCTTCGACGGGGACTTCGAGATCTGAACGTTGGCGATGGTGAGCAGGCCGTATGGGTCGGCCACGACCTTGCCGCTTTGCAGGAGGAGGCTGTCGGTGGAGCGCACGTTGCGCCAAACGAACTTCGTGCCGGGATTGTGGACGAGCTGCTGCAGCCGGCGAAGCGTGACCGACGTGTTGGCCGTTTCGGCCGTGGCCACGTCATACAGGTAAAGCTCGACCTCGTAATGGTCGCGGCGCTCGATGATCGAGTCGAGCTTCCAGGCGGTGTATTGGTTGAACGCGCCGCGCAGGTCGCCGTCGGCGGAGTCGCCATTGCCGGGGTTGCCGTCGAGGCTGCACTGGCTGAAGGCGGGGAAGCTCCGGTCGAGCGAGAAATGGAACATGTTCCAATACGGCGATTTCATGTCGCGCACGAAATAGCAGACGTTGAGGTACTCGGGATAAATGGCGTCGGGGTCCCACACCGTGTGCGTCATCTGCGTGAAATACGCGACGATCGGCGCGCGGGCCTGCTGCATCGCGGCGTAGAACGTCGGCTGCGGGCGCCAGACGATCGTCGCGTCTTTCTTGCCGTTGATCATGCGGACGGCGGGCCAGTTGGCGCCGGGATTGGCCAGCAGGCACTTGCCCATGTCGTAATAATCGTAGATCGGCGTGCCGTCGGGCAGGGGGATGTTTTCCCAGATGCGGCCGAACTGCCGGATCGAGTCGCGCGAATACCAGTCGTCGAACCACGCGGCCGTGCGCGCGACAATGAGGTTGATCGCGGCGAAGCGGTTCGGGTAGTGCATCGCGAGGGCGAGCGAGCCGCCGCCGCCCATCGAACCGCCGATCGCGTAGGTCTTGTTCACGTTGATCTGGCCGGCCCACTGGCTGCGCTGCTGCATCCAGTCGAGGACGTACATGATCGATTTTTCGGTGTAGGGGACGCTCTTGCCGTCGATGAACGGGCGGGCCATGTCGAAGCTCTTGCGGCGGTGATCGGAACCGACCTGGCAGGGAACGTAATTGGAATTCCAACCGGCGTAGTAGGAATATCCCCACGTGTCGGTCTCGAGATACGGGCCGAGATCGACGAGCGCGCCCGAGGCGTTGCGCGCGACGACGCGCTGCGAGTCGGCGAACCCGAGGCAGAACCCGCCGTAGCGTTCGCTGTCATAATAGAGCGACTGGTCGTAACCCTCGGTGCTGTCGAAATAACCATGTCCCACAGGATGCAAATAGAGCGTGGTCGGGTAAATGCGCTCGGCGTTGTAAGCGCGCGGCATCGCGATCGAGAAGAAGAACGGGGCGTTGCGCTGCGAGTTGAAGCCGTAGGCGTCGGTGCGGTCGGCGGGATTGAAACGGCCGAGCCAGACGACGTAGCCGGTGTAGGAGGGGTGCGTCTCGGTGTCATAGACGAAGGGCTCGGGGAGGCCGAACGTTTCGGCGACGGCGGCGGACGTGGCGTTGACGCCGGGCTCGATGCGGCGCTGTTCGTTGCCTTCGACGACGGTGGTCACGGCGTAATAGGAGCCCTGCTCGTTCTCGACCGTGAAGACGTAGAGGCCGGAGTCGGGTGAGAGCGTCACGCCGGCCGGCGAGAGGTCGGGCTGGCGGAACGTTCCCTCCCAGTTCGAGATGTACGACGAGCCCTGGTGGACCGTGTCGATCAGCTCGGCCGAGTCGAGATTTTCTGTTGTGATCGGCTGGTTTGAACGATAAACGCGGTAAGCCGTTTCGCCGCGGCTGGTGCAGGCGTCATGCCAGGTGATGAACGTTTGTCCTTTGAAGTTGCTTGCGGCGATGCCGGTTGGGCTTGGGAAATACTCGTCATTGACGGCCTCGTAGGTCACTTCAAGGTAAGGGCGCTTCCATGCGTCTGCGTACTCGCGCATCCCGAGCCGCTTGTTGAACTGGTTGTTCTCCTCGATGAGGAAGCCCAGGTTGCGCGCGGGGTGATCGACCCAGTATTGAACGGCCGCCGTGATGTCGGCCTCGACGTAAGACTGTTGCAGCGCGGTAAAGCACTTGAAGTAGAGCCGGCCGATCTCCTCACCGAGGGCGGTGTCGATGTTGCCGGTTCCCCACGGGACGCCGGGGGCCTTGTTGTTCCACGTGGCGACCGATTCGTCCCATCCGCCCGTGTTGTTGGGGTCGGTCACGAGCCACAGCGGCGTCGTCACGTCGGCCATGCCGCTGACCAGGTAATCGTAGATGAACGGCAGGACGAACACGGCGCGGCGGACGCGCGTGCCGGGCGGGATCGAGGCAAGCTCGAAACGAACGAGGTCGTGATAGCGGTAACGGTAGTAGAACTGGTCGATGTGGCCGTAATTGGTGTTGGCCGCGGAGGGGGTGATCTCGACGTCGGCCGTCGAGCTCGTGACGTCGCACGTGGGCGCTTCGCCGAAGCGCTTCGTCACGACGTTGGCCGTCGTCGCGGAGTGGGCGCACACACCCGAAACAAATGACAGTAATACAATGATGAGGGATCGATGAAGTATGGCTGCCCGGTAAATCGATTGAATTCGCATGCTCGTGCGTCCCTTGCACTCATCCGTTCTCGAGCAGACGCCGGCATCCATGCCGGCGGCACAGGGTAAACCCCTACGCCTCTATTCATCGGGAATGCGCGAATGGGACTTGACGATATGAATCAAAAAAAAGACAGGCC
>JAJFUE010000141.1 GCA_021372575.1 bacterium | reverse complement strand
TGGTCGAGCGAGCTGGCGAACGCGATCAGGCCGTAGCGCGAGACGCGCCCGTACGTCGGCTTGAGGCCGACGATGCCGCACAGGGAGGCCGGCTGGCGGATCGAGCCGCCGGTGTCGGTGCCGAGGGCGGCCGGGCACAGGCCCGCCGCGACGGCCGCGGCGCTGCCGCCGGAGCTGCCTCCCGGGATGCGTTCGAGGTCCCACGGGTTGTAAGTCGGATGGAAGCCGGAATTTTCACACGACGAGCCCATGGCGAACTCGTCCATGTTGAGCTTGCCGAGGAAGACGGCGCCGGCCTCGCGCAGGCGCGCGATGACGGTGGCGTCGTAAGGCGGAACGAAATCCTCAAGGATGCGCGAGGCGCACGTGGTCGCCGTGCCGCGCGTGCAGAGGATGTCCTTGAGGCCGATCGGGACGCCGAGGAGCGCGCCGCGCCGGCCCTGCTTGCGGGCGGCATCGGCGGCGTCGGCCTGCGCGAAGGCCTCGTCGGTCATGAGGCGCAGAAAGGCGCGCGTTTTGGAATCGATCGAGGCGATGCGGTCGTAATAGGCCTGGGTGAGTTCGCGCGAGGAAACCTCGCCCGAATCGAGGAGCGACTGGATTTGTTTGAGGGTGAGGGTATGAACGGGAAGCGTCACGATGGGTCTTATGGGTCCTATGGGTCTTATGGGTCCGATGGGTGTCTCAGAGTCGGGTCGGAGACCCGACTTACCCTCCTACATCTCCTGAATAATCGGGGGGACCTTGAAGCAGCCCAGTTCCTGCTCGGGGGCGTTGGCGAGGGCGGCTTCGTTGGGCAGGGACGGTCGCGGTTCGTCCTCGCGCAGGACGTTCACGAGGCGCAGGCTGTGCGAGGTCGGCTCGACGCCTTCGGTGTTGAGTTCGCCGAGCTTATCGACGTGGGCCAGGATGCGGCCGAGCTGGCCGGCGTAATGGTCCATCTGCGCGTCGGTCAGATCCAGGCGCGCCAGCACGGCGATCTTGCGGACGTCCTCGCGGGTGAATTCCATAGTGCTGAGTCCTGAGTGCTGAGTCCTGAGTGCTGAGTCTGAATGCAGATAGCACAACTCAGCACTCAGGCCTGATTAGTTTACTCTTCGCGTTCGTCTTCGGAGCCGGAGATTTCTTCTTCTTCCTCGTCCTCGTCGAAGCCGACGACTTCTTCCTCGTCCTCGAGCGGCTCGATTTCGAGGCTGCCGACCTCGAGTTCGATCTCTTCGCCCTCCTCGGGTTCGCGGGTGACCTTTTCGGGCTTGACGCGCGGCTCGGGGGTCTCGTGCTTGAGGCGCTCGACCGACTTTAGGCTTGTCGTGCCAACCTTCTTCAGCTTGGCGTACTTGAGCATCAGCTTTTTCTGGCCCTCTTCCGGGAAGACGACGATCGCCTTGGCGTTGTCGCCGGAGCCGGAGCGGAACAGCACGGTGCCGACGCCCCACTTGACGTGTTTGACCTGATCGCCGATATCGATCTGCTCGAAGGATTCTTCGCTTTCCTGGTCCTTTTTCTTGCTCATGTCGCTGCTGCCTGGCAGGGCTTGGGCGGCCTTGCCGTGGGTGTCTGGGCAGGTCCGTGAACAGTCAGACGGACCGGCAAAGTTTTACATTGGGGCAAGCATATGGAAGATTGCAACATATAAATAAATGATGAATGAGGAATGATGAATGCTGAATGTAAAAGCCCCGTCACTCCGTTGCGCTTGTTTCAGGCTTTTGCAGTTGAGATTCATCACTCATCATTTCTTACGTATTCTTGTCACGGGTGTCGATGTCGAGCGGGGCGACCATGTGCTTTTCGGACTTCGGGGTGCGCAGGACGCGGCTGAGGCAGTAGTAATTCAGCCACAGCACGAGGCTGATGCTCCCGATCATCATAATCCAGCCGGCGGTTGTCATGGGATCACGTCCTCCTCGGCCGGCAGGGGGCGTTGCTCGTCCCAGCGTTTGCCGGCCAGCCAGATGAGAATGCCGAAGAACAGGCCCACGCCCACGATGAACGCGAGGACGAACGGGACCTCGCGGTGGTTGGGATCGGTGATGGACTTCCAGTATGAGCCAAGGTTGTACCAGCAGAAGCCGATGAAGATCGCCAGCAGGTACACCGGCGATACATACTTAATGATAAACCAATAGAGGCGCGGGACGGGAATTTCGGCGCCGTTGAGCATCTCCTGGCGGCCGCGCTCGACGCCGAACACCCAGCCGAACAGGATCGTCTGAATCAGGCCAAACACGAACACGAGGAAATTGCCGACCCAGAAGTCGGCCGTGTCGAGTGCGATCAGGTCCTTGCTGAAGTAGATGACGATCAACGCTCCGAGCGTCACGATGAACGCCAGCAGGGTGACCGAAAGGCGGCGGCCCATCGAGAATCCTTCCTCGAGGAACGCGATCGCCGGCTGCAGCATGCTGATCGAGCTGGTCACGGCCGCGATGAAGATCATGGAAAAGAACATCGCGCCAAACGCGTCGCCCATCGGCATGCGGTGGAACACGGTCGGCAGGACGTTGAACGCCAGCGAGAACGTGCTGTCGATCCGGGCGTTGTGGATGTCGAGGAACATGAACGCGAGCGGGATGACCATCATGCCGCCGAGGCAGACCTCGCA
>JAJFUE010000136.1 GCA_021372575.1 bacterium | reverse complement strand
CTTGTTTTTCTAACAAGATTTTATGGTCTCCCCTTGGTGTCCGGCGTGTTGCGCGCAACAGCTTTTTGCGCTGCCCGCTTTAGCGGGCTGAACGGGTTGCCACCGGCTTCAGCCGGTGGTCAGCGATCCATTGGTTTTCTTGTCAGCGCGCTTCAGCGCGCTTTTCGGGCCCGGCTTCAGCCATCGAATTGCCGGAACTTTTTCGTGCCTTTCGTGACCTGAATTTGGTTCTGAATCTTCTCTTTCGCGCTTTTGCCCTTTTGCGTTTTTGCGTGATTCTTTGTTTTAGCTGTTCGGGCTCAGCGCCCATTTCAATATCTTCGGCAGCTCCCGTTCGCTGAACGGGATATCGTCGATCTCGCTCTCCCAGAGCAGGTGATCGATCACCACCACCGCTCCGCGGCCCTTGGGGATGATCTGCATCGCCGGGCCGAACACCGCCCCGCTGTCGTCGCGCAGGTCGTAAAGCAGGATCGCGCCGGAACCGGTGGCGACCATCGGGTAGAACGGCGCCGACGGCATCGACCCCAGCCGCACGCGCCTCTCCAATCCCATCAGCCCCTGCGGCATCTGGCTGCCGCGCTGGAAAAACAGCGTGCGGCCCGTGTTGGCCGGGTGATTGAAAGGCGTCACGCCGGCGGCGCCGCCCGAGGCCGGCCGCAGCGTGCGCAGCCCCAGCGCGTCGGCGAGGTTCGGGCGCGTCATGTCGGCCGGCGTGCGCAGCATCGCGCCGGCGTCGTTGCGCACCGCCGTGCGGAACGCCCCGCCGCGCGCCAGCACGATGAGATGTCCACCCTGCTCGACGTAATTGAGGAGCGCGTTCTGGGCGTCCGCGTTCGCGTTCATCGTCTGCACGTATTCGCCGACGGGGTCGATGTAAACGACCGCCGGATTCTTCGCGGGCGTCAGTTGCGTGGAGTCGGAAATGGCCTCGAGGTTCAGCGGATCGGCCTCGGCATCGATGCTGAACGCGGCGGCCTGCACGCGCCGCATGTCGTTCTGGTAGGTGACGCGATAGGCCTCGCTGCCCGTCGCGAGCGGCATGATGCCGAGGCGCTGGTTGCCCGCGGTCGCGCGCGTTTCGTCGGCGCCGTGGAACGGAAAGTAAATCGACGACAGCCCCCGCGACTTGAGCTCGAGGAAATTGCCGGAGTCGGTCTCCAGCACCGCCCCCGTGCCGCGCAACTGGCGCAGCAGCCCGCTCATCTGCTCGCCGCGCGTCGTCATCAGGCGGCAGTAAAGGATCGCGGTCTCCGCGCGCGGCCGCTGGAACACGCGCTCGATCGGCTGCGGCGGGTAAATGCCGAGCACGTCGCTGATTTTCATCGCGAATTGCCGCCCCTCGATCCCCTCGAAAAACAACTGCCCGTCGCGTGCGTATTGCGGCCGCGCCGTCGTGCGGCGGTTCCCCGTCAGGAACAGCACGTCCTGCAGCGGCGACGGCGCGGACTTGGTCGGCAGGCCGAACACCGGCAGCTCCGGCGCGGGCGGAACCTTGCCGCGCACGCGATCCATCATCGCCGGCTCGGGCTGCTCCGGCTGCCAGCCGGCCGGGAACAGCACCGCGCCGCACTCGTTCCACTCCAGGCGGTAGCGGCCATAGGCGCTGTCGATCGCGATGCCGTCGTTGTTCATGTCGTGGACGGCCCCCCAGATCCGGTCGCCGCTCTTGCTCGTGACAAGCGCGTCGGCCGGCTTGATCGGCTGCGCCGGGATTTCCTTGGCCCGCCGCAGCAGCTCGATGTGAAAGCCGAGCCCGTAGGCCTCGGTCGATTTCGGGCGCTCGCTGACGCGGATCGCGATCAGGTTGATCCCCGGCTGCAGGAGCTGCGTGATTTCGTAGCTCGCCAGCCGGTAGCCGACCTTGGCCGCGACCTCGACCGGGTGGTCGTTGATGCTGATTTCGAGCGGATCGGCGTTGGTCGCCAGCCGCAGCGTCGCGCGCGCGAGCCGGTCGTGCTGCGTGACCTCAAAGTGCTGGCGGAACAGATAGACGTTGCTCGAGCCGGAGATCGGCGTCGTCCCCCCGACCCAGCAAAAGACAGCTCCATTGACGAACGGCAGTTGATCGACCTGGCCGGCGGCGACGGCGCGGCTCCACGGCGGGATCTGGTCGTAGCTGCGCCTCCAGTCCGGTGGCGGCGGCACGGCCATGCGCACGCTGCCGAGCCGGTAGGTTTCCATCATGTCGGGCCGGCTGCCGATCAGTTCCTCGGTCAGATTCTCGAATGTCAGCTCCTCGACCGATTCGAACTCGATCGGGTGCGGGAGCGTGTCGAAATTGTAAATCCGGGTGTTGGGCGGGAGTTTTTCGAAATCGTGGGGCGTCGAGAAGCGGATCTGATCGAGCCAGATCGATTCGCCGCTGACGACGCGCGCCTGGCCGGCCGGCCCCCCCGAAAGAATGCCCTCGAGCACCGCCGGCGGCGCCGCCGCGCGAACGCCCGTCACGAGCAACGCAAACACAAATCCAAACCCTATAATTTTCACGACGTGCGTCATGTGGTCTTTCACGATCTGTCCTGGCGCTCCGGTGAAGTGTTTAACAGGAGGAAACGGGGGGGACGGACATATGAACCACGGAATACACTGAGAAAGAAATTCTCTGTTTCCTCCGTTTCCTCCTGTTCATACTTTTTTTCATCTTTCATCATTCATCATTCATCATTAATTTCTCACAAGGTCCTTGAGCGATTTCTCCTCGAGCTCGGCGATCTTGGCGCGGGCCATCCCGGCCGCGACCGAGCCTTCGGCGGCCTTCGTCGCGGCCATGAAATGATCGATCGCCTGCTTGGGCTGGGCGAGGTGCACCGACAGCTCGCCGAGGTAAAGCTCGAGGTAGGCGCGGCTTTCGCCGCCGGCCTGGCCCGCCGCCTTGGCCGACAGCAACCCGTAAATCTCCATGATCGACTCGGGCGCGGGCTTGTCGCCGTTGTTGAAGCGCTCGACGGTGGCGCGGGCGGCCTCGGGCAGCAGCGGCTGATCGTGCTCGGACGACGCCAAATCGCGCAGCGCGGCGATCGCCTCGGGCCATGGATCGCGGGCCATGCTGTGGATGCGCGCGAGGGCCTGCCAGCCGTTGGCGCGGTATTGCTCGAGCAGCCCGATCTGCCGCTGGACGCGCAACCGCTCGGCGGAGTTCAGCGCCTTGCTTCGGCCCGCCCCCTGGCACTTGCGGTAGAACGCCAGCGCCTGCTTGAAGTTGGCCTTCTCGCTGAACAGCAGGTCGGCCATCTGCAGGTTCGCCCGCACGGCCAGCGGCGTCGTCGGATCAACAAGCAACACCCGCTGGAAATAACGGTAGGCGTCGTCGGGATGGCCCGCGGCCAGCTCCTCCTCGCCCCTGGCGTAATACTCGGACTGCTTGACCATCGGCAGCTTCTGGACCTGCGACGGGTCCTTCACCTGCCCGCGCACGCTCGCCTCCAGCTCCATCAGGCCGCGCCGCAGGTCCTCGTTGCTGCCGACGATCAGCTGCGACTTGATGAGCTCGATCTGCTCGAGGATCTTGCCGGGCGGCAGGGTCCTGCGGTCGGCGTCGGAGCGTAGCGCGGCCATGCGCATTTCGGCCTCGCGCGCCACCTGCAACTCGGGCTTGGTGACGAACGGCGAGGCCACGAACGCGCCGCCGGGAAGAATTTCATCGACGATCGTGATCGGCGCGGCGGGATTGGAAACGCCCTTGACGAGAACCTTGCCCGAGGGGGCCGGAGCCAATGTGAGGCCGGCGCCATCGCCGGCTATTTCTGGCTTTGTGATTGAAACATCGGTCGTGAGTGAGGCGGTCTGCACCGGTTCCGGCCGCTCGAACATCGGCGCAATCGCCATCACGGCCAGCGCCGCGGCGGTGGCCACGCCTGACCACCACAGCGGCCGCACGCGGAACAGGCGCCGATAATTGGCCTCCCGTGGCGGCGGCGACTTCTCGAGCTCGCCCAACACCCGCGCCGCCAGGTCGTCAAAATACGCCGACCCCGGATGCGCAACCTCACCCTGGCTGCGGATGAGGGACCCCAGCCGGTCGCTTTCCTCGTAAAAATCGCGGCAGGCACGGCAGGCCCCGAGATGTTCCTCGATGCGGTCTAACGTCTCTGGCGACAGCGTTCCAGCCACATATTCGCTATACAGGAACTGGACGCGCTCGCAACGCATGAGCCGTGCCGCCAACTGCCGGAAATGAGTCTTGAGCCGCCGGCTCTCCGGCGGCGATCGGAAATTAAGACTCTTGCGGGGGACTCAGGGTTTGGTCGTGCCATCGGCGACGGCGACCGCCTCCGCCTCGTCGGCGGCGTGGCGGCGCCCGAACAGCCCGCGCACGAGGTGGCTCAGGCGGCGCTGAAGCTTTTTGCGCGCTTCATGGATGTTGAACTTCACGGCGCCCTCGCTGCAGTTCATCACCCCGGCGATCTCGCGGATCGACAGCCCCTCGAGTTCGAACAGCATCACCGCCGTCTGCTGGCGGTCCGGCAGCGCGGCCATCGCTCGCTGGATCTCGCCGCGGACTTCGGACTGGATCGCCTCTTCGCGCGGGCTGCGGCCGCCGGTGCCGCTGCCGACGACGACCACGCCCTCGTCCAGGTCCAGCACGTCATCGAGCTCGTAGAAACGGCGGCGCCCCTTGCGCACGCGCCAGGTCTGCACCTGGTTGATCGTGATGCGCATCACCCACGAGGCAAAGCGCTCGGGCTCCTTGAGCGATCCGATGTATCGGAAGATGCGAATGAGCGTCTCCTGCACGACCTCGTCGGTGTCGTCGTGGTCATGCAGCACGGAATATGCGATGCGATAAACGTCGGGGCTGATTTGCCGGAGCAATTGCTCGGTGGCCGGGCGATTGTTGTCGCGGCAGGAGAGAATCAGATCGACGGGAACATCCGCAAGAGCCATGAAAGTCTGCCTTTACTGCAACACGAGGGAGCGGGGCCGGTCCGATTTTGTTCCCGAACATTCCAAGAAATTTGGGGTAATCCCGGCCTCGGCTCGGGCCCAAATCACTCAACTACACGCGCCCATGTCTAGCAAAACCCCCGCGCACTTGCAAGCGAGATTTTGGCCGCAAGGGAACAGTATCCCTGTGAACAAACATTAAGCCTTATATGTTTAGCTCTAAACTAAACCAAAGTTTTCCGTTCGTGTTCGTGTTCGTGTTCGTGCTCGTGCTCGTGCTCGTGCTCGTAATCGTAATCGTAATCGATCCCCTCGACCCCCAGGTCCCCCTCGTCCCCCCCGTCCACTCGGTCCACCCCCCCTTGATTCTTCAGCGCGGCCGGATTGATTGAACCACGAAGACACGAAGGCACAAAGAAAGGGAATTTTAAATTTTTCACACCCGCAATCAAGGACGCCATGGGTGATATATTCTGTCGATCATGATATTTTGAATTCTTCGTGCCTTCGTGTCTTTGTGGTTCAATTTTGTGAAGGATCGAGGTCCACACCCCCCCCATCAAATTTTTCTTGACGCTGTCCTACAATTGTAATACTGTCATCCTACAGATGTAAGAAACGAAAGGCCCGCGCCATGAAAAAATTGCCCAAAATCTCCGAGGCCGAATGGCAGGTCATGAAGGTCGTGTGGGCTAAAAAAAATCCCACCACCAACGACGTCGTCGATGCGCTCACGCCCACCACCGCGTGGAAGCCCAAGACCATCATGACGATGCTCAAGCGCCTCGTCGATAAGGGCGCCCTCGGCTTCGAGCAAAAAGGCCGCATCTACGAATACTTCCCCAAGGTCGGCGAGGCCGAGTGCGAGAAGGCCGAAAGCCGCTCCTTCATCCAGCGCGTCTATGGCGGCTCGCTCAAGCCGATGCTGAGCCATTTCATCGAAGACAAATCGCTTTCCAAAGCCGAGATCGAGGAACTCAAGAAGATCCTTGAACAAAAAAGGTGATCGCGATGAACACCGAAGCATTGACGACGTTCATGGGCTGGCTCGGCCGCACGTCGGCGCAGGCGGCCGTGCTGGCGGTGATGATCCTGGTCGTGCAGGCGCTCACGCGTGACAAGCTCCCGCCGCGCTGGCGGCACGCGCTCTGGTTTCTTCTCATCATTCGCCTGATGCTGCCGTGGGCGCCACCGCACCGCATGAGCGTTTATAACCTGATCGACTCGATCGGGCGCGGCTCCGCGAGCGCATCGGTCACGTCCATCCAATCGAATCCAATGGGAAGCAACGGCGAGAGTGGTAGGTCGGCTCTCCGAGCCGACTCCGGAGCCGACTCCGGAATTCCAAATACCATCGCCACTTCGGTTGCGCCGGTTTCGCAGGTCGCGGGCACTCGCGAAACCTTCTGGAGCAGCGTCGGGTCAAAGACTCGACCTGCCCTCCTTGCGTCGATCTGGTGCGTCGGTTTCGTCGCGTTCATCGGCGCGGCGATCTGGCAGAGCTTTGCGCTCGGCGCGGCCATGCGCGGCCGGCGCCCCGTCACCGATCAGCGCCTCCTCGACCTGCTCGAATCATGCAAGGAAGCGATGGGCTTCCGCGTCTGGCTGATGGTGATCGAGACGCCGGACGTGAAGAGCCCCGCGCTCTTCGGCTTCATCCGTCCGAAGCTCCTCATCCCGGCCGGAGCAATCGACGACCTCGGCCCCGAGCGCCTGCGTCACGTCTTCCTGCACGAGCTCGCGCACCTCAGGCGCCACGACATCGTGTGGAACTGGCTCGCGACGCTGCTGCTGGCGGCGCACTGGTTCAACCCGCTCATCTGGTTCGCGTTCCACCGCATGCGCGCCGACCAGGAGCTCGCGTGCGACCAACTCGCGCTGTCGTCGATCCAAACAAACGAAAACACGGCCTATGGCCGAACCATGATCCATCTGCTCGAAAAGTTTTCGCAGCCCGCCCGCATGCCCGGCCTCGCCGGAATTCTTGAAGACCAGTCCCAAATGAAAAGGAGAATTTCGATGATCGCGAAGTATGGAACCCCGTCGCGCAAGTGGTCCGTCATTGCCGCAATGATGATGGGCCTGCTCGGCTGCGTCGCGTTGACGAACGCGCAGAACAAATCCGAAGTCGGCTACGATCTCGTCATCAACGACCTGTTCGTTCTCGACCAGAGCGGCGAAAATCACCTGGTTGCCTCGATTGTCAACAACGGCTCCTCGGGCAGCCCGATCGCCGGCGTGTGGTTCTATGTGAACGATCCCGAGCACAAAAACCCGATCAAGGCCCAGGTGAGCCCGATCGCACCCGGCAAGACGTTCAACGAAGCAGTCCCGATCAAGCTGGCCGAAGGCGTCAACCGATTCGAGGCGGTCCTTGACGCGGAAAAAACAATCAGAATCAAAGACCGCGCCAACAGTTCAGCCACGATCCGCAAGGTGGTCAAAAACGGCCGTATCATGGACCTGTCGGCACCGGCCGGAGAAGCCGCGGCCACGGCCGCCGCCGAGCCGTTCAAGGTCGAGACCACCACCGACGCCGAGGGCCGCTACGTCGATAAAATCGATTACCCGTTCGTCAACGACCCGCGCGTCATCGGCCGCTGGCAGAGCGTCGATTTCGTCGATGATCCCGCCAAATTCAATCCGGCCCAGAAAAGCTGGAAGGGCGACCTGTTCCTGAAAGGGATTACTTTCTTCCCGGAGGGCAAAGTGAAGGGGTGGTGGAAGTGGACGAACGGCCTGTTGCTGCACGATGGCGACAAAACCGCGAGCCGCTACGAGATCAAGCAGATCGACGGCTATAACTACATGTTTGTCGAGTGGAAGGTCGGCGATTATACGATCCGCCACCAGAAGCCCTCGTATTACGTCCTGCGCCAGGCATCCAACACCATCACCGCGGCCGATCAGCCCAAGCGCATCGTCGATAAAATCGATTACCCGTTCGTCAACGATCCGAACGTCATCGGCCGCTGGGGCGTTGTCGATCTGGTCAAAGAAACCCGGCAGTTCAAGCCCGGCGAGCGGCAGTTCAATCACGCCAACATCGTCAATATGTTTGAGTTCCACGAAGGCGGCCTCGTCAGCCTGATGGCCGGTAAAGACCAGGCGATGCGCAAGGCGCCGTGGTATCGCTGGACCAACGGCATCCTGATCCACCAGGGCGGCGACCACACCGCGAACCACTACCAGCTCAAGCGGATCGGCGATAAGACCTACATGTTCCTCGAGTTCAAGAACGGCGACTACATCCTGCGCGGCGCCAAGCCGGAGTATTTCGTCCTCGAAAAAATGTGATCCGCGCCCCAGCCAATGGGGCGATATATGGTAGCCCAGTGTCGTGCCTTACAAGTGGAGTCGATGATGTTTTTGAACCACGAAGTGGTTCGATCCCATAGCCGGGGGTTGGTTTGGTGAGCTTGCGAGCCGAACCTACCCCCGGACACATGCGCCGAAGTTTCAGAACCGGTTTACCGGTTCGATCATCATCACACATCCGACAATGATGATCTGCAATCAGCGTGAGACACTACATCAGGATGAAGTGAAGCGGACGAATTCAGTCGTGAAACCCAAGCCCCCGCAGGGGCGACAGAACCAAACCCGCAAAACCCCCGAGTGCCTGCGCGATGTCCCCCGCCCGATAATTTTTTTAATTTTCTTTAAAAATTAAGTTTCCTAAGGGCCATAAGGGTCGCTAAGGGAAGTGACTTTTTCATAACTTCTCTGTTACTCTCATCCTCGCGCCGGGAAACCTCCCCGGCCCGCAATTCCCGACCCTGTTCATGCCGCCATGCTCTCCATACCCTCCCACTTTCATTGCTCATTGCTCATTGCTCATTGCTCATTGCTCATTTCTCATTCAATTTCATCTTTCATCTTTCAACTTTCATCTTTCATCTCTCATCTCTTCTTTTCGCCCTTCACTCTTTGAATAGGTCCTTGCCCCCATGACCGAAGCCACCACCACCACCATCGCCACCACCGCCACCGCCCCGGCTCCCGTCGCGACCCTTTCGTCCTGTTGCGACATCGCCGAGCGCATCCTCCATGCCGGCTTCCAGCAACTCGAGACCTCCCCCACCACGTGGGACGCCCTCGACAAGGCGGTCGATATCCTCGCCCGCCTGACCGCCGTCCGCAAATCGCTCATCCACCTCTCGGACAAAGTGGTAGGTCGGGTCTCCGACCCGACTCCCAAACCGTCCTCAAGCGACAACCCC
>JAJFUE010000129.1 GCA_021372575.1 bacterium | reverse complement strand
CCGCTTCGCGGTTCAAAAACCATTGAGTCCGAAAGATGAGATGGGACTGATCACCAGACTGGGATTGATGGGACTGGATAGGACCAAGATTTGGCAAATCGGTTAAAGCCCTTCGATTTCACGCAGGTTCAGACGGGGTCGATTCGGAAACGGTCGTATCGGCTGAACATCGAGAAGCTGGCGCGGATGCCGCGGCCGACGGAATCGCTGCAGAATTTTTACCTGGGACTGCCGCGGCTGGGCGAGGCGGCGAACCTGCTGGGGGCGGCCGAGTTGCTGGCGCAGACGGCGCTGGCGCACGCGCCGATGCTGTGGGTCGTCGATGGCGAAGTGATGGAGCTGGGGCTCTCGTCGCTGATCGTTTATCTGATGCAGCGCGAGCTGGTGCAGTGCCTGACGCTCAACGGCGAGGCGGCGGTGCGCGATTATGAGCTGGCGTTCCACGGCGCAACGGTCGAGGACGTCGGGGAGGGCTTGAGCGATGGACAGCTCGGGCTGACGCGCGAGACGGGCGAGGGGATCAACTCGATCTTGAACGAGGGCGTGAAGCGCGGGTTCAGCCTCGGCGAGTGCATCGGACGCGGGATTCTGGACCGGCAGCCGCGGTTTTTCGCGCAAAGCCTGCTGGCGACGGGGGCGGCGCGGCTTGTGCCGACGACGGTCCACGTGAGCCTTGGGGCGGACGGGTTCCAGCGGTATCCCGGCGCAGACGGATCGATGATCGGCAAGGGGAGCCTCAAGGACGCGCAGATCCTGTCGAGCTTCCTGGCGGGGATGCCGCCGGGATCGCTGATCGTGACGCTGCATGGCGACCATGCGCTGGGTCAGGTGCTGGTGCACGCGCTGGCGCTGGCGAGGAATTTGAACGACCAGCTCAAGGGGATCAACTACCTGAGCCTTGGCGCGGCCGAATCGCTGCCGGCGGAGTTGACGCCGTTCGGGCGGACGATGCGGCTGGGCGGGCAGCTCGAGCTGATGCTGCCATTACTGCTGGGCGCGTTGTTCTGCCTGGTCGAATAGAAAAAGCATGCGCAGAAACGATCAAACCCGGGCGCCGCAGACGGTGGTGATTTCCGAATTCCGCCGGCGGATCACATTTGTGCTCGGCACCATCATGTTCCTGATGATTTTCGGGATGATCGGCTTCCACAAGCTGGAAGGGCTGCCGTGGCTGACGTCGCTGTATTACACGGTGAGCGTGCTGACGACGCTGGGGCTGCCGGACCTGCCGGGGCATGCGACGCAGGCGTTCACGGTGATTCTGGCGCTGGGCGGGATCGGGTTCTTCCTGTATGCGATCGGCCTGATGGCCCAGATGATGTTTTCGCGTGAATTCCAGCTGGTGCTGGTGCGCAGAAAGGCGCAGAGGCGGATGAAACAAATCAGCAATCATTATGTTGTCTGCGGGTTTGGCCGCGTCGGCGAGAAGGTCTCGCGGGACCTTGTGCAGCACGGCGAAACCGTGATCGTGATCGAGCGCGACGAACAGGTGCTGTCGCGCATCGAGCTCGACGGGTTCAATGCCATCCGCGGCGACGCGTCGAGCGAACAGACGCTCGAGCAGGCTGGGGTTTGCCGCGCGCGGGCGCTGATCGTCGTCACGGGCTCCGACGCCGAAAACGTGCTGATCACAATGACGGCGCACCAGATGGTCCCGACGCTGCCGGTCATCGCGCGCTGCGAGGAGGAGTCGAATGCGATCAAGTTGACGCGCGCGGGCGCGACGCGGGTCGTGACGCTCCACGACACGGGCGCCGCGCAAATCGCCTTGGCGGCGACGAAGCCGTTCGTCATTGATCTGCTGGCGCTGGCCACGGGGACGGGGCCGCAGGCGTTCCAGATCGTCGAGCTGGTGGTGCCGGAGAAATCGCCGCTGGCGGGGCAGAGCCTGCGCCAATTGGGGCTTGGATCGCGGCTGGGGGTGATCGTCATTGGGATCAAGCCGGCGAGCGAGACGGAATTGAGGTTCAATCCGCCGGCCGACGCGGTGATCATGTCGGGCGACATGATGATCGCGGTGGGACGGGCGGAGAAGCTGCAGGAACTCGAGAGCCTGCTGGCGGGGGTTTAGTCAGGGGATTTTTTCGCAGGGGGGCGGAGAAGGGCGGAGAGGCGGAGAAAAACTCAGTCACGAAATTCTTGGCGCAGCGGAGCCGCAACCCAAAAATGCAAACACGAAACACACGAAAGAAGAGCACGAAAAAACACGAAAAAGATTTTTGTCGCAGAGAAGCAGCGTTTGGCAGAGAGGCAGAGAATATTTCTGAACTGAAGAATTGAACAGGAGGAAACGGAGGCAATGGAGTTTGTGCGTGAATGCTCTCTGTTGCCTCTGTTACCTCCTGTTTGAATGGTCTCAAGAAAACTAGAGTGATTGACAAAAGTTTTCCGGCAATGCGCCAATCGAGATGGTTCCACGTTTGGCGATTCGATGATGGTTCGATTACGATTACGAGCACGATTACGAGCACGAGCACGAGCACGAACGGACAACTATCGGCAAGCGCTCTAAGAACATTTTCGTGTTTTTTTGTCGTATTTCATTCGTGAATTTCGTGTTTGAATTATTTATTTAATAATAAAAACGCCAAAGGACTTGCCCTTGGCGTTCTTGGCGTCTTGGCGTTCAAAAAAATCTTCTCTGCCCTTCCGCCTTGCTCTGCGTCTCCGCGACAAAGATTAGGATTTAGAAAACGAACTTGATCCCCTTCAGTCGTTCCTTGAGCCGCTGCATCAATCCGTCTTCGCCGGGTTCGCCGTCCTTGACGTCGTAGGTCGCGGAGAAGCGGAGCATCTGGCCTTCGTCGTAGGGGACGGTGCAGATCATTTTCTCGCGAATGAGCCACTGGCTGACGGCTTCGGCGTTCTCGAACTGCTGGCCGCCTTCGATGGCGCGCGGGGCCTTGACCATCAGGAAGTAGGTGCCGCCGGGCATGCGCGCGTCGAAGCCGAGGTCGCGCAGCGTGGTGACCATCTTCTTCAAGCGCCGCTCGTATTTGATCCGGGTGTTTTGCGGGATCGAGGGGTCGTCCATGCCGACGATGGCGGCTTCCTGGATCGCCTTGAACTGCCCCGAATCGGTGTTGTCCTTCATGTCGGCGTAGGCCTGCACGAGCTTTGGGTTGCCGCAGACGAAGCCGAGGCGCCAGCCGATCATGTCGAAGCCCTTGCTCATCGTGTGGGTCTCGAGGCCGACTTCCTTCGCGCCGTCGATGGAGAGGAAGCTGAGCGGCTTCTGGCCGTAGGTGAGGACGATGTGCGCGGCGTCGTTGACGACGACGATCTGGTTCTTGCGCGCGAAGTCGATGACTTTCTTGAAGAACTCGACCGTGGCCAGCTGGCCGGTCGGGCTGTTGGGGTAGTTGAGGACCATGAGCTTGGCGCGGCGGACGATGTCCTCCGGGATCGCGTCGAAGTCGGGGTAGTAGTCGTTCTTTTCCTCGAGCAGCATGTTATAGACTTCGCCGCCGAAGTATTTCGTCCACGTGCCGGCGACGGGGTAGCCGGGGGCGGTCATCAGGCAGACGTCGCCGGGGTTGATCAGCATGCCGGGCAGAAGCGCGAGGGCGGGCTTGGAGCCGATGCAATGGACGATCTCGCACGCCGGGTCGAGCTCGACGCCGTATTCGCGCTTCATGAAGCGGGCGGCGGCATCCTTGTAGGCCTGGATGCCGTTGTCGGCGTAGCCGCGGTTGGCCGGATCGTTGATCGCCTTTTCCATCGCCTTGCGCACGGAGGCGGGCGCCATCGAGTCGTTCTCGCCGATGCCGAAGTCGAGGAGCTCGGTTTCGGGGTGCGCGGCGAGGGCGGCGCGCTTGGCGCGCTTGATCTTTTCGAATTTATAGATCGCGTTGGACTTGCCGTAATTGATGCCGCCGATGCGATCGGCGAAAAGCTGCTGGAACCATGGATCGGAAGACATGATGGGCCTCGCGAATGAAATAGGCGCCCGCCTTGCGGCAACGCCGAACCATACTTTACAAATTTTAAGAAGATTCCGCAACGGCCACGAGAGTTTAACCACGGAATACCTGGCGCGGCAGAGCCGCAATCAAAAAATGCAAACACGAAACACACGAAAGAAGAGCACGAAAAAACACGAAAAAGATTTTTGTCGCAGAGAAGCAGCGTTTGGCAGAGAGGCCGAGAATATTTCTGAACAGAAGAATTGAACAGGAGGAAACGGAGAAAACGGAGAAATACACGGAATTAAATTTCTGGAATGCTTCCGTGTGGTCCGCGTGGTCCGTGGTTCATTTTTGCTTGGGGATGCGGATGACGATGTCACCCTCGTTTTCGAGGGACATGGAATTCTGTTTTACAAGCCCGCGCTGGTCGGTTCCGTTCGGGCCGACGCTGTAGATGACGATGGCGTCGGGCTTATCGATTTTTTTTAAGGGGGTTTTGGTATATGGATCGATGCGGGTGATCGGGTTCTTGCCGCTGGGGTCGATGATCGTGTCCATGGCGGCCAAAACGAGATTAAGCTCGGCCTCAGTATCAAACAGATAATCGGCAATTTGGAGAAAGTCTTCGTGCAGATGGAATCTTTCTTTGAAAAAGAATGCGTATTTATCGCGGTCCGCGTTCTTCAGGGCTATCGCGGAATTGGGGGCATCGAGGACCTCGCAGAATTTTTCGTAACGCACATCGTATTCCCGAAGCAGCAAATCAGCCGAGGCTTTTGTCCGGATCGTGAAAAGTGCGGCATCCAGGAACTTGTCGGTTTTTGCCGGTTCAGTGGAAAAAGGTGGATAGGGCGCTGTGTACATTTCCTGAAAGATATCGCGAAAAGATGCGTTCAGTTGTTGGATCATGCCCCAGCGCGTGTCCCGGTAGCGTAATTCATAGGGCTTGCGGGGATCGATTCGCGGCGCGGCAAGTTTGTCCCGAAGCATCAAGGCAATCTCCGGTGTCATTGAAGTCTCGATCCAGCTGGTCAAATCTTGCACGACGTAAGAAAGCGCGCCACGGGACAAACGAAAGGCCATCGCGTCCGGCTGGCTCATCGAACGAATCAAGGTATCCGCAGCCAGAATCATTTTTGCGGCGCCGGCCGCGTTGCCCTCGTCCCGAAGCCGCTTGCTTTCGAGGTCAAGAATGAAAGGCATGGTCAACGGGTAATGAATCGACGATAAACCGATCAACTCTTCATCCGGCAATGAAGCGATATCCTCGCAGGCGATCGTTGGGCAACCGCCGGCGTCTGCTAATTTTACGGCCATCTGAATGGCACCGTGGCGGTCGATGAGCCATTTCTTCTGGGCATCGTTGAAAGGTTTGCCGGCATCCTGCTGGAAGAACAAATCGGTGAAGTCGGAGAAGATGTTTCTATCAAATTGCTCCATAAATTGATCGTAAAGGGCGATTGGGGAATCGGGGTGTCTCGCGCGGACGTAATCAAGAAATAACTTCCGGCGGGCGCGGTACACGGAGCGGAGATATTCTTTCGTGTCGCTCATGCGCGGCACGGAGACGTCCATGCTGAAATGCGTTGCGCCGGAGGTTGATTTCATCTTGAGCAGTTTTGGCGGGGGAGTTTCCAGTTCTTTGGGGATCGAATGTATGTAAAACAGGGAGATCTGGAATGCCACCATGGCAAAGACAACAGAAATTCCGAGAATGATCCGTTTAAGCCAGCGCCTGGATGTTTTTTCGCGCATGTGATTCTCCTGAACAATTCTAATAATATTGCCAGGGGAAAATATTTCAATGATTGATGGCGTGGCGGGGTATGAATCCGGCTAAATCCGGTGAAGAAATCATGTGCGCAAGCAATACGCCATTGTCATGGCGGGCTGAAAGCATTCGCCCCTTGAAAGGGGCTTGGGGCGCCGCCGGTTTCGGGTTGGGTTTGGGTCGGACATTGGGGGCTCCTGGGGTAGTGTCTCACGCTGAGTGCAGATTATCATTGTCGGAAGTGCGATGATGATCGAACCGGTAAACCGGTTCTGAAACGTCGGTGCATGTGTCCGGGGGTAGGTTCGGCTCGCAAGCTCGCCAAACCAACCCCCGGCTTAGGGATCGAACCACTTCGTGGTTCAAAAACATCATCGACTCCATCTTTGAGGCACTCCATTAGCAGGGTGTTGAGAAACGAATTTTATCGGTATGGCGTGTTCGGTCGTCCCTCCGGGACTCTCCATTTTGTTGGGCATTTTACCCGCCACTGCCGTGGCGGGCTGAAAGCGGCCGTCCCTGCGGGACTATTTCAACACCCTGCTAGTGTGATGAGGCCGAGCCTTCAGCGCTCCTGGTTCTATATGGTTGCTTTCCTGGGGCTTCGCTTCGCTGCGCCCCAGGCTGGGATGACCTCGCGCCGTTGGCGCTTGGGTTTTCTCCGGAATCCAGTGGAGCCCGGCGCGCGTATATTTATGTTCCGCCTGAAGGCGGGACTACGAACCTGGGGCTTCGCTGCGCTACGCCCCAGGCTGG
>JAJFUE010000127.1 GCA_021372575.1 bacterium | reverse complement strand
TTCTCGCTGACCACTGCCCAGCGTCTGGCCGTTGAGTCCGCTCGGCGGTAAAACCACCGACCGGAGAGCCGGATGCGGGAGACCCGCCCGTCCGGTTCGGAGGGAGGGGGAGTCGGAAGGCTCTCCCTACCCCTATCACATCGGTTCAGGTCGCCCCCACGGCGCCAGTTGATTCGATGTGATCTTGTTGGGATGAATCTCAGAAAATACTTTCGAGAACAACTTTAAAATTGAACGGGCCGGCCCCTGATATTCGGGGGCCGGCCCGATGAGGATTGCGAAGTGAGCGTGTAAGCCGAGTTCTGTCCGCCGGTTTTGAGGCCGGCGCGGCGATCATTCATCTGGGCCGCGAGTTACCCCGCGGCTCATGCGGCCTACCCGGAGGTTTAACGCGACGGGCCGCCGCATTCCTCCCTATTTGGCCTTGCTCCGGGTGGGGTTTGCCGATCCGCCGTGTCGCCACGGACGCTGGTGCGCTCTTACCGCACCGTTTCACCCTTGCCTGATCCAGCCATCGCCTCGAGGACGAACGGCGGGCCATCGGCGGTTTGCTCTCTGTTGCACTTTCCGTCGGGTTACCCCGCCTTGCCGTTAGCAAGCACCCTGCCCTGTGGAGCTCGGACTTTCCTCCAGCGCTTGCGCGCCAGCGATCGCCCCGCCCACTTCACAATCAATGATGAATCATGAATGATGAATGATGAAAGGGAAAAATGAACGAACAAAGCTTTTATCGCAGGGAAGCTGAGAATTTTCACCGCCAAGACGCCAAGAGCGCCAAGAATTATTTATTTACATGAGTTGAAGATCTGGCCGAGCCATGGAAGATGAACTTTTCCCGAAGATGGATTTTTCTCAGTCCAGCCGTGACGGAGCAATGGTGAGATATCGATATTTTCTATCGAGAGCAATTCCATTTCGGGAGAATCCCAAAAGTAAATCGTGGAGCCTGTTATGTGCTGCGGAACAAAGTAGCAAAGATTTTCGCGGATACCGTTAAAAACAGATGGTGTTTGAAGATTTCTCGGGTTGCAAAACCAGATCAGTATCGGTTCTGTAAAATGGAGGATCCAGTCGGGGAATTTTTGCAGATCGCCAAGACGAATAATATACCTGTTAAAAAGGGAACTTCCCATAAACTTCAGGTTGGTTTCAAATTGCTGAACAAGTGACTGCGCAAAAATCGAACCTGCTTCCATGTTCGTGAAATAATCAGGCGACTGCGTGGAGTCAATGAAACAATATTGATGAGGTATAATCTCGAAGATCATCTGCAGTGATCGGCGGTGCCAGTCCTCATGCTCAGGATCAGCCAGTCTGCTGATCCTGTCTGGGACTACGAAATGGCCGCCAAACGGAATCATCTATGAATCCCTGCATTTGCCTACGCAAAGAAATCCGGATCGTTTAAGAGCGGCAGGCGCTCTTCGAGGTGCTTTTGCACGGCGTCGATGAAATTGGCGATGTCGCGGCCGGTTCTTACGTGGGTGTCTTCGGCCGGGGTGTTGAGATCGATCTCGATCTTGGCCGCGAGGTCGAGCTGGCGCGGATCGGCCGTGCGCAGCGGCTGCACGCGCACCCAGCGGTTGACGATCGAGCCGTCGTCGAGCGCGAGGCGCGCGAGGACTCCGAGTTGCACCTCCATCGGCGCCTGGCCTTGCAGCGCGCGCGGCTGCAGGAAATACGCGGCGATCTTGTCGTTGGCGCTCGAGCGCGTGTCGCAGAAGAACTGCGTCAGCGATCCGAGCCGGCAGACGCGCAGGTTGTGGTTCTCGGCCATCCAGGAATGGATCGGCATGAGCAGCGTCTTGACGGCCGAGAACAATTCATTAAGTTCGGCCGGGGTCTCGACCATGCGGCGCAGCACGATCTTGGCCGGCGCGAGCTCGAGCGCCCAATGCCCGCCCTGGCCGACCATCACGAGGCACGGGACTTCCGGCGGAAGCGGACCGTCCGACTGCATGAGCCGGATTTCCTCGAACTGCGTGAACTGAGCGCGGATCTGTTCGCCGAACGCCGTGAGGTCGGCCGGGAACTCGAACTCGCGCGTCGGCCAGAGCGCGATCATGAGCGAAATGGGGCGGTATGCCTCGTGCATGGTGCTATCGACTTCCTTTAACTTACTTTCGTGCTCGTGCGCGTAATCGTAATCGTAATCGAAAACCTCACGCCCGCTGATCCCTCGCTCACGCTCGGGCTACTGCAGGGGTGGCAAACGGTTGATCATCGAAGCGGCATAACCGGCGCCGAAACCGTTGTCGATGTTCACGACGGTCACGTTCGAGGCGCAGGAATTCAACATTCCGAGCAGCGCCGCGAGGCCGCCGAACGACGCGCCGTAACCGACGGAGGTCGGGACGGCGATCACGGGCCGGCCGGCGAGGCCGCCGACCACGCTCGGCAGGGCGCCTTCCATGCCGGCGACCACGATCAGCGCGCGGGCCTGCTGGATGCGGCCGACTTCGGCCAGGAGGCGGTGAATGCCGGCCACGCCGACGTCATGGATCGCCTCGGCACGCGAACCCATCGCGCGGGCGGTCAGAAGCGCCTCCTCGGCGACCGGCAGGTCGGCCGTGCCCGCCGAGATCACCAGCACAAGGCCCTCGCCGCGATCGGCATCGGACAGTTCCGCGGGACCGATCACCCGCGCCGCGGAATAATAAACGAGGTCGGGGAATTTGGCGCGGACCGCGTGGTAATGGTCCTCGGACGCGCGCGTGGCGAACGGGTTGGCGCCGCGGCTGATGAGGGCGTCGATGATCGCGACGACCTGCGCGGGGGTTTTGCCCTGGCAAAAGACCACCTCCGCGCCGCCGTGCCGCAGCGCGCGATGATGATCGACGCGGGCAAACCCGAGGTCCTCAAACGGCATGGAGCTGAGGCGCGCGAGCGCTTCGTCGAGCGTGATCTCGTCGCGCTTGAGCTGGTTGAGCATTTCGATCAGGGCTTCGCGGTTCATGTCAGCACATCTCCTGTTGATCCCGCCGATTTATCATTGAATGTAAATTGTGAAATACACAATTTAAAATTTAAAATGACTGGGGGGTGAGGAGATTGTAATCGGCCGTCCCACCGGGACTCGTTTCGTCGGTCGCCTTGAACCCGCCACTGGCGTGGCGGGCTGAAAGCGATCGTCCCTGCGGGACAGGGTTGATCATGAGAGAGATTGAGGATCATTCTTGGACACAGGACTCAGCACTCAGGACTAAAGATCATGACAGACGTTTTCGATCGGGAACTGGCGGCGTATTACGACCGGATGATCCGGTGGGAGAAGCGGCTCGCGTTCGAGCGGCCGCTATTCGAGGCGTTGTGGAAAAAATATCGGACCCAATCCGTGCTGGACGCGGCGTGCGGGAGCGGCGCGCACATGGAACTGTTCGCGCAACAGGGTCTGGACGTTACGGGCAGAGATGCATCTTCGGGGATGGTGGAAATGGCCAACGAGCGCATGAAGAATATCGGAGAATCGCGCCGGCCGGTTGCGAAGGTTGCGCGCTGGAACCGACTCTCGTTGCGCCGTAAATTCGACGCGGTGCTGTGCCTCGGCAACTCGCTGCCTTACGTCACGGATCCGGGGGAACTGGCCGAATCGCTCGCGCGGCTGTTCCGTTGCGTCAAGGCGGGCGGGTTCCTGATGATCCAATACAAGAATTTCGCGATGCTGCGCGCGCGGGGGGAACGGTTCCTGCCGCTCAGCACGCACCGGGATGCAAGCGGTGCTGAAACGATCGCGGTGCGTCAATACGACTGGCACGGCGGCGCGGTCGATTTTTTGGCAATCATTCTGGAACGGCCGAACGCCGGGGCCGAATGGCAGATGCGGCACTGGACAACGCGGCTCGCGACGTGGCCGCCGAAGAAAATCATCGCCGAATTGAAGAAAAAGGGGGCGCGGACGCGGTTGTGCGGCTCGATCGGGCTGGATCCGTTCGACCCCGAAAAAAGCGACGACGTCGTGATCGTGGCCGAGCGCGCCGCGAAATAAAGGGGCTCGATTTCGGAAGAAAACCGCAAAAACAGGCGCATTTCCAGCATAATCGCCCCAAAATCGCCGGCATGGGCGCGCGGATGGGATGTGATTTTTTTTGCTCGTTGCGCCTTGACAAGCGGCGGGTAATCCATAAAAATACTTCACGTGTGCGCGCCATGCTCCGGCGTAGCTCAATCGGCAGAGCGGAGGACTGTTAATCCTTAGGTTGTAGGTTCGAGTCCTACCGCCGGAGCCAAGTTTGAAGCCCCCGTTTTCGGGGGCTTTTTCGTTGCCGTCACGCGGCCTCGGCCTTGGTCTGGCCGGTCACCCAGTCGCGGGCCGCATCAACCTGATAAGGCTGGAAGAATTGAATCCGGGCGGACGTGAACGGCTTGCACACGATGGCCATGCCGCGCTCCCATTTCTTGTCGCCGACCATCGCGATCCGGTCGATGTGCTGGGAATGCTTCAGCGAGAACTGCACGTCCGCGGCGAGCCCGCCCGGGCTCCAGCCATGAAAATCCTCCATGATCATGAGGACGCTGATTTTTCCGTGGCGGTCGATGAGACGCTCCACCTCGGGCAGGAAATGCCGGTAATCCTCGCGGGCGAGCCGGCCGCTCATCTTGACCTCTACCACGTGCCCATCATTTAATTCGTTAAATTCAATCATCGCGCGCCTCCATCGCTGGAATCTGGTCTTATTATACACCCATCGCCGGATAGGGACGTGGAAACGGCGACCCGATCGGGCCGGCATGTGCCGCTGTGGAGCCGGCGTGTTGTTCACGGCGGGGTCATCAACCCACAACCCGGCCGCCCGGATTTTTGCCATATTTGGTCATTTGGACATGATGAGCCGACAAAATGTCCTTTGATCGAAATCATCCTGAACTTTAAACACGCTATTGATCATCCCATTAAATATTTTATTGTCTTTTTGAAATCGATCATAGGGCAACCCGCCGGATAGACCGTTCATTTTGTTTGAATTCATGAATTCGGGCGTTTTCACGTGCTGCGACCGACCTGTTTCGGCATGCAATTTGCACATTTATCTTGATCGCACGATCGGCTAATGAAAATAGCCATGAAGTTCTTTTTTCAACATATTCCGAATGGACAAAACTCATCGCCGGGCGCATAATCCCCGACCGAATTAGATGTCTAAAATATGAGCATTCGATAGGGAATTCCTCCGCCGTGAACCGGCTGTTGCATGGATGAGGCGCAGGAAACTTGTTCCATCTGGAACCCACAAGGAAGAATCAAGATGCGCAAACTGATGCTGCTCGCCGTGCTGTTCTTCGTGATCTGCAGCCTGGGCCGCGGGGCTGATATCACCTGGGCCGAGGAAACCAACGCCATCCTCGACCAGCAGCGCGCGCCGCTGTTCTGGCGCGGCGGCCTGATGGTCTCGATCTGTTTCGGCGACGTCGATAACGACGGCGATCCGGACTGCTTCATCGGCGACCGCCGCCAGATGGCGTATTTCCGCAACGACGGGTCGGCCCGTTCGGCCGAGTTCACGGTCGTCAGCCAGAACGTCCTTGGCGACAGCGGCGTGGATAATTATCTGTCGCCGACACTGGGCGACCTCGACGGCGACGGCGACCTCGACATGGTTGTCGGGAGGGCAACAGGCTCACGGATCTATTTCAATACCGGAACGCCGGCCAATCCCGTCTGGACATCGTCTGTCAGTGTTCCCGGCATTCATCCCGAACTCGTTGATTTCAACGGTGACGGGCTGCTGGACCTGGCAACCGGCGATGATGCCGGTTTGCATTTTTATCCCAATACCGGCACGAAGACCAACCCGCAATTTGGCGACGAGTCGAGCATCCCCGTTAGTCCCACTGCCCGGTTGAAAGTCTCAAACGAACGGGCGCCGTATCCGAGGTTGTGTGACGTTGATGGAGACGGCGATTACGATCTGTTTGTTGGATTCTGGGTCGATAATGGATATTTCGATTCGAGTTATCGCTTTTATCGCAACAACGGCACGGCCTCGTCTCCCTCGTTCGTTCAAGACGACTCGATTCTGCCTGCAAACGCAACGAAGAGTTCGTTCTGGTCAATGGCGGTGGTCGATCTCGACGGCGACCGCGATTTTGAATTCCTCGCCAGCACCTACTCGGGCAAAACCGAACTGTTCGAGAATATCGGCACGCCGACCACGCCGCTGTTCGAGCAGCGCAACCGGCCGTTCACGCTCGACGTGTTCGACGTCTCGAAACCCGAACTGGCCGACATGGACGGCGACGGGGACCTGGACCTGCTCGTCGGTGGCGGGGACGTTTGGACGCACACGGGCGGATCGCTCTATTACTTTGAAAACATCGGCAACCCGCTCAGCCCCAACTGGCGGTTCGTCACGTCGCAATACGGCGGCATCAACGAGCAGACGATCGGGTCGCGCGGCTGGCTCCACCCGGCGGTGGCCGATTTCGACGGCGACGGCAACCAAGAGCTGTTCGTGACCGCCTGCACCGGCGGGATCGCCGAGTTCAAGAACGAAGGCACGCCGCAGAATCCGCAATGGACCCTGGTGACCACCCAATTCATGGGCATTCAGGGTGGCGACGATTTACTCCGCCAGCTCAGCTTCCCGGATTTGAACGGCGACGGGCGCCCGGACTTGGTCATGAGCCAATCGCCGTTTTCGGGATGGACCGACGAACTCCCGCGAGTCTGGTATTACCAGAATATCGATGGGACCAGCGTGACGGCTCCGGTCGAGCTGATCAACCACAATTTGATCGTGCCGCCGACGGTTGGCGGGGCCCAGTCCGCGGGGCCAACCTTCTCCGATGTCGATCATGACGGGGACCTGGACCTGATTCTCGGCGCGGCCTATTTCAAACTCAGCGACATCGCCAGCCAGATCAATTACTTCGAAAACACCGGCACGGCGCAGTCGTATCAGTTCACGTTCCGCACCGCGAGCATGATCCCGAACTACAATTTCGACGGAATCGACTTCCCGGTCGCCGGCGACCTCAACGGCGACGGCAACGACGACCTGCTGATTGGCGGCTACTCCGGCGGCATCCGATGCTATGTCAACATGGCGAAGACGATCCCGGTCAGCCCGCGATCGGTCACGCTGACGCCGGGCAGCTCGCATGCGCTGACCACGACCGACACGACCGGCGAGGTGACGTGGCGCTTCGTTCACAACCGCAGCGGCGCAACGATCGATCAAGCCGGCGCGGGCGCGAATTACACGGCGGGGGCGCAGGCCGGCGTCATCGATGTCATCGAGGCGGTGGATACGAGCGCCACCGTCGGCCGGGTGTATGTCAATGTCGTCAGTACTGCGCAGCTTTCAGCGTCCGGCAAGGCGGTGATCATGGCCGGGCGGCAGGCCAACGACGGCCTGTGGCCCAGCACCAACAACCTCGCGCATTTCATTTACCGCGCGCTGCTGCACCGCGGGTTCTCGAAGCAAAACGTTCATTACCTGAATTGCGTTCCCGCGCAGGACGTCGATGGCGACGGCAACGCGGGCAACGACATCGCCGCCGCCTCGACACTGGCGAATTTCACGGACGCAATGAACGGGTTCGCCGCGGGCTCCCCCAACCTGTTCGTGTATCTGATCGATCACGGCGATGCCGCGGCCGACGGCACGAACGGCTTTGTCCGCTGCAACGAAAGCGAAGTGCTTTACGCCTCGCAGCTGGACGCATTCCTCGACGACCTGCAAGCCAACCACGACGTCACCACGGTCACGCTCGTTGTTGATTGCTGCCGCGCGGGGTCGTTCCTGCAAACGGTCAGCGGCGCGCCCGCCGGCAAGGCCCGCATCGTGATCACCTCGACGCGGCCCACGCAGGCTGCATGTTTCTCGGCCGGCGGGCTGATCTCGTTCACCAACAGCATGATGACCGCGGTCTATTCGGGCATGAACCTGGAAGACGCGTTCAAGCTGGCGTCCGGCGCGATGGACCGCTACCAGCAGCCGGGCATGGACGACGACGGCGACGGCGTTTATGACAAAGACTTTGACGGGGCGGTCGCCAGGCGCACGCATGTCGGCGCGACGTTTATCGCCGGCGCGGACCGGCCGCAAATCGGCAACAATTCGCCGAACCAATTCCTGACCGCAGCGAATTCGCCGGTGACGATCTGGGCCAGCAATATTTCCTCGGCCTACCCGATCAAGAAGGTGTGGGCGACGGTTTCGGAACCGGGGATGATCCCGGCCTCGCAGCTTGATCCCTCGCAGCCGGTCACGAATCTGACCGTGCTGAACCTGGCGTATAACGCGCCGTTGGGGCGCTATGAGGCGACATCGAGCGATTTCAATCAGCTCGGCACCTACGCCGTGAACCTGTATGCCGAGGACATCTGGGGCGGCGTGTCCTACCCCAAGCAGACGTATGTCAACCAGACCGCCTCGGACGAGCGCCTGATCATCGTGTGCGGCGACGGCGCCTACGACTCGAACTCGCCGTGGGCCAACAGCAATTACCTCGCGAACGAGGCCTATCAGACGGCGCTCGCGCGCTGGTTCACGGCGGAGCGCGTCACATACTTGAGCAGCGGGACCGATGCGGGCGTCGATCAAGCGCCGACCCGGTCCAACCTGCAATCGGCGATCGCGGCGGCCGCGGGGGCAAGCAAGCTGACGGTCTATCTGGTCGGCGGCGAAGTCGCCGGGCACTTCGACATCGACGGCGACGGGATCGACGGCGACGACGTGTTGCCGGCGGACCTCAAGGGCTGGATCGATACGCTTCAGAACGGCGGATCGACGATGGTCACCGTGATCCTGGAATTCAACCGGTCGGGGGCATGGCTGGCCGCGCTGACACCGCCGGCCGGCAAGCCACGCATCACGATCGCGTCGTGCGGCGCCCTCGAGTCCTCGTGGTGCGAGGAGGGCGGGATGCTCTCGTTCTCGCAATACTTCTTCAACAGGATATTCAACGGCATTAATTTGCGCGACGCGTTCTTCGGGGCGCGCAACGCCACGCGCACCATCTCCGCCGAAACGCAAAACGCGCAGATGGACGACGACGGATCGGGCGTTTCCGACTGGCGCGACGGAGC
The DNA here is from genome assembly GCA_021372575.1 of bacterium. Taxonomy (GTDB): domain Bacteria; phylum Sumerlaeota; class Sumerlaeia; order MVZB01; family MVZB01; genus JAJFUE01. Next base: position 26,932 of record JAJFUE010000127.1, on the reverse strand, counting down.
GCTGGCGGCAACGACGTATCTTGGCGCGGCGTTCATTACCGGCGCCGACCTGCCCGCCATCGGGGACTTCGCGGTCTTCACTTATGTGCCATCGGGGCAGGGGCTGCTCTGGGCAAGCGGCGTTCAGGCCGCGGCCGGCATCAACGAGGTTTTTGCCTATGTGATCCGCCCCGGCGCGACCCCGATCGAGGATCGCACCGAAAAGGTGAACCTCGCCTATAACGCGGCGACGAGCCGCTGGGAGGCGGCCTATTCCAATTTCGAAACCTCCGGTGTGAACACGGTGATCTATTACGTTCGCGACAACGAAGGGCAGCTCTCCGAGCCGTACCAGACCCTGGAGATGCCGCCCGAGGAAGACGATTACGATCGCTACTACAGCGACGACACGCCGGGCACGCTCAATTATTACAACCTCAACTACACCGGCCAGGTTCACAATTTCTGGAAAACCGGCGACGAAGACTGGTGCAAGCTGATCGTGAACGCGAATCACTGTTATTCAATCAACATCACCGGCCAGGCCAGTCATTGCGATGCAAAAATTGAGGTCTATCGCGGCACGGACCTGAGCGCCCCGATCATCACGCGCGACGACAACGGCCCCGGCGGGCCCGATGAATTGATCTCGTGGTGGTCGGGCGAGACGACGGGGACGATGCTCGTTCGCGTGACGCAAAGCCCACGCTCGGCCGGTCTTCACGGCGAGAACACCACCTATACGCTGGCCATCACCGATGACATGGGCGCGAACAACGGCATCGCCACGATCATCGGCTCGACGTGCGTCAAGGTCGGATGGAGCACGACGGACGGCATCCCGACCGGCGCCCGCGGATTCATGATCCAGCGCAGCACGGCCGAGGCGCCCAATTCCTACGCGCCGATCAACACGGAGCCGATTCTGCGCACGGGCGGATTCACGGAAATGATCGACAGCGGACTGGCGCCGATATCGGTCTATTATTACCGGATCCTGATCATGCTGACCGACGGGTCGGTCGTTCCTTATACGCCGCTTGGCTCGAACGTCTTCTATGTTGAAACGAAATATGGCGGCCCGTATCCGGAGTCGATGCTGATGGATGGAATGGCATCGGTATCGATCGGAAGCGGGCCGGTCGACATGGGGAGCATCGTCCGCGGCGGGCCCGCCCTGACCAAAACGTTCACGCTCTACAACAGCGGCGTGGTCGCGCTCAACACGAGCGGCCTGACGATCAGTTCGCCGTTCGTCATCACCGAGGGGCTTTCGGCATCGATACCCGCGGGCGGTTATGACACGTTCACCGTCTCGCTGCCGACGGGAACCGCCGGGACGTTCACCGGCACGATCCAGTTCACGAGCAACGATATCCCGAGAACACCGTATCACTTCACGGTCATGGGACGGATCGATCCGATCGACGCGAACCTGATCTGGGTCAAGTTCGACTATACCGGAACGGAACTGGGCACCGAAATATTCCCGTTCAACACGCTCACGGAAGGGATCGACGCGGTGAACTCGGGCGGCACGGTGCGCATCTTCAGCGGCGCCACCGCCGCCCCGATCCGCATCACCAAACCCGCGCGCATCGAATCGCACGGCGGAACGGCCACGATCGGGCGTTAGGCTGACGGCAATTCAGGCGGCTTACTGGCCGGTCCCGACCAGTTTTGATTCGCTCGGGGTGAGGACGCGGCGATAGACGTCGAGCGTCGCGCGGGCGGTCGATTCCCAGGTGAACTTCTTGACGTGATTCAGGCCCGAGGCCCTCATATAGGAGCGCAGGTGCGGGTCGATCATGAATTTGGCCAGGCTGCGCGCGATCGAATCGGACGAGCGCGGGTTGAAATACGTCGCGCAATCGCCGCCGATTTCCGGCAGCGAACCGGCGTTGGACATCACGACCGGGCAGCCGCACGCCATCGCCTCCAGCACCGGCATGCCGAATCCTTCATAGACCGACGGGAAAATGAGCGCGAACGCCTTGCGGTAAAGCGCGGGCAAAACCTCGTCCGGCACGTAGCCGGTCCACTTGATCATCCGGCGAAGCTCGTTGTCGGTGACGAGCTTGTCCATCGAGGTCGTGCTCCAGCCGGGCGGGCCGGCGATCACGAGTCGCGGCGGATGCTGGCGCGCGGCCTTGAGGATCTGCATCATGCGGGCGAAACCCTCGACCAGCGCCGGCAGGTTCTTGCGCGGCTCGAGCGTCGCCACGCACAGGATGTAAGGCTGCTCAATGCCGAACCGCTCGAGCGCCTTGTCGTCGTCGGAAGAGGCTTCCGAACTGAATCGCTGGCGATCGACGCCGCTGTGGATCACGCTGATCCGGTCGGGATCGAGCTCGTAAAAGCGCAGCAATTCGTCGCGCGTGAACTGCGAGACGGAAATAATGTGATCGACGGCCGGCAGCCCCTTGGGAAACGTCTGAAGGAAATACCCGCCGCCATAGGCATCGACGTCTTGCGGCGCGTGGTTGAAATAGACGTCGTGAACGGTGACGACGCGCCTGGCGCGCTGGACGGGCGGGATGTAACTGGCCGGCGCGTGCACGAGGTCGGCCGCGCCGAGCAGCCGCTCGATCGGCGGCCAGTGCAGACGCTGCCAGCTTCGCAGCAGAAGCCGCCCCGGGATGCGTGTGCGCTTGATCTTGAACTTGTTCGCGCGGACCCACGGGTCGTGGCGCGGGATGCCATGGTGCGGCGAGTTGACCCACACGCGGGCGGGCGGCCAATCCTCGGGCCAGATCCCCGCGAGCGCGCTCAGCAGGTTGGCCGTGGCGTGGCCGATCCCGGTGCGCTGGCCGACAACGGACGAGGCGTCGATGCCGATGCGAGGGGCCTGTGCACCTGCGTCATCCATCGAATCCGTTACTCCGTCGAGTATGTTTCGGTGCCCGGCTTGAGAAGCGGCGAGATCACCGTGCCGTCCTTCAGCTTATAGACCGGCAACTGGCCGACCGGCATCAGAACCAATTCGCCTTCAGGTTGTTGCTTGTCTTCGTTCCAGAATGGGAAAACCGGTTTTGTCTTGCCAACCAGCTGCTCGATCGTGACCGTGCGCCCTTCGGCGATCCCGTTCTCGTTCGCGTAAGCGGCCTTGGCCAGCGCGATCTCCGCCAGGATGCGTTTCGTTTGACGGACTTGTTCCTCGGCTTTGTCGTGGGCGACGTACGGAATCGACAGGGCGATCAGCGCCGCAAGGATCAGAACGACCGCAAGGATCAATTGCCAGGCAAAGCCTCTGGTTGTAACCAATCGACGCATCGCGCAGATGCACTCCCCTCTCGCAAGTTCCGCCGCCCCATGCGGCTCACCCTCATCAAATACGAATTCGCGTTGCCAGTAAAGCGAATATTGGGTCCGGCCACGCTCCATCGGCGGGGCAAGTTCGTGTATTGAACCGCAAATCGCCCTATCGGACGACCTTGAAGATCCAAAGCAATTTGTCGCGGCGCAGGGTTTCGAGGCGCGAGCGATTGGCCTCGATCAGCGGCTGGGAGTCCTTGAAAACCTCGGCGCGGCGGTTGTTCAGTTGCGGGCTCAGGACCAGGAGATTTCCCGCCACGAAATCCTCCGGCGCGAGGGCCGTCTGTTTGCGGCTGACCACGCATCTCTGGGCAAGCGGCGCAGCCAGTTTCCCCGGCGCGATGATCGGCTGGTCGTAAGGGAGCCGCGCATATTCGCAAAGCGCTTCATGCAGCCGCGCGTGATCGGGTTTGGGTTTGTATTGCCGGTAAAGATCGCCGGGAGATCCGCCGCTCAACAAAAGAAGCGTGAACGGCAAAAGCAGGCAAGCTGCCTTCAAAATCCTATCAGTCCCATCGGTCCTATAAGACCTATCCAAGCCGCCAAGATGTATCAGCGCCACCGCGAGCAGCGGCGCCACGGCATCGTCGTAATGGCTTCGCGCCGAAAGCTGCGGGCCGTAATTCGTGGCGAGATTGAGGACGATATTCGGGGCCACGACGGCCAGCATGCGCCAATCCAACAAGGGCAGAAACGCCAGCGGACCGAACAGCCGAAGCAGGTAGATAAGCCGCTTGCCGGTCGATTCCCATTCGAAAAACGATGTGCCCGCGACGCGCCCGGCCTGATGCCAGCCTGAGTGATTGAAATGCGGCATGACCCAGCCGAAATAGACGACGCCCAACAACGCGCCGGCCGCAAAGAGCACGGCCGCCTTTCGCTTGTTGCCCATCACAAGCCACGCGTAAAGCGCAAGGCTGGCCAGCATCACGACGGCGCTTTCCTTGATGCACAACAATGCGCCGGCGGCAAAAACCAGCAAGCAAACATTTTGTTTTCGCAAAGCGATCAAGCCCAGGACCAGAAACGGCGGGGCCAGCGTCGATGGATGAAAATCCTGCATCACCGCGCTCGACATCGGCTCGTAAATCAAAAAGGCCAGCGCGGCCGCCGTGCCGATCACGGTCGCGTTCGCGCGATCGGGGATCCATGCCTTCGCATAAACGATCAGCAACGCCGCGGCGGCGGCGACCGCCAAGGCCTGCACGATCATCAATATGCGCGGGTCCTCGCCGAAAATCCCATACAGCGGCACGAATCCCAGCACGATCGGCGACCAGTGCGTCCCAAGATGGTTCATCCCCATGACCGACGAATACAGCACGTGGCCGTGCAGCGAATTCGAGACGACATTCGCATAAAGGCTCAGCGTCCATGGCGAATAGCCAAAGCTGTCCCACTGACGAAGCCGGATCACGACCCACGCCGCGCCGAAAACGATCACGATCAAAAATCCAACCACCCCGCCGCGCCACGCCAGCGCCCGCCCGATCCGGCCAAACCCGATCTCAACCACCCCGCGCCGATCGCCATTGAATTTCAGATAAGCGCTGCCGCCGGCCCAGAAAATCAGCAGTGCCGCAACCACCCACGCCGGCACGGCCAAAGCCCACGCAACCACCGCCGCGCCCAGTACGATTTGCGAACATAATTCCATGGCCGCATCATTCCCGAACAATGCACGAATTTCAATCCCGAATCCAGCCGTGTGGGTGATGCTTTTCGTGCATTTCGCGACCATGTCTTTGTTGTTATTGTTGCTTTTCCATGTTGACTACCCCTTCGTCGCCGGGTATAAGTATCGTTTGATTGGGTGCGCGGCCGCCTGTGGGCTGGCATCCGTCGCGACCGAAAAACTTAAGAAGCAGTCAAGCAGAGGGCTTGCAAACATCCCGCCCTCTCACCCCCAGCGCCTCGCAAGAGGCTGTGCGGTGGGTTCGCGCCGAGGCCTGAGAAGGCTTGGCGCCGCGATCGAAGCAACCAACGGCTTAAGGCCGGGGCTTGCCATAGACGAACCGGGGCGGGAGCATTTTCGCCGCGGTTTTTTTTATTGCCCGCGCAGAATGTGCTCCCGGGTGCTTAGAAACCTTGAAAATAGGAGGGTAGCGTTATCAGGACCAACACGCGCACTAACGATCAGATCCGCGTGCCGGAAGTGCGGCTGATCGACGAGACCGGCAAGCAGCTCGGGATCATCGCGATCAACGAGGCGCTGGAGCGGGCGCGCACCAAGGGCTTTGACCTTGTCGAGGTCGCCCCGGACTCGGACCCGCCGGTCTGCCGGATCATGGACTTCACCAAGTTCGTTTACGAGCAGAAGCGCAAGCAGAAGGCGGCGCGCAAGAAGACCGTCAAGACCGACATCAAGGAAATCAAGCTGCGCCCGAACATCGACCCGCATGACATGAGCATCAAGCTCAAGCACGCGCGCGAGTTCCTCGAGAAGGGCAACAAGCTCAAGATCACCATGCGTTACCGGGCCCGCGAAATGCGCCACTACGACATCGGCACCAAGCGCGTCGATGAGCTCGTCCAGATGCTGGGCGACATGGCGACCGTCGAGTCCTCCACCCGCGGCAACGCGGCCATGCGCATGCAGACGGTGATCATGGCACCGCGCAAGAGCGCCGGCTCCAAGCCGGCCCAGGAACCAGTCACGACCGAATAAACAGAAGGAGTCAACCCAGACATGCCGAAAGTCAAAGTCAAAGGCTCGGTCAAGAAGCGCCTCCGCACGACCGCCAGCGGCCAGCTCAAGCGCGCCAAATGCGGCCACAGCCACATCCTGACCAAGAAAACCGCCAAGCGCAAACGGCGCCTGCGCGAAACGACCGTCGTCGATGCCACCAACGTCAAGCGGATCAAGCGGCTGCTCGGCCAGTGACCGCGGGTTTCGGGTTTGAGAACGATATTCGAATTAGAATTCACCAGTTGAACGGAGCCTAACATGCCACGCGTAAAGAACAGTGTCGCCACGCGGCGCCGCCGGAAGAAAGTCCTGAAGCTTGCCAAGGGCGCCTACGCCGGCCGGTCCAAGCTTTTTAAGAGCGCAAAAGAAACCGTGCTGCGCGGGATGAACTACTCGTACCGCGACCGCCGCGTCAAGAAGCGTGAGTTCCGCGGGCTGTGGATCGCGCGCATCAACGCCGCCGTCCGCGCCAACGGTCTCAAGTACAGCGAGTTCATGCACGGCTTGAAGCAGATCGGGCTTGAGATCGATCGCAAGGTGCTGGCCGATGTCGCCGCCAATGACCCGGCGGGGTTCACGGCAATTGTCGATCGCGTTCGCGGGGGCTTGGGCCAGGCGGCCGCCCAATGAGTGACGGCGAGCTCGAGAGCCTCATCGCACGCGCGCGGGAACTGGGAGAGGTCGCCGGCGGACGCATTGCCGCCGCCGCCGACCTCCCCGCCCTCGAAAACGAGCGTGTGGCGTGGCTCGGCAAAAAAGGCGAAATGGCCGGTCTTATGCGCCGGCTTGGATCACTGACCCCCGACCAGCGCCCCCAGGCCGGACAGGTGATCAACGAGGTCAAGGAAGCCATCTCCGGCCGCATTGACCGGCGCCGCGCCGAATTTGAAAAAGCCGAGCGCAGCCGCCGGCTTGTTGGGGAAAAACTCGACATCACCCTGCCGGGCCGCCCCCATCCGCGCGGCCGGCTGCATCCCCTCACCCAGGCCGTGCGCGACATCGTCGGCATCCTGCGCGACATCGGCTTCGACGAAGTCCGCGGCCCCGACCTCGAGGACGAATTCCACAACTTCGAGGCCCTCAACATCCCCGCCGATCACCCGGCGCGCGACATGCAGGACACGTTCTACCTCGCCGGCGGCGGGCTGCTGCGCACACACACGTCGCCCGTGCAGATTCGCGCGATGAAAGGGCGCAAACCGCCGCTGGCGGTTGTCGCCCCCGGCCGCGTCTATCGCTGCGACGCCGACCAGACCCACTCGCCCATGTTCACGCAGGTCGAGGGCTTCATGGTCGCCGAGGACATCCGCATGAGCGACCTGAAGGGCGTCCTCGAACTGCTCTTGCAGCGCTTCTTCGGCAAGGACCGGCCGTATCGCATGCGCCCGTCGTTCTTCCCGTTCACCGAGCCGAGCGCCGAGTTCGACATCCTGTGGGAAAAAGACGACGGCTCGACGAGCTGGCTCGAGGTGCTGGGCTCGGGGATGATCCACCCGGCGGTGCTCGAGGCGGTCGGCTACGACCCGCAAAAGTACACCGGCTTCGCGTTCGGCCTCGGCGTCGAGCGATTCGCCATGCTGCGCAGCGGCGTCGATAACATCCACGCGTTCTACGAGAACGACCAGCGCTTCCTGCGCCAGTTTTGATTTCGCGTAACGCGTTCGTCCGGGTTCGGAATCATTTTGTCTGATTGAATTATTTCCGAATGATTGTTTCGAATTTCGGATTTATGCATGATTCGAATTTTTTGAAATTTAAGGCTGCTCCAATGCGTTTCTCCATCCGTTGGCTCAAGCAATACCTCAACATGGACCTCCCGGTCGATGAGATCATCGAGACAATGATGATGGCCGGTCTCGAGGTCGAGGAAGAAATCGACCTGGGCATGCGCTCGGGCAAGATCGTCATCGCGCGCGTCACCGAGACCGCCCCGCACCCGCAGAGCGACCACCTCACCCTGTGCAAGGTCGATGCCGGCGGCGAGCCGCTGTCGATCGTGTGCGGCGCGCCGAACGTCAAGGCGGGCGAGATCTACCCGTGCGCGCTCCTTGGCGCGACGCTCCCGGGCGGCATGGTGATTGAGCCGCGCAAAATCCGCGGCATCGCCAGCCAGGGCATGCTCTGCTCGGCCGCCGAGCTCATGCTGAGCCAGGACCACTCCGGCATCATGCAGTTGCCCGACGACTCGCCGATCGGCGAGCCGTTCGATTTCATCGTCGATATCAAGGTCACGCCAAACCGGCCCGATTGCCTGAGCATCCTCGGCGTGGCGCGCGAAGTCGCGGCGATGCACGGCAAGAAAGTCTATCCGCCGAAGCCGCGCCCGAAAGAGATGCTCACGCGCGTCGAAAGCCTCGTGAAGCTCAGCGTCCCCGCGCGCAACCAGTGCCCGCGCTACACGTGCCGCCTCATCAAGGGCGTCACGATCGGCGAAAGCCCGCTGTGGATGCGCCGCCGCCTCGAGGCCAGCGGCCTGCGCTCGATCAACAACGTCGTCGATGTCACGAACTACGTCCTGCTCGAGCTCGGCCATCCGCTGCACGCGTTCGATTTCGACAACCTCGCCGGCGGCGAGATTCGCGTCCGCACGGCCGAGACCGGCGAGAAGCTCACAATCATCGACGGCACCGAGATGACGCTTACCGCCGAGGATCTCCTCATCGCCGACGCCAACCGGGGCGTCGCCCTGGCCGGCGTCATGGGCGGCCTTGACAGCGAAGTGCGTTCCGAAACGACCAACGTGCTGCTCGAGTCGGCTTACTTCGATCCGGTCACGATCCGCCGCACGAGCAAGCGCTATGGGATCTCGACGGACGCGAGCTACCGGTTCGAACGCGGCACCGACCGCGAGGGCCTGACGCTCGCGCTGCACCGCGCGGCGCAGCTCATCCAGGAACTCGCCGGCGGCGAAATCGCCCGCGGCGTGATCGATGTTCAGACCGCCGCCGCCGAACGCCCACCCATCGTTCTCGATCTCGGCCGTGTCAATCGTCTCCTTGGCATCGAACTCACCGGCACGCAGGTTGCCGACTACCTTGCCAACCTTGGATTCGAGGTCCGCGGCGGCAGCGCGCAACAGCTCATCGTCAGCGCCCCGAGTCACCGCGTCGATGTCAGCCGCGACGTCGATCTCATCGAGGACATCGCGCGCCTGTACAATTACAACAACATCCCGAAGACCCTGCCGCGCACGCGGTGCCCGATCGCCGCGTCCTCGCCGCTGCACGCCATCATCGAAGGCTTCCGCGACAGCCTCGCGCGCATGGGCCTTTTCGAAGCGATGTCCTTCAGCTTCATCAGCGAGGCCGACGCCAGCCGCATCGGGTTCGATCCGGCGCGCCAGCCGCGCATCGCGAACCCGCTTACGGTCGATCAGGTCATCATGCGCCCGTCGGTCCTGCCGGGCGTGCTGGCCGCCGTCGGCCTGAACCAGAAGCGCTTCGAATCCTCGATCGCGCTCTTCGAAATCGGCAAGGTCTGGCCGCCCGACTCGAAGCCGGCCGATCCCGACGCCGAGCGCTGGGAAGCCGTCGCCGTGCTGACCGGCCCCCTGCCGCCGACGTGGTCCGCCGCCGCGCGCGATTGCGATTTCTACGACATGAAGGGCATCGTCGAATCGCTGATCAGCGAGCTCGACGCCGCGCCCGAGTTTGAGCCACTCACCGATTCGCCGGTGTTCCACCCCGGCCGTTCGGCCAGGCTGCTCGTCAAGGGGCAGACCGTCGGCGAGTTGGGCGAGTTGCATCCTGAACTTGCCGCCGCGCTCGATCTTCGCGGCCGTGTCTATCTTGCCCGGATCGAGATGAACAAGCTGGCCGAAGTTGCCGGCGGGGCCGGCCGGCGCGTCACGCCTGTGCCGCGGTTCCCGGCCAGTGACCGCGACCTGGCGCTGGTTGTCGCGCGCGACCTGCCGGTCGGCCAGATTCTCGACGCCACGCGCCGCGCCGCCGGCGCAATGCTTGAAGACCTGGTCCTGTTCGACGTCTATGAAGGCGATCGCCTGCCGGCCGACAAGAAGAGCATCGGCCTGAGCCTGCGCCTGCGCTCGCCCGAAAAGACGCTGACCGAGGACGAGATCAAGCAGGTCATGGACAAGGTCACGCGAAGCCTCGAAAAGCAATTCGGCGCCACGCTACGTTCGTAAATAAATCCGAAATTCGAATTTCGAAATTCGAAACAAAATTCTAAATTCGAAATTCGAGAAAAAGCGCTTGTTTGGATAATTCATTTGGGATTTAGAATTTCGGATTTGTTTCGAATTTCGATATTAGGATTTCGGATTTTAACAATGACCACTTCGACACCTCAAGTCCGCACTCGCGTCGCCCCCTCCCCCACCGGCGATCCGCATATCGGCACCGCCTACATGGCGCTGTTCAACCTTGCGTTTGCCAAGTCGCAGGGCGGCCAGTTCATCCTGCGCGTCGAGGACACCGATCAGGCACGCTCGACACGCGAGAGCGAACAGGCGATCTTCGACGCCCTGCACTGGCTCGGCCTGAACTACGACGAGGGCCCTGACGTCGGCGGCCCATGCGGCCCTTATCGCCAATCCGAACGGCTCGCGATCTACAAGGAGGAATGCGACAAGCTCATCGCGGCCGGCCATGCGTATCGCGATTTCTCCACGCCCGAACAGCTTGACGCCCTCCGCAAGCAGCAGACCGAATCCGGCGCGAACCCCGGCTATCGCGGCGAGTTCCGCATTTCCAGCGAAGAAGCCGAAAAACGCGCCGCCGCCGGCGAGCCGCACGTCATCCGGCTCATCGTTCCGTCCGAAGGCGAATGCGTCATCAACGACCGCCTGCGCGGCGAGATCAAGTTCCCGTGGGCGCAGATCGACCACCAGGTCCTGATGAAAAGCGACGGCTTCCCGACGTATCACCTCGCCAACGTCGTCGATGACCACCTGATGGGCATCACGCACGTCATCCGCGGCGAGGAGTGGATCAGCAGCGCCCCCAAGCACCGCCGCCTTTACGACTGCTTCGGCTGGCAGATGCCCGAGCTCATCCACCTGCCGCTGCTGCGCAATCCCGACAAAAGCAAGCTCAGCAAGCGCAAAAACCCGACGAGCATCAACTACTTCAAGCAGGCCGGCTACCTGCCCGAGGCGTTGCTCAACTACCTCGGCCTCATCGCGTATTCGATGCCCGACGCCAGCGAGATGTTCGACTTGAGCCAGATGATCGCCTCGTTCGACATCGGCCGCGTGAGCCTCGGCGGCCCGGTCTTCGACATGGCGAAGCTGGCGTGGCTCAACGGCCGTTGGATGCGCGAGAAGCAGAGCGCCGACGACCTGCTCGAACGCCTCAAAAGCTGGATGCTGAATGACGACACGTGGCGCCGCATCCTGCCGCTCGTTCAGCCGCGCGCCGAAAAGCTGAGCGACATCGTCCCGATGAGCGCCTACCTTTTTGCCGACATGCCGCAATACGACGCCGCGCTGCTGATCCCCAAGGGCCTCGACGGCGAGCGCGTCGCAACCCTCATTCGCATCATCCTGTGGGAATTCGAAAAGATGCGCTCGTGGAGCGGCGAACAGGCGAAGAACAGCCTGAACGCGATCGCCGAAAAGGAATCGGTCAAGCTGCGCGACCTGCTGGCGCCGATTTTCGTTGCGATCAGCGGCGCGCCCGTCGCGCTCCCCTTGTTCGAGACGATGGAGATCATCGGCGCCGACATGACCCGCCGCCGCCTCGCGCACGCCCTCGCCAAGCTCGCCGAAACCGGTTTCGAGCTCAAAGGCAAGAAGCTTAAAAAGCTCGAAGAGGAATACCAGAAGTCCTACGGCCGGTAACCATTTCTAAACCACGGAATACACGGACCACACGGAAATGATCCCGATATTTTTCCGCGTGGTCCGGACTCTTATCCGTCAGAATCTTGTTTTCCTGACAAGATTTTTGAACAGGAGGTAACAGGGATTTCAGCCCCAAAATATTTCTCCCTTTTCTCCGTTTCCTCCTGTTCAATTCTTCTGTTCAGAAATATTCTCGGCCTCTCTGCCAAACTCTGCTCCTCTGCGACAAAAGCCTGCATTTCGTGAATTTTCGTGCTTATTTTTGTGTATTTCGTGTTTATCCGGGATTATTGGTTGCGGCTCCGCCGCGCCAGGTATCTCGTGGTTTTAATGTCTTGAGATCGTTTCTCTTTTCTGGCCGTGTTTTTGCTATAATTTGCCTGTTGGAAGGCGGATTTGTTCGATGGTGAAATTTTGTCTCAATGTGTTCCCGATTCGGCGCATCGTTTTGGCCGTTGTGCTGATTTTCGCATGCGCCGCGCAGGCGTTCCCGGCCGAGTCGGTTCAGCAGATCAACGACCGCGGCCTGGCCATGATGAAGGCCGGAAATTACGCCGCCGCGGCTGAGGCTTTTGCCACCGCGCGCCGGGTCATCCCCCAGGATGCGAACCTTCAGCGAAACCTTGCGCTTGCCTACAACGCCTGGGGCGTCGAACTCGCCAAAGAGTCAAAATTCGAACAGGCCCTTGAGCGGCTGGAAACGGCGCATGAGCTTCTCCCCACCGATAAGCTGGTCACCGCCAACATGACCGCCATGCGCATCAACTGGGCCACCGAGTTGATGGACAATAAAAAGCATGACGAGGCGGAAAGTCAGCTCGTGCGCGCCGACGCCGACGCCGCCACCGACGACCAGCACCGTGAAATCGCCAAACGCCGTGCCTATAATGTCTATACGACCGCCGAGGAAGCCTTGGCGAAGGGCAATCGCGAGCGCACCCGCAAGTTGCTCGCCGGCGCGCTCGAGATCGACCCGGACTGCACCCACGCCCAGCTCAAGATGGCCGAAATGCTCTACGAGGAAGGCGACACCGCATCCGCGCTCGAGTATTGGCGTGCCGCCGCTGCGATCGATCCCAACATCCCCGGCCTGAGCGCAATGCTCGAAAAAGCCGTGCGCGAGGAAGCCGTCGAGGGCAACTTCGACCAGCGCACGAGCCGCGAGTTCAAGGTTAGCTACGAAGGCAAGGTCAACGAGCAGACCGCGGGCGACGCGATCAAGGTCCTGAGCCGCGGCCTGTTCCAGATCCGCCGCGACCTGCGCTACGACGCCAAACACCCCTTCGCCGTTGTCCTTTACAGCCGCGAGTCTTACGACATCGCCACCGCCGCGCCCGGCTGGTCGTCCGGCCTTTACGACGGCAAGATCCGCGTGCCGCTCAAAAACGAAATCGACAGCAAGGCGCTCACGACGACGCTGCGCCACGAGCTCACGCACGCCGTCGTCATCGACCTTGCCGGCCCGAAGGTTCCCGCGTGGCTCAATGAGGGGCTCGCCATGTATTACGAGCGCGACATCGCCGACCGCGACGCGCGCGCCAGGGCCGACCGCCGCGCCATCGCCAAGCTGATCCGCAACGGCGAGCAGGTCTCGGTCCTCACGCTCCCGCCGAGCTTCACCAAGATCACCGACACACAGCAGGTCGAGCGCGCGTATTTGCTGTCACGCAGTTTCGTCCAGTGGCTCGCGGCGCGCTACCGCCCATGGAAGCTCCGCGAACTGCTCGTCGCGATCGGCGCCAACACCCCGCTCGGCGACGCCGTCAAGAAAGTCTATGGCAGAGACATCGAAACGCTCGAGAAACTCTGGCTCGATTCAATGACCGACGCCGCGTGATGTTCGTGGAACGTGAATCGTGGATCGTGATTCGTGGATCGTAAGAGCCCGCTTTAGCGGGCTGAACGCGTTGCCACCGGCTTCAGCCGGTGGTTGCTGGTCCTTTCATTTTATGAACATTTGAGCCGGCTTTAGCCGGCTTTTCGACTCCCGGCTTTAGCCCTCAAACATCAACCGCGAATCAATTCATCTTTCATCTCTTCTTCCCCATCGCTCTCCGAATCGCCCTCCCAAACGCCGCGATTCCCATCCCCGTTCCGACCACCCACCACCACCACGGATACGGGTGTGGCATCGCGCCTCTGCCGACCTCGATCCCCTCGTAACAAAAACTGTAAACGATCACGAGTGCCCCGGCGATCGCGACGGCCCATTCGCCGATCGTCGGTTTGAGCGGCCGGCCCGAATCTTCGAGCAACAAATGAATCATGGCCGTCACGACGAACAGCACCGCCAGCACCGCCGCCGACCACACCGGTCCGATCCACGGCAGCGGCAGCATAAACAAAACGTCCCACGTCGTCAGGCTCTCCGGCCACCCGAGCGCCACATACAGGAATAGATAATAGAAAATATCCCACACGCCAAACGCGCACAGGAACAAGATGAAGCGCTCGAGCGGACGGCGCCCCGCCAGCATCGCCACCGAGAGCAGCATCACGATCGACATCGCCTCGCGGCCGGCCTCGACGGCGAGGTGCATCTGGTTGAACGCCTCAAGCGGCTTGAGCGGGAACCCGAATCCTTCCGGATAATAAAGCCCGCGCAAATACACGACCACCGAGGCCTCGAAATAACCCATCGAGAGCCCGAAAATGCACGTCCAGATGAACCGGTAGCGGCTGTCGCGAGTCATGGTTATTTTTCCGCGAGCATGAATTGAACAAACCACGGAATACACGGACCACACGGAAACTTGGGTAATTTATTTCCGTGTATTCAGTGTATTCCGTGGTTCAAAATATCGCACCGTCTGGACTTATACCGTCGTCCCGACCTTCGGTTTCACCCGCCCCGTCGTCAGGGCCGGCTTGATCACCCGGCATCCGATTTTCGTCAGCTCGCGCGTGAGTTCCTCGAACATGGCCTCGTCGGTGTACGTCCCGACAATTGCGCCGCCGCTGCCGGCGAACTTCGCCGACGCACCGCACGCCCTCGCCGTCTCGACCATCTTGATGTTGTCGGCGCTGATGTGGATGATGCTGCGCCGCAGGTCGAAGTTGGCGTTCATCACATTCGCGAGCCCGGCATGATCGCCCTCGAGCAGGCACGCGCGGCCGCGTTCGGCAAGCTCCGCGAATTTCTTCATCGCATCGACGATGTCCTTGTCGCCGTGTTCCCAGCGCTCGCGCAGGTTGCTGTGCACCACGTCCGAAACCTCGGCCAGCACGACCTGGTAAGCGATATAGATGTTCGGCAGGAGCGCCGTGTCGAGCGGCTCGTAAAAACCGTGCTTGTCGCGTTCAAGTAATTCTTTCGCGAAGTTCATGTAAACGAGGCCGTCGTAGCACTGCGCGACGCGGTCCTGCAGGCCGGCACGGATGTGGAGTTCCTCGACCTCCGTCGCCAGCACCCAGTTCGGCATGATCTCGGGCGGGATCTGAACGTCGTAGAACGCCATCAACGCGCGGAACGTGGCCGTGATGATCGCCGAGCTTCCCGCAAGCCCCACCTGCCGCGGAATGGTCGTCTCGTAGCGGATCGTGAAGTTCCGCTCGGGCAGCACGATCCCGACCGACGTGCAGTAATCCCAGAATTTCTTGACCGAGGCCTTGACCAGCCGCAACCCGCCGTAGTAGCCGTTGCGCTTGACGTCCTCGACCAGTTCGCACAGGTTGTCGAACGTGTCCTTGTCCTGCTCGCACGGCAGGATTTCGAGCGTCGGCCAATCGTAGATGATGACGCGCGCGAAGAAATCCGAGAACGTGAAGGAGATCGTCTTGCCGAAGTAGCCGTCGGACGGATTGCCGACCAAGCCGGCTCTGGCATGGGCGCGGGTCTCAATGATCCTCATTGAGCAGCCTCCGGGTATAGTCGCGCAGTTCCGTGCCGTATTCTGGATCGTTCAGCGCGAACTCGATGAAGGCCTTGAAATAGCTCTCGAAATTGCCGATGTCGTAGCGGCGCTCGCCCGCCGGCAGCTTGACGCCGAGGACTTTTTCGCCGCCGTCGATCATGATGCGGATCGCGTCGGTGAGCTGGATTTCGCCGCCACGCCCGGGCTTCGTGACGTGCAGCGCCTGAAAGATCTGCGGCGAGAAAATGTAGCGCGCCGCGATCGCCAGCCGGCTTGGAGATTCCTTGACCGACGGTTTCTCGATCAGGCTCCTGACCTCGAACGCGCCGCCATCGGTTGGGGGCGTGACCGGCTCGGCGATGCCATACTGGCTGACCTCATCGAGCGGCACTTCCTCGAAGGCGACGACCGCCGCGCACGGCGTCTCCGTGAACACATCGCGCATGAACGAGAGCGTCCTGCTGCCGGCGTGCATGCCAAGGATCGAGTCGCCGAGCGCGACCGCGAACGGCTGGTTGCCGGCGAATTCCTCGGCGTGCAGGACCGCGTCGCCCAGTCCGCGCTGAAGTTTCTGGCGCGTGTAGAAAAAGCGCAGTTTCGACCGCTCGAACTCGAGCTCGGCGAGCAGGTCTTCCTTCTTCGTTTCGCGCAGGTGCCGGATCAGGTCCGCGTCGGTGTCGAAGTGGTTCTCGATCGAGTATTTGTTGGGCCCCGTGATAAGCAGGACGCGCTCGAAATTGTTGCGCTCGAGCTCTTCGACGATGTATTGCACGACCGGCCGCTTGCCGACCGGCAGCATTTCCTTGGGCTGGCACTTGGTCGCCGGCAGGAGCCTCGTCCCCAACCCGGCCACCGGCAAAACTGCATTTTTGATCACCATGTTCACATTCTCCAAGACGTTACGAGTCGCCATAACAGTGTGCTTTTTTGGGCAATGAGGGTCAAGAAAATGATGAAAGATGAATGAGGAATGATGAAAAGAACGGATTCATTTTGGGGCTGATTTTGCGGCGATGGGTTCCATGTTGAGTTTTCGCCGAGCATTCCTGCATAATTGTAGCATATGGAGGCTGAGGGCATGAAAAAGCACCGGGAATATACGGTCATTATCGAGCAGGACGAGGATGGCTATTTTGTCGCGGAAGTTCCCGCGTTAAAAAGCTGCTACACCCAGGCCCGCTCGATGGATGAGCTCATGGAACGCCTTCGCGAAGTCATCGAACTTTGCGAAAGCGAGCAAAAACCCAAAACTCGCACCCGTTTTATCGGCGTTCAGCGATTTGCGCTTTAATTAACTCTCGCGGAAAATATTGATATGAGCAAATTGCCCGCCTTGGATGGACAAAGACTTATCAATGCCCTCGCGAAAGCGGGCTTTGCCGTCGTTAGAATTAACGGCAGTCATCACTTTCTGCGACACCCCGACGGCCGAACGACAAGTGTTCCACTGCACGCGGGTGAAACAATAGGTCATGGATTGCTCGGCAAAATTCTTCGCGATACCGAACTTACGAGGGCGGATTTGATTCGGTTGCTAAAATCTTGAACCTGGGTTCACGCGCGACTCAAAATTACTCGCCCGAATCTTTTTTCCGCGCGCCGCGCTTGTATTCATCAATATTGATCAGAAACTGAATGATGCTTTCGCTGTTGCGCTCGATGCCGGGGAGGGTTTCGACTTCCGAGGCCGGCGGCAATTCGTACGCATGCTTCGCGCAGCACCACCGGATCCGATGCGCGTCGCTAATCGTCGGCCATTCATAGCCGAGCCGGTGCAGGTGGTTCCAATACAAATACCCCGGCAGCGACAGCAGCAGCAGCCCGGTGACCGGAACGACGATCAGCAGCGATCCCGGGTAAAACGCGCCGGCCGCGATGTTGAATCCCACCATCATCATGCAGATCGCAAAGACGATCTTCTTAACGCGCATCGGCGGCGTTTTGTTTTCATCCGCCGCCGCGCCCGGTTCGGGCTCGCGCGACTGCTCCCACACCTGCAATACCTTGATTGCTTCTTCCGCATATTTTGCCGGCACGAGCAGCTCGAGCGGAACGATCGCCGGGTTGAAACTGCCGAACGACGGGATGCCCAGCGTGCTTTGCAGGCCTTCGTGCCGGACCATGAACGGAATCTGCTCGCCTTCAAGGCAAGACCCCGCCAGCGCTGCCGTCACCTGATCGGTTGTCGTATAAACAACGACAAGGTCCAGGTCGTCGGAATCCCGAGGTTCGTTATTGAAATTCATGATTATTCCAATTCCAGCAGTCGGACGTCTTCCAAATCAACCGGCCGTCCCGCCGCGCGCTTCGAGGCAATCAAATCCTGTTTGCTTACCACGTAAAATGGTTGCCCTTGCACCTGCATCATTTCACGCCGCGACCAGGCGGAACCGAATTCCAAGCCCGGTGTTCGTGTCTGCACATCAACTTGAACGAAATCATCAAAGATCGTGACCTCGTTTCTGAGCAACCCGGCGGCATCGATCAAGTCGGCAGTGGCAAATCCCGCCTCTTTTAACGCGCGTAGAATCTTCCCGGCATTCTCGAGCGTTGCTTCGATCGTGATATCGGTATCGAACGTATTCGGTGGAACGCCGTAAAGCGCTACGGCAATGCCGCCGATCACGAGGTAACGGGCATCATTTTCTTGTAATGATTTGAACAGGGCCTTGAGCTTGTGGAGCATGTTTCCGCTTCGCGATATCAGGCTGCATTCCGGTTATTAAATCGTAATAGTCGCAAATCGCTTGAACGCGCTCATCGATGCTCAATGATCGAAACCAACGCACTTTGTTTTCCGGCGTTTTAGAATCCCAGCCCGTGCGGATGGTTTTGGCGTTGTCTCTCATAAATCAATCATATCAGATCCAGTTTAATCCTCAACCTGATACAACTGCACCGACAAATCCAGCGCCGGGGCCGAATGCGTGAGGGCTCCGATCGAAATCCTGTCCGCGCCCGCCTTGGCGTATGCCGCAATGTTTTTCAACGTCACGCCGCCGCTGATCTCGAACGGAATCCCCGTCGAGCGGAACTCGTCGATCACCGCCCTGGCTTTGGCCGGCGTGAAATTATCGAGCAAAATCAAATCCACGTGCCCTTCGCAGCAGACGCGCACTTCCTCGCGGTCGCGCGCCTCGGCGGCAATGCGCAATCCCGGCGCGCCTTTTCTTGCGCGACGAATCGCCTCGCCCAGACCCCCGGCCGCCCGCGCGTGGTTTTCTTTGATTAAAACCATGTCGAACAACCCGAAGCGGTGATTGCATCCGCCGCCGACCGCCACCGCGTAGCGCTCCAGCCGCCGCCACAACGGCGTCGTCTTGCGCGTGTCGCAAATGAGCGGCCCGGCCGATCCGCCCGCCGCCTCGTGGAACTTCGCCGTGAATGTCGCCACGCCCGAAAGCTGCTGCAGGAAATTCAGCGCGACGCGCTCCCCCGTCAGCAATCCCGCCATCGGTCCTTTCATCTCGGCGACGCGTTGCCCCGGCTCCACACGATCGCCGTCGTGCGCAAGCCACTTGACCTCGATCTTGCGGCTCGCGAGCCGCCAGACGTGATCTGCGATGCATGCGCCGCACAGGACGCCCTCGGCCTTGGCGATGATCTCACCCCGCCCCTGGAGCGCCGGCGGCACGATCGATTTCGTCGTCACGTCGCCCGTGCCGACGTCCTCGGCCAGCGCGGCCTTGAGCAGTCGCGCCAGTTCAGCCGTCACCTCCAGCCGTGGGTGGGCGCGGTTAAGCATCGTAGGAGTGCTCCGGTCCGGGGAATGCGCCGCCGCGCACGTCCTCGGCATATTGCCGCAACGCGCCGACCGCGACTTCCCGCAGGTTTGCATACTGCTTCACGAACTTGAACGGCGGCATCCCGGTCATCCCGAGCAGGTCGGCCAGCACAAGCACCTGGCCATCGCACCCCGGCCCGGCCCCGATGCTGATCGTCGGGATTGCGAGGTGCTTCGTGATTTCCTCCGAAAGCTGCGCCGGCATTTTCTCGAGCACGATCCCGAACGCCCCCGCGTCCTCGAGCGCGATCGCGTCGTTCATCAGCCGCTTGGCGTCGGTCTCGCCGCGCCCCTGAATCCGGTATCCGCCCAGCGCATGATACGACTGCGGCACGAGCCCGATGTGGCCCAGCACCGGTATCCCGGCATCGACCATGCGCGCGACGATCGGCGCGACCTCGCGCCCGCCTTCGAGCTTGACCGCCTTC
Source organism: bacterium (assembly GCA_021372575.1). Taxonomy (GTDB): domain Bacteria; phylum Sumerlaeota; class Sumerlaeia; order MVZB01; family MVZB01; genus JAJFUE01. Next base: position 7,080 of record JAJFUE010000127.1, on the reverse strand, counting down.
ATGCGCCCTTCCTGCATCATCCGCGCCGCGCTCGCCATCGCCTGTTCCGCGCTGATCTTGTAGGTCATGAACGGCATGTCGCCGATCGTCAGCGCGCGCCCCGCGCCGAGCGCAACCGCCGCGCAGTGATGAATCATCATGTCCAGCGTCGCGCCGATCGTGTCCGGCTGCCCGAGAGCCGTGTTGGTCAGCGAGTCGCCGACAAGGATCGTATCGATTCCAGCGGCCTCGACCCATGCCGCGGTGATCGCGTCGTAAGCCGTCGCCATCGTAATGCGCCGCTGTTCGCGTTTCATCTGCCTCAGCGTATGGGTGGTGACCGGTGAGTTTGAGGGAGTAGTCATATTCAGCGCCTCCAAATCGCAACAGCTCCATGTTAAACCACGAACAGGTGAAGTAAAGAAAGAATGAGAATCAATGATGAATGATGAAAAAATAAGCTACTCGGATTCGGTGGGGAAACCCTGTTCACGATATCTCTGAAGCTTGTAGAGCAGCGCCCTGCGGCTGATCCCGAGCGCGCGCGCCGTTTCACTGCGATTAAAACCATTTTCCCGAAGCGTCTGCAAAATCACCGCGCGCTCGACCTCGTCCATCCGTCCCGCACCCGACGGCTGCGCCTCGGACTGGCCGGCCGCCGATTGCACGCGCCTCGGCAGGTGCTCGGGCAGGATCAGATCGCCATGCGCCATCAGCACCGCGCGCTCCATCGCGTTGCGCAGTTCGCGCACGTTCCCCGGCCACGAGTAGGCCTCGAGCTGCGCGATGGTCGCCGGCGCAAGCCGCGGCCGGCCGCCTCCAAACTCCTTCGCGAACGCATGCGCCAGCGGGATGATATCGGCGGAGCGCTCGCGCAACGGCGGAACGTGAATCTCGAGCACGTTCAGCCTGAAGAACAAATCCTCGCGGAATCGCCCCGACGCCACCTCCGATTCCAGGTCGCGATTGGTCGAAGCCAGCAGCCGCGAGTCGGTGTGGCGCGTGCGGTTGGACCCGACGCGCTGGAAGCTTCCGTCCTCGATCACGCGCAACAATTTTGCCTGCAGGCCCGGGCTCATCTCTCCGATCTCGTCGAGCAGGATCGTCCCGCCGTTGGCTTCCTCGAAGCGCCCGATGCGCTGGTTCGACGCGCCCGTGAACGATCCGCGCTCGTGGCCGAACAGTTCGCTCTCGAGCAGGTTCTCCGGGATCGCCGCGCAGTTCACCTTGACGAGCGGCCCCGCCGCCCGCTTGCTCAGGCGGTGCACGAGGTCGGCCACGACTTCCTTGCCCACGCCGCTTTCGCCGGTGATCAGGATGCGCACTTCCGACGGCGCGGCCAGCGCGGACTCGCGGATCACGGCCAGCATCGCCGGGCTCTCGGCGATCACGCCCTCGGGCGGCGCGATGTGATTGGCCGGCTTGACCGGCGGCGCGCCGGTTTTGCCGACCGCCTTGCGCACCAGCCCGATCAGCTCGCCGAAATCGATCGGTTTTTCGAGGTAATTGAGCGCGCCATCGCGCATCGCCTCGACCGCGCCGCGAATGTCGGGGAACGCCGTCACCATCAGCACCGGCAGGTCGGGCCAGTCGTGCCGCACGCGCCCCAGCATTTCGAGCCCGGACATCCCCGGCATGCGCACATCGGAAATGAGCAACGCGAATCGCCGCTCCTTGAGCCTCGCGAGCGCGTCCTCGGCCGATTTCGCCGTCTCGACGCGATAGCCCTGGCCCGTCAGATACGACTCGAGGAGGCTACGCTGCCCCGCGTCGTCGTCGGTGATCAGAATCGTGGCGATGGTTCCGGAATTCGGCATGTGCGACTCGCGCCAAATCTTCCCGGCAGCCTGTAAATCTGCCCGTTCTTATCATGCAATTTAATTGCCCAAATGAAAAATGAAAGTTTTGGTTCTTTCAGTCCCTTGGGCCCTTGATTCAAACACAATGAGGGCGCACCGTTTCCGATGCGCCCTCATCCTTGTCCTCCCCTTCCGTTACTTGACGATTTGCGTCGATTCACCCTGACGCACGTTTACCGTCTTCAGGTTGCCCGACGCGTCGATCACGCGAACCGTGCCGCCGAGCGGGCTGTTGAACGACCACTTCATGCCGTCGGCCACGGCGATGCACGACGCGCTGACAGGGGCCTGCGACTCGAGCACCGGTTTGCCATCGACCTTGAGCGTCTTGGCGTTTTCAACGGCGGCCATGGTGATCCTGCCGCCTTCGCTGCGGGCAAACGCCGAGGCGCCGTCGGTCGCCACGTCGCCGCTGATCTTGCCGTCGGCGGCGAAGCAGATCGTATCGACCTTGCCTTCGCCCTCGATCCTGATCCCCTTGTATCCGCGCCCCTGAAGCGGCGTGCTCTTCCATGCGGCGCCCGCCGACTTGTGCGGCAGCAGCGCGACCACGAAGTCGGCCGAGTCGGCCGGCTGCGCGTTCACGATCTGCAGCACCGCGCGCGGATCCATCTTTTTCTTCGGGAAGCCGCCGTATTCGGCCACCGGGATCGGAACGTCCTTGACGATCAGCCGGGCGTTCTCCGGCGAGGCCACCGCCACCTGCATCGTCACGTCATCGACGACAACCTGAGCCGCGGTGCCCTCAACCTTCAGGTTTTCCTTGGCTGGAGGATAAACCTGCCAATGGAAGCTGTGATCGCCGTCGGCCGAGCGGATGCGGTCGTTGAACACCACATAGCCCGGCGCGACGAAATACATCCGGCGTTCATACGCCTTCATCGGGTTCTTATAGACCGGCGCCAGGTTCGCCGTGGCAAAGCTCACGCCGTCGCCCGCGACCCACGCCGTCATCCGCGCGCTGTCCTTGAGCGCCTTGACTTCGCTGTCGAAATCGCCCGGATACTGGCTCTCGTTGTTGTCATCGACGAGCATGCAGTTGTGCCCGCCGGCCTGGGTGAAGAATCCCCAGAACCACGGGTCGCCGTAATACTCGACGTGGCCGCTTTCGGTCGCCACTTCCTTGCCGAACGCGACGAACCGGAAGTTGCCCATATCGACGTGCGTGTGGTTGTACCACGGGCCCGCGCGGAAGTTGATCAACGCCGAATCCGGATCCCAGCCCGTGCGGAACACCGCGTTGCCCTTGAGCGGGAACACCCGCCCGAGCGGCATCCCGAGTTCGGCCGGAGACTTCGGCGGCACGTTCAGCAGGTGCGAGCTCATCAGCATCTCGAGGTTCGAGGCGCCCTGTTTGCCGCGGAACCAGTGCGCGGACGGATCGGTCGATTTGCCGCATTCCCACGTGAAATTCAGGCCGGGAACGGGCCGGTCAAAGCTGTCGCCCATCGACAGCACCGAACGGCTCGGTGTCATGACCGTCATGTACATCGGGAAAAGGTGGCCCTTGGTATAATTGAGCTGCTCGGCGAGGTCCTCGGCGCCCAGCAGGTTCGCCGCCGCATACAGCCAGCGCTGCGCGGCCTGGTTTGCATAATCCTGGTAGCTGTAATCCTCGCCCCAGCCGCCGTCGGGCCGCATCGTCCGGTGGGCCATCTCGAGGACCTTCTCGGCGGTGGTCGAGAAATACGGCTCGCCGTACTGGTTCATGAATTCGCTGCGGCCTTCGTTCATGATCGCCATGAGCGCGATGTGCGGGCTGGCCATCGAATGGGCAATCCAGTTGGACGTGCTGAACGGGACGCGGTTGTTCTCGAACCATTCGGTCCACGCCTTCTTGATCCCCTTCTCGAAGATCGCCTGCCGCACCTGGGCCGCCTCAGTGTCGCTCAGCAACGGCCGGATCAAATCATAAGCCACCGCGAGTTCCTCGGTTCCCTGGCCGGCCGGATAGTAGAACGGGCGGCCCTGGAATTCGAACCACGGGCTGATCCACGTGTCCCACTGGATCAGGTTCATCATCTGCTTCTTGGCCCAGTCGCCATACTTGCGGTCGCCGGTGTAGTAATACGCCCACGCGGCCGGCTCGATGCGGTCGCAGAACCGCCGGAAAATATTCGCAGGGATGATGTTCTCGTTCGTCGCGAACAGGTAATCCGTCGGCAGCAGTTCGGACTGGATCTTCGGCGGCGCGTCGCCGGAGCCGCCCGGGTTCGTGTTGGGACGGCCGTTGCGCAGGCCGGCCATGACGCCGTCGGCGTTCCTGATAACATCGGGAAGCGTCTTGTTCCACTCCGGCGTCCGCATCAGCGCGGCCACGCGGTCCTTGTCGGCTTCCTTGATCATCACGCGCGGGTGCGACGATGGAACGGGGGTGATGTTCCACATGCGGAAGTCGGTCCTGGCCACCGAGCCATCGCTCTTCTTGCCCTCGATCGTGAGCGTCAGCGGCCCGAGATTTTCCTTGGTAAACTGATAGGCCGAGGTGGCCGAGAATTTTTCGGGCCCGCCGGTCAGCGCGACGTTGTTCGCCAGCACCTTGCCGTCATAGGTCTTGAGGCTGGCCGTCACGCCCTCGAGCGCGCCGCCGTCGCTTTCGGCCTCGATCGCGAGCGTCTGGCCGGGGCTATACTGCCGGTCGAGGAAGTTGATTTCCCAGTTTTTGTATGCGGTCGAGACCGGCGTCGTCAGCTTGAAGCCCACGCGCGCCTTGCCGTTGATCTTCACGTTATCGACGCCGACGAACACATACTCCGACGGGTTGCCGCGCTCGATCTCCGCCGCGATGACCAGCGCCTGGATCTGCGTGCCATCGGCCATTGCGCCTTCCTTCGACTTGAACGCCGAAACCGGCAGCTTGGCGCGCACCCATTCCTGCACCTTGAGGTCATTGATGACCGTCTGGTAGCGCTGGCCGTCGCCGCCCGCGAGCTCGACCCGTAGTGCGTTCTTGCCGTGCGGCAGTTGGAGCCAATAGTCAAATTCAACGTTCGTTCCCGCGCCCGCGTAGAGGTTCGGGAATTTCTGAACGACGCCGATCAACTGGCTTGACGCCGAGTTGGGGCGCAGGTTCCTTAACAGGTAGCGCGTGTTGGCGGAGTCATTGCCGGGAGGCGTGACGCCGACTGGATAAAAGAACTCGCCGCTTTGCAGGTAGCCCTGCAGGTGGTAGCGGGGCAAAAACCGCCCCGAGATCAGCGTGAAGTCGAAAGCGGTGTCCTCGAACGCCGGGTAGCTGTCCCACCCGCAGCTCGTGCCGTTTTCGAAATCCTCGCTCCACGTGGCGTCCTGGAGCGCGGGCGCCCCCGAATCCGCCGCCCGGACCTGCCCGGCGGCCAGGACCAGGACCAGCAAAACGATGCCGAGTCTAAGCTTGTTCATGATGCCCTTCCTGAAGGAATGTTTTGTTCAAACACGAACGGATGATAGATGCCTGAAAAGATGTTTTCAACATAGAAAACGATATGCGTGGGTCGCTTCGGCGTCGCTTTTAGCATGCGTGCGTTCCGACTCCATGGCGCTTTACGGCGAAAACGGCCTACCGCGTTTGCTGATCGCCTGCCGCGACAGGCCGGGGCCGCCGACCGCGGCACGGAATGCAGTAGCCCGAGCGTGAGCGAGGGACCACCGCCCAACCGATATTGTCCCTTGCTGATTCGCTTTCCACCAAGCCCCGTCAGGGGCGAAATATGTTTGCCCAGGGTGGAGCGAGGCTGTTGCGAGCGCAACCCTGGGTTCGCATTTATAATTTTCCCCCGAGCCCCGGAGGGGCGACACAAACCGCACAATTTCTTCATCATGCTTCAGCCATTCATCCTACCATCCCCTTCCCTTTCCGCGCACGATTGGTTATCATCTTCACGTTTGAAATCCATCGATCGGTTTTTTTATGCAAACGCCCAATCGTCCCTCTCATTTCCTTTGGGCCATCGCGATCTTTTTCTCCATCCAATCGCTTCAGGCCGCGCCCCCGAATCGCTCAATTCTTGAAGCCAGATCATCCCTTGAACTCGTGGCCACTTACACCAGCCATTCCAGCTCATTCGATAACCGCTATGACATCATTCGTATTCTCGCGACCCGCGACGATCCGGACGCGTATCGCTTTTTCCGCGGCATTCTTGCGAAGCCGTCAGCGCCATCCAACCCGAAGTTCATTGTGAATGATGGCCTTCTCACAAGAAAAGACGATCCAACTCATCGTTTTCTCTCTGAGCACGCGAGCGCATGGGAATTCTTCACAAAACGAAAAGATTTTATTGATTCCCCAACATTACTCACCCAAATCCAAACATACCCGTGCGTGATTCCCTTTGCCGCGGACTACATGGTCTCCAAACGCGACCGCTTCACCCCACAAATGCGCGTGCAATTGGCAAAACTGAACCTTGCCAAGTCCGGCGAATACTTCGAGGCCTTCTCACGTTATCTGAAAATCCGAATCCTGGATCGCAGTCCCGATGATGTCGCAAAGGATTCAATGTTTATCCGTCGCGCGCTCATGAAAAGCCTCGATGAGGCTTACGACGACGATGACAAGATCACGACCGATTATTATACGCTGCTTGAAATCAGCGCAAACCTTGCCGAAATGAAAAACGCTATCGCCCTGCAATCGATGTTCCTCATGATGCCCCGCATGGACGGCCACGTGGCCGAGGCGATGAGCTACGAAATGGCCTCGATTGCCCTTCTGGATTTTGACTTTTTCATTACCCACGCCCACAAGATCATGAAGCAGGACAAAATCGACGACATGCTTTGGGGAATTTGGGCCTGCGACCTCGACGCCGACGCATTCAAGAAAAAATACGCCGCCAAACTCCGCGACCCGAAATACCCCTACCGCCACGACATCAACCTCATCGCCAACGGCCCGCCCGAAACTCACTGATCAAATCCATCGGCCGCATCATTCCCATCACTCCCATAATTCTCATCATTCCCATGATTCCCATTTTTCAGAGCCCTTCCAGCCGGATTGACTTTTTCGTACTACTATCCGTCGGAATCTTGTTTTTCCAACAAGATTTTATGGTCTCCCCTTGGTGTCCGGCGTGTTGCGCGCAACAGCTTTTTGCGCTGCCCGCTTTAGCGGGCCGAACGGGTTGCCACCGGCTTCAGCCGGTGGTCAGCGATCCATTGGTTTTCTTATCAGCGCGCTTCAGCGCGCTTTTCGGGCCCGGCTTCAGCCATCGAATTGCCGGAACTTTTTCGTGTCTTTCGTGTTCTCTCTTTCGTG
>JAJFUE010000108.1 GCA_021372575.1 bacterium | reverse complement strand
CGGCGTCTGGCAAATGGCGCGGTCGGAAAACGGCCGCCGCGCGCTCGACCGCTTCAAGCTGCGCATGCCGATCTTTGGGCCGCTGTTCCTCAAGGTGGCCGTGGCGCGCTTCAGCCGCACGCTCGGCACGCTGATCCGCTCCGGCGTCAACATCCTTTCCGCGCTCGAGATATGCGCCAAAACGTCCGGTAACACGGTCGTCGAGGATGCAGTGATCAAAACGCGCACGGCGATCCAAAGCGGCGAGACGCTCGCCACGCCACTGCGCGACAGCAACGTGTTCCCGCCGATGGTTGTCCGCATGATCGACGTCGGCGAGCGCACGGGCGCCCTCGAAAGCATGCTCAGCAAGATCGCCGATTTCTACGAGGACCAGGTCGATGCCGCCGTCTCCGGCCTGACCTCCATGATCGAGCCGCTGCTGATGGTGTTCCTCGGCCTGGTCATCGGCAGCATCGTGATTGCGATGTTCATGCCCATGTTCGAGATGTTCAAGCACATCAACTAAACAGTGCTGAGTGCTGAGTCCTGAGTAAACGCCGGATCGGAGCAATTCCGATCCGGCGTTTTACGTGTGCCCGCCAAGCACGGTAGCGGTCTGGAGCGGCGTCAGAATTCCTGTTCGGAGTTCAAGCTTCAGCTTGCCCTGGAAAAGAAAACGGCCGGCGGAGAGCCGGCCTTGGTAGGGGGTGTACGCGTTGGAGGGTTGCCCGATAGGTGTGTATTAGGTCGGGGGGGCGAAACTGTTTACAAAAGAGATTCGTGAGAGTTGGACGGATTTTTATTGGGTGAAGTCGGCGTGGGGAGGGTGGTCTCGTCTGAGTGGGGCAACAGGCGATGAGTTTGGAGTAAACGTGTTGGACTCAAAATCCAGTGAGTGTTACCTTTTCTGGAACAAAGGGACGTTCACCTTAATTGATTTGCGAAATACGGTTCCGAAATTCTCGAATTCGGCGTTGAGTCAGGGATGATGCAACGCTGTTTTTTGTGATGGTTGTTTCAAATCCCGACCTTTGCCAACCAGCGTTTGAATTGGATATTCGATACCGGGCGATTCGGTTTTATATGACGAGCGGTGAGCGCACAGTCAAAGTTAATGATCGGCCCGGTCAAAGGCCAGACCTTCCGCCGGTCTTTTTCTTTTCCAGAACAAGCTGAAGCTTGAACTCCGAACTGGAATTCCAGCTCCCTCCACTTCCCGCTTGCTACCATATTTGCTGGCGTTTAGAATGCTCTGTTCATACTGTTTTCGGGGCGTGCGGGCGCCTTGAAGCGCTCGGCGCCTAAGTCAAACCATCAGAATCAGCAAGGAGAGCCGACGTTGAAAGTCTATCCGACATCGCGCATCCGCAATATTGCCCTGGCCGGCCACACTGGCTCAGGCAAGACGACCCTCACCGAGGCGATGCTCTGGCAGCTCAAGCAGAGCGAGCGCTTCGGCAAGACGGGCGACGGCAACACGGTCTCCGATTACGACCCCGAAGAGGTGCGCCGCCAGGTTTCGATCCAGGCGAGCGTCATCCCGCTGGAATATGAAGACTGCAAAATCAACCTGCTCGACCTGCCCGGCTACCGCGACTTCGTCGGCGAGATCAAGGGCGGCATGCGGCCGGTCGAGACGATGCTGCTCGTGCTCGACGCCTCCAGCGGCTTCGACACCGGCGCCGAGTTCGCGTGGCAATATGCCGACGAGTTCAACCTCGCGCGCGTCGTCTTCATCAACAAGCTCGACAAGGAAAACGCCTCGTTCCAGAAGGCGGTCGATTCGATCCAGAACGCGCTCGGGATCCGGCTTGCACCGATCGTGATGCCGGTCGGCGAAGGCACGGGCCTCGAGGCGGTCATCGACCTGCTCAAGATGAAGCTCGTGCGCGTGAGCGGCCAGAAGGTCACGTTCGAGGACATCCCGGCCAACCTGGCCGACGAGGCCCAGGCGATGCGCGAACAACTCGTCGAGGCCGCCGCCGAGGGCGACGACGAGCTGACGATGAAGTTCCTCGATGAAGGCAAGCTCGAGCAGGAAGAAGTGATGCGCGGGCTGGCCGCCGTGATGCGGCAGCGGCGGGCTGTCCCCGTTTTGGGCGGCTCCGCGGCGCAGATGATCGGCATCCGTTCGCTGCTGGACCTGGCGGCCCAGTGCCTGCCCGACCCGACGATCAGCACGTCATACAGCGCGACAGTCGGCAAGAGCGAGGAAGCGGAGCCTGTCACCATTTCCGGCGAGGGTTCGCTCGTCCTGCACGTCTTTAAGACGATTATTGATCCTTTTGCCGGCAAGATCAGCCTGTTCAAGGTTCTGCGCGGCACGGGCAAGGGCGAGCTGGCGCTGACCAACGTCAACCAGAACAAGACCGAGCGCATCGCGCACCTGCTTGTGCCGAAGGGCAAGCAGACGATCGACATCGACGAACTGCACGCCGGCGACATCGGCTGCGCGGTCAAGCTGGAGAGCGTTCATACAGGGGACACCCTGACGCAGGACGCCGATATCAAGGTCACGCCGCTGGCCCTGCCCAAGCCGAACGTCTTCATGTCGGTCCACGCCAAGAGCCGCGCCGACGAGGACAAGATCGGCATCGGGTTCCACCGCCTCATCGAGCAGGACCCGTCGCTCAAGATCGAGCGCAACCCGGAAACGGTCCAGACGATCCTGTCGGGCAACGGCGAGACGCACCTTCAGGTCGCGGTCAACCGCATCAAGGACCTCTCGAAGGTCGATGTCGAGCTCGAGTCGCCGAAGATCCCATATCGCGAAACGATCACGAGGAAGGCCGAGGGCCAGGGCAAGCACAAGAAACAGACCGGTGGCCACGGCCAGTATGGCGATTGCTGGATCCGCTTCGAGCCCCTGCCCGAAGGCAGCGGGTTCGAGTTCGTGTGGGAAGTCGTCGGCGGCGTCGTCCCGACCAACTTCAAGTCGGCGATCGAAAAGGGTCTCGTCGAGTCGCTGCAGCGCGGCGTGCTCTCCGGCTCGCCGACGGTCGATGTCAAGGCCGCCTGCTACTTCGGTTCGTATCACGCAGTCGATTCTTCGGATATGGCGTTCAAGGTCGCCGCATCGCTGGCGTTCAAGAATGTCATTCCCAAGTGCGGCCCGATCATCCTCGAGCCGGTTTCCAAGGTCACGATCAACATCCCCGAGGAATACATGGGCGACGTGATGGGCGACCTGAACAGCCGCCGCGGGCGCATCCTCGGCATGAACCCGACCGGCAAGAAGCAGGTCATCACGGCCCACGTGCCGCTGTCGGAACTGACGACCTACAGCCGCCAGCTCAACTCGATCACGCAGGGCCGCGGCACGTTCGAGATGGAGTTCGACCACTACGAACGCGTCCCGGGCGAGGTCCAGGAAAAGATCATCGCCGAGGCCAAGGCGCGCCAGGAAGCCGAAGAATAAATGATGAATGATGAGTGATGAATGATGAAATAAAGATGGCGCGGCCGGTTTCGGCCGCGCCATCTTGCATTTGGGTGGGGGCTGGGTCTTTTGGGTCTTCTGGGTCCAATGGGTCCGGGACTCAGAGGACCCGGAAGACCCAGATTACCATCAGCCGGTTAAAACATATCCGGCAGCGCGGTCAGCTCGACCTTTTGGGGGGCGGGCGGGGCGGGGCGCTTGCGGATGAATTCGCCCGTCTCCATTTCGGTGTAGCCCAGGCCCGGGCCGACGATCGGATAGACCGACGCGTTCGGGTCGATCATGACTTCGAGCAGCGCGGGGCCTTCGTTGTAGGCGAGCAGCGCCTCGACGGCGGGGCGGATCTCCTCGGGCTTCGTGATGCGGACGGCGAAGCCGTAGCCGTCGGCCTCGGCGGCCTTGACGAAGTCCTTCTTGTGCAGCGACTTGTCGGAGCCGCTGAAGCGCTCGCCGAAATACATCCGCTGCCATTGGCGGACCATGCCGTCGCCGAGGTTGTTCAGGAGCACGATCTTGACCGGCAGGTCGTAGGTGCTGGCGGTTTCCATCTCGCCGATGTTCATGCGGATCGAGCCGTCGCCGTCGATGTCGATGACGGTGCGGCCGGGGAAGGCCGCCTGCGCGCCGATGGCGGCCGGCAGGCCGAAGCCCATCGTGCCCATCGAACCCGACGTGAGCAGTTGGCGCGGCTTGCCGATGCGGTAATACTGCGCCGCCCACATCTGGTGCTGGCCGACGCCGGTGGCGACGATGGCATCGGGGCCGGCGAGCTGCTGCAGGCACTCGATGACGGCCTGCGGCTGGATGAGCTCGCTTTCCTTGTCATAGCCCATGCCGTATTCGGCGCGAAGGCCGGCGAGGTGCTTGTGCCAATCACCAAAGTCCTTCTTGAACTTCCTGCCTGCAACCATCAGGTCTTTCAGCGTTTGGCGCGCGTCGCCGACGTGGTACCACTGGACCTGCTTGATCTTGCCGATCTCGGTGATGTCGATGTCGATGTGCGCGATGTATTTGACGTTCGGCGCGAACGCGGCGACCTTGCCGGCCACGCGGTCGTCGAAGCGCGCGCCGACGGCGATCAGGAAGTCGCAGTCCTCGACGGCGTAGTTGGCGTAGGCCGCGCCGTGCATGCCGATCATGTGCAGCGACAGCGGGCTGGCCGGGTCGATCGCGCCGATGCCGGTCAGGGTCGTGACGGCCGGGATCTGGAACGTGTCCATGAACTGGCGCAGCTCGGCGGTGGCCTCGCCGAGGATCGCGCCGCCGCCCACGTACAGGAGCGGGCGTTCGCTGTTGGCGAGCATGGTGAGGAACATCTGCGCCGATTCGGGCGTCAGGCGCGAGTTCTCGATGCGGTTCAGGTAGTGGCGATAGCCGCGCAACTCGAGCTGGCCCTCGCCTTGATAGGCGCCCTGCCAGTTCTGGACGTCCTTGGGGACGTCGATGACGACGGGGCCGGGGCGGCCGGTGCGCGCGATGAAGAACGCGGTGCGGATCGTGGCCTCGAGCTCCTCGGGGTTGGTGACGAGGAACACGTGCTTGGCGCACGAGGCCATGAGCGTGGAGACGGGGGCCTCCTGGAAGGCGTCGGTGCCGATGACGGCGCGCGGGACCTGGCCCGAAATCAGGACGAGCGGGATCGAGTCGGCGGCGCAGTCGCGCACGGGGGTGACGGTGTTGGTCGCGCCGGGGCCGGAGGTCACGAGCGCCACGCCGACCTTGCCGCTGGCGCGGGCGTAGCCGGCCGCCATGAACGTCGCGCCCTGTTCGTTGGCCGGGACGATGAGCCGGATCGGCTCGCCGTCGCCTTCCTCGCGGGCGCGGTTGTAGCGGAAGATGGCGTCGTAGGTCGGCAGGATCGACCCGCCGCTGTAGCCGAAGATGGTGTCGATCCCCTCGTCGGCAAGGACCTGCAGGATCATGTCGGCGCCGGACATCGTCTTGCCGGCCATGGGGTGGGCGGCGGGCTTGGCGGCCGAGTGTGCCGCGGGCTTGGGTTCGGTTTGGGTTTTCATCGATTGGGCTCCGGTATTGGTTGCAATGGGTCTTCTGGGTCCTATGGGTCCTATGGGTCTTATGCGATTACACGTCCGGCGGCCTGAGTACCTCGGTGCCGCGCTGGACGGCGATGCGGCCGGTGCGCGTCATTTCGAGGATCCCGAACGGCTCGAACAGTTCGCGCAGCTTCTCGTTCTTGTCGAGCGTGCCGACGACCTCGATGACGAGGCTGTCGTGGCCGACATCGACGATGCGGGCGCGGAAGATGTCGCAGATCTGCATGATCTCGCTGCGCTTGCGCTCGTTGCTGGCGACCTTGATCAGCATCAGCTCGCGCTCGATGTGGACGTGGTCGCTCATATCGACGACGCGGATCACATCGACCATCTTGCTGAGCTGCTGGATGATCTGGCCGATGACCTTGTCCTCGCCGCGCAGGGCGACGGTGATCTGGGACATGGTCGGGTATTGGGTCGTGCCGACGGCGAGCGATTCGATGTTGTAGCCGCGGGCGGCAAACATCCCGCTGATGCGCGCGAGGACGCCGGGATGGTTTTCAACCAGGACGGCGATCACGTGCTCGTGGTCGGTTTGTGGGTGATGGTTCGGGGTCATGCGGTTTCGCTCGTGTTGCGGTCTTGCGGGGCCGGGAGTCGTCCCGGCGCCCGAATGAAAAACCCCCGCCGGCGTGTGTGGCACCGGCGGGGGTCTGTGAAACTTATGCTTTCAAGATTGACCCGCTACGGTGCGCACGTCGCTACCAGTACCGCTACAAGCAGCAGGGCCTTGAGTTCGAAAGTGTTGTGAATCTGGGTCATCACGGGAATCTTCCCTGCGTCCGGCGAAAGATAAACCACGTTCACCAAACTAACTACCCATCTGATCGGGGTCAAGAGAAAAAAACTTGAGCCGACCCGCCATTAAAGCGAGTAACAAAAGTCTTGCGGCAATCGCCGTCATCGAGACGGGGCTCGGTATCGAAGTTCGGTGCCTATTCGATTACGATTACGAGCACGAGCACGAACCGATAACTTTCGTCAAGCGCTCTAAAGTCCTTATACGATATAGGTA
>JAJFUE010000105.1 GCA_021372575.1 bacterium | reverse complement strand
TCCGATTCCCCCCGTCACCCCTATCTCCCGCATCGCGAGCTATCTCCCGCCGACCACCCGCACCCCTACGACCCGCGCTGTATCGCCCTGAACATCCACCCACGCACTGGCGATACCACGAAAATCCCGAACAAACACCCGTTTTTCAACCGCGCCCACTACGGCGATTTCATGAAAAACGCCATCATGCCCTGGCACCGCAAAAAAATTCCCAAGCGTTTCGGGTAGGTCGCTTCGGCTCGAAGCGACATCACATTCAAAATCCCCCCACCCCCAGCCGTGCGCTCACCCCACCACCGCCCGGCCGTGACTCCCGCATGTACATTTCACCGGATGCCGTCGTAAGACACGCTTTCAAACCTATCTTGTGTTCGCAACAACCGAGTTCTCGCCGGGCGGGGCGATTTGGGGGGCGTGGTTGGGCAGGCGGATTTCGATCGTGGGCGGCTCGCCGCGCCAATTGGCTTGCCAACTGACGCGCGTTCCATTTTCACCCGGCTCGATTTGGACGGAGATCGTGCCCCACGTGGTCGGCGCGGGGCCGAATCGCAGCGTTTGGCCCTTTTCCAGCCATTGCGGCACGATGCCGGAGCCGATGATGAGGCGGCCCTGTTGCTCTTCCTCGCGCACGAAGCAGTTGCGCAGCATCATGATCCACTCGGCGGCGGCCCAGGCGTGCTGGCCGTCGCCCATGCAGCCCCCCCGCGTGTGGGGGTGGATCGCCTCGGGCCATTGGCCGGTCGGCGAGGCGAGGTCGGCGACCGATTGGAGCGCGTCGAAAAACCGGGCATCGCCGGCGCGCAGCAAGACCTGCGCGACGTGCAGCGTCAGGTAGGCGTTGTAGCCCGAGTGGATCATGTCCTGGAAAAACGCGCCGTCGAGGAAGCAACGCTCGATGAGGAAATCGACGAGGTCGAGGAGGCGCGGATCGTCCGGTGCCCACAGCTTGAGCGGGTAGCCGGCGGCGATCGAGCCGATCGCGCCGGCGTCGAGCCGCCGGTACGGGGAGGCGGGGATCGCGGGGCGATTGAGGCGCGAGCGGGCATACTCGAGGCTTGCGTCGATCGATTTCATGAGCGCCTCGGCCTGCTCGTGCATGAGGCGCGCCGCATCGATGTCGCCGGCATTCGCCATCAACCGCGCCGCCGCGAACAGTCCGCCCGCCGACCAGAAATCGTCCCAGTAATAGAAGTCGTTGGGGCCGAGGTGCTCGGCGCTGAAGCCGGCCGGCATGAGCCCGGCGTGCGGGGCGTGGAGCTTCGTGCTGGTCAGCTTGCGGTGGATCCAGCGCGCGCCGGAGGCGATCGCGTTGCGCCAGGCCTGCTTCGGTTCGGCGCCGGACAGCTCGCAGTAGCGCGCGAACATCCACAGCGCCTGGCCGTTGGAGTCCCATTCGCCGTTTTGCGAATGGAAATAGCCGAACGTCGTCTGGCGGCCGGGGAAGCGGTCGAGCGTGCGTTCGACACGCTCGAGCAGCCCCGCGCACGCCATCGCGTGCATGATGAAGACGGCGTCGCGGAACCAGAACCGCTTGTAGGTGTAAGGGCCGGGGAAGACGTCGCCGGGGGAAAGGAGAACGAGCGTGCGGACCGCGGCGTCGTAGAGCCGCTGGACGAGCGGGTCGGGGTGCTCGAGACGGCAGGAGCCGGCCAGGGCCCGGTGCCAGGCGTCGGGCCGGATGTCGCACGTGACGTGCCGGCCCTTCGAGCCGGCACGGTCCGGCGTGTATCTTTTCAGCTCGATTTCGGCGCGCAGGTTGCGTTCGACTCCCGGTTCGAGCCGGTACATAGAGGCGGCGGTGGCCATGCCGACGTCGCATTCGATCTCGCGGAGCTGATCGCCCTCGGGCAGGACGAAGCTGACGTCGCCGTCGTGGTAGCGCGAGAAGCGGTGGCGCTCGAAGGGCAGGCTGAGGCGCACGCGGTATTCGTCGTTGATCAGCCAGCCGGGGCCGGCGCTGTCCATGCGGATCGTATCGACGAAGCTGATGCCTTCGGGGTTGAACGGGCGCACGGAGAGGACGAGCCAGCCGGGCTTGTCGGCGCGCGCGGCGAGGTTCATCAGGCAGACCGGGCCGCCCTGGCGCGGCTCGACGCTGATCTCGCTCGCGAGCTTCAGGCCGCAGTGGGTCGAGATGGTCCGCACGAGCAGGTTGGGGTCGAGCACGAGCTCCTGGTCGCCGCCGCACAGGCGCGACGGGTAGAGCTTGTCGCCGCTGTCGGCGATCACCCAGGCGTCGAGCGACCAGCCGTCCTCGATCGGCGTGAGCAGCCCGCGCGGATCGACGATCGGCAGCAGCGGGCAGCAGGGCTGGCCGACGGCCGTCCAGTTGCGGTGCGTCAGGTTGATGTGCGTGATCGAGAACGCGCGCGGGATGAACGCAGGGTCGAGCGGGTCGAACTGGCGCTCGACCCAGTAGGGCCAGACCCAGTCCAGGTTGTGCTGGATCGCCTTGGAGTTGACGAGGCCGCGGGCATGGAACGCCGCGCCGGCGCGCAGGAGCTCGATCGGCTGGGCGACCTCCGATTCCTGCGAGAAGCGGTCGAGGTAGCCGAGCAGCACGAGCGGGTCCTGGAACGCATGCCGGCGCGCCAGGCGGCGGACGAACCATTTCCAAGGCAGCCACCGGATCATAAGCCACCCCGCCCGAAACGGCTTCGTTTCGGACAGGTTCAGTTTAGCACAGATCAACTGCCGAGTGCTGAACAAGCAAATCTGTTGCGATTCGATCCTCGTTATGATTCATTCGAACGACTTCATTAGTTCGCAAATCGTGCCGGAGGCAATCGGATGAGAAAATGGATCGGTTTCGCGGCGATAGCTTTTTTCATGGCGGGGCGTCTTGCCGTTGCTGAGGTCGAAATGCCGCCGGCAAAGCCGACGCCGGCCTCGACTGAAAAGCCGACGCTGGCGCCTGCGGCAAAACTGGCCGTCGGGGCGCCGCACAAGAAATGGGGTTTGGAGATCGGCGGGCGTTTCATTGTCGAACGGAGCGAGATCAGCCCGAGTTTCGGCGAGCGCGCCCTGTTGGCCGTCAACGACAAGAAGAACGTGAATCTTTCCATTTTCATGGAACAGGCCCCGAAGGAAGGCGACAGCAAGGCCTGCCGGGAATTTTATTTGAGTCGATTAAAGAACAGCCCAATCAAATTCGAGTCGGAGACGACGCGGGAGATGGGCGAGATGGCCATCTCCGAGCGGTTGATCCGGGATGCCGCGCGCAAGATGACGATGAAGGACGTGAACGCTTACATTTCCCACGACGGCGTGTGGATTGACGTTCATGTATCGAAGGTGCTCGGGCCGGGCGACGAGGGGAAGGAACTCGACAACCTGATCGGCACCGTCAAGATCCTCGACAAATACCAGACCGGCATGCTCGATTACCGGGACATGGGGCTCGCGCTCTTCAGGAGGAACAACGGGCAGCGGGTTCCCGAATTTCTTTCCAAGGCGCTGGAGCTCGAGAAGAAAAGTCCGATGCTGGGCAAAGACAGTTGGCGCGTGACGGTGGATTGCCTGGCGATGGCGTACGGGATGTCGGGCCAGATGGACAAATGCCGTGCGACGCTCGAAGACGGCATCAAGGCCGATCCGACGTATCCGAATTTTCATTACAATCTGGCGTGCATGTATGCCGAGTCGAACGACCTGGACCATGCGATCGACTCGCTTCGGACTGCGTTCAAATACAAGGAAAACCGGATCAAAGGCGAAAAAATGCCCGACCCGCGCAACGACAGCTCGTTTGCGAAATACATGTCGGACGAAAAATTCAAGGCCGTGCTGAAAGAGATCGGAAGCTGAGGAGCGCAAGACAAGGATACGCTATTGAAGCGCCCCCGCGCGCAGCAGTTCGATCGGCTGCGCGACCTCGGATTCCTGCGAAAAGCGGTCGAGGTAGCCGAGCAGCACGAGCGGGTCCTGGAACGCATGCTTGCGCGCCAGCCAGCCACTGAATCATAAGCCACCCCGCCCGAAACAGCGATCGTTTCGGACAGGTTTAGTCTAGAGATATATGTTGATGGGGACACTAAGTTGCGGCGAAACGAAGACGCCGCGCTGTAACGCGGCGTTCAATCTGAAATCTCATTTGCTCGGCTACATTGTTTTCTGCCGTATCGCCCGTTTTCGGTTCTGTTTCGCCGCGAGTTTCTTCTTAAGTTCGCGAGCCAAGAACCGGCGATATTCAGCCATCGAGAATTTAGTGCGGTCTTTCTCGCACTCGATTTTTATCCGTTCGTTTTCTGGCTTCATTTCTGAATCCTCAAGAACCAATTGGGGCTGTTGAAGGGTTTCGACGTTCTTCCCGGCGCTTTTTCGCCAATCTGAGTCGTTCCGGCTCCGTATAAAGGCGTTCGAGGAGGGTTGTTGTGAAATCCAGTAGATCATCGGCATCGTTCATGGTCAAAGTTCCTTCATGTGCTCCATCGTTTCCGTCTTCCTTAACGCACAAGGATAATTCCTTTAATTCTTCGGGTAAAATTCTTTCGTTGAAAAGCCATGCAAGTCTTAAACCCAAGGATCTTCTGACGTTTGGTTTAGGCTCTGGCGCGCTTGGTTCAGGTAACATTTTTCGAGTTGAGATATCGATGCACAAACGAAACATTGTGGCTGCAGCATTAAAGCAGCCGATCGATAGACATTTTGCGCCTTCATCGAAGACCCCGGCGATATCAGAAGGGACGTATTCTGGAGGATTTACGCATGCAATGTCCTTTGAACTTACAAATCCCAAAATGTGAACCCAATCCGTAATTGGGCCTGGAAAATCCTCCACTCCAGAGCTGATCACAGTATCGAATAGCATTGAGGTTGGGTATATAACAAAAACCGTGGAGTGATTGCAGCATCTACAGATCGAAAAGGCCTCGTATTCGTCTGTTTTGATTTCGTTCAATCTTTTCACGTCAAATGTAATCTGCTTACATCCACATCTTGGGCAATTTGTGATTAGCAGTGCCATATTCTTTCCTCTATTTACGGACTCCCTCAAAACCCAATTCTGCAAACAATAGATACGATAAACAACCTAAAAATTGCGAACTAAAAATTGTGAACTGCCAACGCACATTTTGCCTCGAGTTTTATCGTGAGCTCTTACTGGCTGTGATTTGGAATATTTTTTCGGCGAATTCGTGATTCAGTATCTATTTAATTGGTTTTCCGTTCTCTGCATCGTGCGTTCGATCCTTCGGTCGGGGATGAGCCACATGAGGGCGCCGGCGATGTAGATGATGCCGGCGATCCATGACGTGATGAAGGCGGAAGGGATCGCGAGCAGGTAGAGCACGATCGAGGCCTTGCCTTTGACGTCGTGCCCGAGCGCGATCGCAAGCAGCGATTCGTTGCCATGACGGGCGAGGATCGCGTGCTGAAGAATCGAGTATGCGATCGCGGCCATCAGCAGCGGGACTCCGTATAGCGCGACCGTCGCGCGCGCGAAATGATTCTCGCCCATCCAGCCGGTCGCGAACGGGATGAGCGACCAGCCAATTATGACAGGTGGAAATCAATCGTTGAGATAATCCATGATCGAACCGGTAAACCGGTTCTGATATGAATGCGATCCGGCCGGGGGTAGGTTCGGCTCGCAAGCTCGCCAGACCAACCCTTGGCTTTGAGATCGAACCGCTTCGCGGTTCAACAACCATAACACCGATCAATTAGAGACGATCAAGCTACTGGATGCGCGTCATAGTGGGATGTGCGCGTTGAAATAAACTATGTCGCCCCTACAGGGCTCCGATCAAAATCATGCTGCTTGACCCAGGGTTGCGCTCGCAACAGCCTCGCTCCACCCTGGGCTGTTTGGACTAGGAGTCCGTCGGATTACTCCGATTCTCTGTTTCAATTCTGAACCGGCGGCGGCAGACGCGACCGATTTGTCGTGATTCATCTCATTTTTGTGCGGCAAGCTCGGTTTCCAGCCGCATTTGGTCCCAGTACGCTCTTCCTGGGCTCCCAGTTCAGCCCATACTCGGCTGCCAGCGCGCACCGGCCAGCTTCAGCAGGTTGTGCGCGGCGCAGATCAACCGCCACTCCTCGCGCACTTTTTCAAATCCGCGCAGCAGCACCCCGCGCAGGCCGCGCGCCTGCTTGATCTGCCCGAACACCGGCTCCACGATCGCCTTGCGCCGCGCATACGTCGCCCGCCCCTTCGCCGTTCGCAGCTTGCGTGCGTGGCGCTGCTTGGCATTTGCGTCCTTCGGAATCCGCCCGCGCGGCGCCAGATCCTTCTCGCCGTGCTTCAAGCGCCCCGTCGCCAGATACGGATCGATGCCGCGCGCTTCCAAAAATTTTACGTGCGCCTCGCTGTAGTAGCCGGCGTCGGCCAGCAGCTTCTTCGGCTTCTTCCCATCGAGATTCTTTTCGATCGCCTCGACCATCGGTTCCAATTCATTCATATCGATCGCGTTTTGCGTCACCTCGGCCGCGACGATTACCTGCGCCTTGTCGTCGACCGCGGCCTGGCAGTTGTAGCACTGCTGAAACCCGCCCGAGGAGACCGGCATGATCCGCGAGTCGCCGTCGGTGAAATTGCGCTGCGCCTTGGCCTCGGGCGTCGGATCGGGCTTGCGCGGCGGCTTGCCCGCCCCGCCGCGCGCCTCGCGCGCTTCAACTTTCTTTTCATACTCGGCCTGCTCGGCCTCGGCCTTGGCGCGCGCTTCGGCCTCGAGTTCTGCCTTGGCCTTGTGGATTTTCGCGATCCGATCCGTGCGCCGCTTGAGCTCGGCCGGCAATTCGTCGCCGCGCTTGCCCTTGCCGTAGAGCTTGTCCTCGGCCTCGTCGGTCGCCTCGGCCTCGGCCAGTAATTTTGCGACTTCGGCTTCGAGCCGCTCGATCTCGCCCTCCATGCGGCCGTAGCTCATCGCCTTGTGCCGCGAGGCGTTGGCTTTCATTTTGGTGCCGTCCAGAGCGACGCGGCCCAGCTTGACGAGGCCGGCGCGCCGGCACATCTGCAAGACCTGCACGAACAGGCCGCCCAGGGCCGCCAGGTGCCGATGCCGAAACGCCGCGATCGTGTCGTGATCGGGATGCTGGTCGGCGGCGATGACCCGAAACGGCACGCTCTCGTACGTGGCGCGCTCGATCCTGCGGCTGGACGCCATGCCGACGCAGTAGGCGTAGACGAGCAGCGCCGTCATCATCGTCGGGTCGTAGGCCGGCTGGCCGCCGCGGGAGTTGTCGTAAGTGGCCAGGATCGCCCGCAGGTCCAGCTCGGCGACGACGTCGCGCACGAACCAGACCAAGTGGTCTTCGGGCAGCCACTCGCGCATGTCCGGCGGCAACAGCAGCAATTGATCGGGTGCATATTGCCGGAATGTTTGCTTTGAACTCATGGACGTTATCTTACCATGCAAGTCAATAGGTTTTCCGACAGGCTCCTAGGTCACCCTTTCAGGGTGAGCAAAAACGCCCACGGCGCCGACACGCTGGAGTAATTGACGAAAGTTTTTCGGCAATGCGCCAATCGGGATGGTTTCAAGTTTAGCGAATCGATGATTGGTTCGATTACGATTACGATTACGATTACGAGCACGAGCACGAGCACGAACGGACAACTTTCGGCAAGCGCTCTAAACACATATACCGGTAAACCTGTTCTGATATAAATGCGATCCGGCCGGGGGTAGGTTTGGCTCGCAAGCTCGCCAGACCAACCCCCGTCTTTGAGATCGAACCGCTTCGCGGTTCAACAACAATCCAATCCGCGACGCGGACTACCGGCCGTTTTCGTGCGATTCGATGAACTCGCCCTTGAGTGCGGTGTATTCGAAGGACTCCTTGGGGCCGCTGGCGACGATTTCCTTTTTGCAGGACTCGTAGGAGGCGCGGAATGCGGGGTCGGCGCGGAGGCGGTCGCGGAAGGCGCGCAGGCGGTCGGCTTCGTCGCAATCGGCGGCCAGCACGTGGACGTGGATCTTGTAGGTCTTGCCGGCGTGCGTGATCGCGCCGACGCGCATCGGGCGCTCCTCGGGGAAGGGATCGCGATGCGGCTGGCGCTGGAAGCCGAGGCGATCGAGGGCGGCGCGGGCGTCGGCGAGCCGGCCGGCGGGATAGAGCATCATCAGGTCGATGATGCCCTTGCCGCCGCAGCCGGGAACGGAGGTGCTGCCGATGTGCTCGACGGCGAACGCCGGGTCGGCGGAGGCGATCATGCCGGCAAGGATGCGGGCCACGACGGGGGATTCGGGGTCGTAGGGGCGGAACGCGGACCGGGAGAGATGGTATTTTTCGATGAGGCTCATGTGGGGAGGCATCGCCGTCCTTGGGATATCATCGGAAAAGTAGTCAGTCCCCGCCGGGGAGGAGTTCCATCGTGAGGCTGTAGTCGCGGAAGCCGACCGCGCGCCAGAACGCGGCGGCCGCCGTGTTGTTGCTGAGCACCTCGAGCGTCACGCGCTTGTCCGGGGGCCACACCTGCCGGCGCAGGATTTCGATGGCGGCGCGGCCGATCCCGCGGCGCCGGCACGGGCGCCGGACGAAAAACTGGCGCAGGTAAATCTCGTCGCGGGTCTCGGCATAGACGGCGTAGGCGGACGGCTCGGCATCGGCCATGAAGATGATGGCGCGGTAATGGCCGTCGAGCCACTCGGCCATGCGCTCGCGAAGTTGCTCGCGGCTCATGCGGTTGCGGTGACCCTCGTCCTGGATCAGCTCCTCATTCCACCCGGCGAGCAGGTCCACGTCATGGTGACTGGCGAAATAATGAATCATGCCTCACTCATTGGAACCGACGATTCCAGTCCGACGAAGCCGGCGCGACGGTGGAAAACACAAAACTGCCTGCGGCAGGACTGGAATGTCCGGCGGGACGCACTGCTATTCCTTTGACCACCCACAAGGGGAAGTATGGATTTTATTTGGTGAAGTGACAAGTGATTCGTGGCAAAAAAAACCAATCGCATCATATCGATGCGGTCGTGGTGGACCGGCTAACTCGATTCGTGATAATTTACCGGCGTGTCATTTGCCGGAGGTACGATGCGTCATGCAACCCCATCGATTCAGCATCAAGCCGTGGCAGAACCGGACACTGTTCGGGTTAAGCGCCGTGCTGGTCTTTGGCGGCCTGTTCTACATCGGCAATCGCAATTACCTTTTCTTTCACAGCCTGGTCGAACTGTTCAGCATCGTCGTCGGATGCGCGATCTTCACGATCGCGTGGAACACCCGCCGGCTGATCGATAACGATTACCTGCTGTTCATCGGTGTGGGCTACCTGTTCGTTTCGGGGCTGGATCTCATCCACACGCTGGCTTACAAGGGGATCAACATCATCGCCATAGCGGCCGATCCGGCGACGCAGATCTGGATTCAGTTGCGCGTCATGGAGGCCGCGGCGTTCTGCCTCGCGCCGCTGTTCTTGAGACGGAGGATTCCGGCCGCGGTTTTGTTTGGCGCGTACGGCGCCATCGCGGCGCTGGGCCTGGCGGCCATTTTCTGGTGGAAGATCTTCCCGAGCTGCCTGATCGAGGGCAAGGGACTGACGCCGTTCAAGCAGGGAGCCGAGCTGGCGATCACCGGCATGTATCTGGTTGCGATCGCGCTGACTTGGAGACGCCGAGACGAATTCGACCTGTCGGTCGTCCGGCTCATCATCGTGTCGATTGGCGTCGCGATCGCGTCCGAGGTCTGCTTCATGTTATATGCGTCGCCGACGGGGTACGTGAACATGGCCGGCCACTTCCTGAATCTGATTTCGTTCATGATTCTATACCAGGCGTTCGTGGTGACGGGGTTGCGCCATCCGCTGAATGTGTTGTTCCGTGACCTGAAACGGACCGAGGCCGAGCTGTTGCGCAAGCAGGACTGGCTGGAGGCGCGCGTCGCCGAGCGCACGGTCGAGCTGAACCAGTCGGTGGTCACGCTCGAGGAGCGGACGAGGCAACTGCGCAAGCTGGCGGCGGATTTGATCCAGGCCGAACAGCACGAGCGCCGGCGGCTGTCACAACTGCTGCACGATGGACTCCAGCAGACGCTCGTCGCGGGGCGGATTCACCTCGGCGTCGCGCAGGGCAAGGTCGGGAACGACGAGAAGGCGCGCCAGGCGCTCGCGATGGTCGAGGAGCTGATCAACGAGGCGATCGACGAGTCGCGCTCGCTGAGCGCGGAACTCAGTCCGCGCGTTTTGTACGAGGAAGGGCTCGGCGAGGCACTGGCGTGGCTTGGCAAGCAGATGGAGGCCAAGCAGGGGCTCAAGGTCGATGTCCGGATCGAGGACGGAGCGCCGCGGTGCGACGGGAATGTCTCGCTGATGCTCTACCATTCGGCCCGCGAGCTGATATTCAATATTGTCAAGCACGCGGGGGTCGATCGGGCGCGGGTGGCACTGGCCCGGGAAGGGGCAAACGGCCTGCGGCTCTCGATCGAGGACGACGGGGCGGGATACGACCCCGGCGCGGTTCGGGAGAGCACGGGGCTGTTCAGCATCCGCGAGCGGATGACCTACCTGGGCGGGTCGATGGAAGTCCGGGCGGCGCTGGGGCGCGGGACGCGGGTGGATCTGGTGGTGCCGCTTCAGTTGCCGGCTTCGTCGCGCGGTGGGGGATGGTTCGGGCCGGCGGCGGCGGAAAATAAGTAAGCCGACAAAGATATCCTTTGGTGAATTTTCCGGACAATGCGGGATGCTGAATGGTTTGCGCAAAAAAGACGATAGTAATATCATAATATAGCCCACCGCCGTTCCGGTTGATATGGATAATTTTCAGTCGTGAAGTTACGCGGGAGTCGGCGGCGGTTCACGTCTTGAATTCCGCCGAAGAAGCGATGGTTTCGGGCGGGCTTGAGAAAACACAAAAAAGTGTTTGTCAAGCTCGTCGGCAGAACTTAAGATGTTAGGGTCTTTGGTATCCAATAGCTCTGGGAGATATACACACATGGCGCGCAAAATGGTGACGATCGACGGAAACGAAGCGGCTGCGTACGTAGCCTACCGCCTCAGCGAGGTGGTTGCGATTTACCCGATTACCCCGTCCTCGCCGATGGGCGAGCATTCGGATGCCTGGGGTGCGGTCAACAAGAAGAACCTGTGGGGCACGGTGCCGCACGTTTGCGAAATGCAGAGCGAAGGCGGCGCCGCGGGCGCGGTGCACGGTGCGCTGCAGACCGGGGCGTTGACGACGACGTTCACGGCGAGCCAGGGCCTGCTGCTGATGATCCCCAACATGTATAAGATCGCGGGCGAGCTGACGCCGACGGTGTTCCACGTGACGGCGCGCACGCTGGCCACGCACGCGCTTTCGATTTTCGGCGACCACGGCGACGTGATGGCCGTGCGCCAGACCGGCTGGGCGATGCTGGCCGCCGGCTCGGTGCAGGAAGTGATGGACTTCGCGCTGATCTCGAACGCGGCGACGCTGCGCTCGCGGGTGCCGGTCGTGCATTTCTTCGACGGGTTCCGCACAAGCCACGAGGTGATGAAGATCGAGGCGCTGTCGGAAGACGACATGCGTGCGATGATCGACGACGAGCTGGTGCGCGCGCACCGCGCGCGGGCGCTGTCGCCGGACCGGCCGGTGCTGCGCGGCACGGCGCAGAACCCGGACGTGTTCTTCCAGGCGCGCGAAACCTGCAACAAATATTACGACGCTGCCCCGGCGATCTTCCAGGCGGAGATGGACAAGTTCGCGAAGATCGTCGGCCGCCAGTATCACCTGTTCGATTACGTCGGCGCGCCGGACGCCGAGCGCGTGGTGGTGGTGATGGGCTCGGGCGCCGAGGTGGCGCGCGAGGCGATCGAGCACATGGTCGCCAAGGGCCAGAAGGTCGGCGCGGTCATCGTGCGGTTGTTCCGGCCGTTCTCGGTCAAGCACTTCGTCCAGGCGCTGCCGAAGACGGTCAAGGGGATCGCGGTCCTGGACCGCACGAAGGAGCCGGGCGCCATCGGCGAGCCGCTTTACCAGGACATCATCGCCGCGCTCGAGGAGTCGATGGGCGAGGGGAGCTGCCCGCTCAGCTCGATGCCGAAGGTCGTCGGCGGGCGCTACGGCCTGTCCAGCAAGGAATTCACGCCGGCGATGGTC
This sequence comes from bacterium, assembly GCA_021372575.1. Classification (GTDB taxonomy): domain Bacteria; phylum Sumerlaeota; class Sumerlaeia; order MVZB01; family MVZB01; genus JAJFUE01. The sequence continues at coordinate 3,995 of JAJFUE010000105.1, read as the reverse complement.
AAGGCGGTCCTCGACAACCTGAGCGCCGCGAGCCCGAAGAACCACTTCACGGTCGGCATCAACGACGACGTGACGCACCTTTCGCTCGACTACGATGCCGGCGTTGATACCGAAGCCGACGACGTCGTCCGTTGCCTGTTCTACGGGCTGGGGTCGGACGGCACGGTCGGCGCAAACAAGAACTCGATCAAGATCATCGGCGAGGACACCGACAACTGGGCGCAGGGCTACTTCGTGTATGACTCGAAGAAGGCGGGCTCGGTGACGGTCAGCCACCTGCGGTTCGGTCCGCGGCCGATCCACTCGTCGTATCTGATCAGCCGCGCCAAGTTCATCGGCTGCCACAACTGGACGTTCCTCGAGAAGGTCGATATGCTGACCAACGCGCTGCCGGGGGCGGTGTTCCTGCTGAACTCGCCGTTCGACCAGAGCGAGGTGTGGGACAAGCTGCCGCGGCGGGTGCAGGAGCAGATCATCGAGAAGAAGCTGAAGTTCTACGCCATCGACGCGATCAAGGTCGCGGGCGAGGCGGGGATGGGCCAGCGCATCAACACGGTCATGCAGACCTGCTTTTTCGCGATCTCGGGCGTGCTGCCGCGCGACAAGGCGATCGAGCACATCAAGGCGGCGATCAAGAAGACGTACGGCGCCAAGGGCGACAAGATCGTCCAGATGAACTACGCCGCGGTCGATTCGACGCTGGCCAGCCTGCATGAGATCAAGGTTCCGGCCAAGGCCACGAGCACGATCGAGCTGCCGCCGGTGGTTTCGCCGGAGGCGCCCGAATACGTGCGCAACGTGACGGCCAAGATGATCGCCGGCGAGGGCGACAGCCTGCCGGTCAGCGCGTTCCCGGTCGATGGCACGTTCGACACGGCCACCAGCCAGTGGGAAAAGCGCAACATCGCCATCGAGATCCCGGTGTGGGATTCATCGATCTGCATCCAGTGCGGCAAGTGCTCGATCGCGTGCCCGCACGCCGCGATCCGCATGAAGGCCTACGACAAGGCGGAGCTGGCGGGGGCGCCGGCGACGTTCAAGTCGGTCGCGTATAAAGGCAAGGAATTCGGGCCGGACAAGGTGTTCACGCTGCAGGTTGCGCCGGAGGATTGCACGGGCTGCGGCGTGTGCGTCGAAGTCTGCCCGGTCAAGAACAAGACCGACGTCAGCAAGAAGGCGATCAACATGGAGCCGCAGCTGCCGTTGCGCGAGACCGAGCGCGAGAACTACAAGTTCTTCCTCGGCCTGCCCGACAACGACCGCACGGTCATCGACCTGACGACGGTCAAGGGCAGCCAGCTGTGCCGTCCGCTGTTCGAGTACAGCGGCGCGTGCGCCGGTTGCGGCGAGACGCCGTATGTCAAGCTGCTCACGCAGCTGTTCGGCGATCGCGCGATCATCGGCAACGCGACCGGGTGCTCGTCGATTTACGGCGGCAACCTGCCGACGACGCCGTATGCGAAGGACGCCAACGGCCGCGGTCCGGCGTGGTGCAACTCGCTGTTCGAGGACAACGCCGAGTTCGGCATGGGCTACCGGCTGACGCTGGACAAGTTCGCGCAGTATTCGCGGGAGCTGCTGCAGAAGATGGCGGACCAGGTCGGCGAGACGCTGGTCAGCGAGATTCTTAATGCCGACCAGACGAACGAGCAGGCGCTGGCGGCGCAGCGCGCACGGGTGGCCGAGCTCAAGAAGAAGCTGACGCAGATCAATTCGCCGGACGCGATGAACCTGCTGAGCCTTGCCGACCACCTGGTCAAGAAGAGCGTGTGGATCCTGGGCGGCGACGGCTGGGCCTACGACATCGGTTACGGCGGCCTGGATCACGTGCTGGCCAGCGGCCGCAACGTGAACATCCTGGTGCTGGACACCGAAGTGTATTCGAACACGGGCGGCCAGATGTCGAAATCGACGCCGCGCGGTGCGGTCGCCAAGTTCGCGCAGGCCGGCAAGCCGATGCCGAAGAAGAACCTGGCCCTGATTGCGATGAGCTACGGTTACGTTTATGTCGCGACGGTGGCCCTGGGCGCCAACGACAGCCAGGTCGTGCGGGCGTTCCAGGAAGCCGAGAGCTACGACGGGCCGTCGCTGATCATCGCCTACGCGCACTGCATCGCGCACGGCATCAACATGAAGACCGGCTTCAGCCACCAGAAGGCGGCGGTCGAGTCGGGGCACTTCCCGCTGCTGCGCTACAACCCGCGGCTGATGGAAGAGGGCAAGAACCCGCTCAAGCTCGATTCGCGCCCGGCGCGCATCCCGATCAGCGACTACGCCTACAGCGAGACCCGCTACAAGATGCTGACCAAGAGCCAGCCCGAGGCGGCGGCCAAGCTGATCGAACTGGCCCAGCGCGACGCCGACAACCGCTGGAAGTTCTACGAGCAGATGGCGGAGCTCAACTACTCGCACGCCAGCGAGAACGGCGTCAACAAGGGGTAAGGAAGTCCTTAGTGCTTAGTGCATAGTGCTGAAGAAAAATGAATGGCATGGCCCCGGGCGAAAGCCCGGGGTTTTCTTTTACCGGTCGGATCGGTCGGACCAACTGATCCGACCGATGCCAACTAGGTAAAAACCTGAAATTCATCCGGCGGCGCAAATCGGGCGTGCAAAATACCGATTTTGGATTACGATTACGATCACGACCGATAGCACGAAAGTTTATTCACCAAGGTGTAGGAAGGACGCTAACGATGGATCTCTCGACCACTTACATGGGGCTGAAGCTGAAGAGCCCGCTGATGCCGGGGGCTTCGCCGCTGACGGCGGATTTGGGAAGTCTGCGCCAGATGGAGGACCACGGCGCGGGGGCGGTCGTGCTGCATTCGTTGTTCGAGGAACAGCTCACGCACGAGCAGAAAGAACTCCACCACTACATGATGCAGGGGACAGAGGGTTTCGCCGAGTCGCTGAGCTATTTCCCCGACATCGATTCGTTCAAGCTGGGGCCGGAGGAATACCTCGAGCACATCCGCAAGGCGAAGGAGTCGCTGACGATCCCGGTGATCGCGAGCCTCAATGGGGTGACGCGCGGCGGATGGATCGATTTCGCGCGGCAGATCGAGCAGGCCGGCGCCGACGGGCTCGAGCTCAACGTCTATTTCATCCCGACGAACCCGGATTTGACGGGGGGCGAGGTCGAGGCGATCTACCTGAATATTCTGGCTGCCGTGAAGTCGTTCGTGCAGATCCCGGTGGCGGTCAAGCTGTCGCCGTTCTTCAGCTCGCTTCCGAACATGGCGCACAAGCTCGACGGCATGGGCGCCAATGCGCTCGTGCTGTTCAACCGGTTTTACCAGCCGGATTTTGACTTGGAGGAGATGGAGGTCAAGCCGCGCGTGAGGCTGTCGCGGCCGGGAGGGAACCTGATGTCGCTGCGCTGGATCGCGATTCTTTACGGTCACATCAAGGCCTCGATGGCGGCGACGACGGGCATCCACACGGCCGAGGACGTGATCAAGAGCGTGCTGGCCGGCGCCGACGCCACGCAGCTGTGCTCGGTGCTGCTGCAACTCGGGGTTCGCGAGGTCTCGACAATTCTCGACGGGATGAAGAAGTGGATGGACGCGCACGACTACGAATCGGTCGCGCAGATGAAGGGCGTCATGAGCCAGAAATCGGTCGCGGAGCCGGCAGCGTTCGAGCGCGCCAATTACATGAAGGCGTTGCAGAGCTACAAGTAAGGCGAACGGGTCCGGTGGGTCTTATGGGGCTTATGGGACCCATGGGACACATGGGATACATGAGACACATGGGACACATGGGACCGTATGTGTTTAGCGTGCGCAAGCCGATTCCAATTGAAAGGCGTGAGCACCTGAGCGCCGAAGGCGCGAAAGAATAAAGCCTGGGGCGGAGCGCAGCGCAGCCCCAGGACAGCGATCCAAATCAGTTGCGAGCGCTGAAGGCGCGAGATAAATCGGTTTCTTTCGCGCTTTCAGCGCTCCGGTTTTCATCGACTCACAACCTGGGGCTGCGCTGCGCTCCGCCCCAGG
>JAJFUE010000090.1 GCA_021372575.1 bacterium | reverse complement strand
CGTGGAACCCCTGGCCGACGGACTGCGCCAGGCCCGGCAGGTTCCCCACGTGACGGCCGATGCTGCCGAAGATCAAAACGGTGTGCGTGATCAGGAAAATCAGGAAGATCGGAAGAAGGGCGATGACCGATTCCTTGACGCCGCGCATGTTGAGGATCACAAGGAAGGCAATCGTGACGCCGGTGATCATCACCTTGTGCTCGTAAAGCGACGGCGGCAGGAGGCTCAGGACGGCGTCGGCGCCGCTGGCGAGCGACACGGAAATCGTCAGCACGTAATCGACCAGCAGGGCCGCGCCCGACACGAGGCCGATGCGCGGGCCGAGCAGCTGCGTCGAGACCATGTAGCCGCCGCCGCCGAACGGGAACTGTTCGATGACGTGCGCGTATGCGATGGAAATGATCGTGACGGTGATGGCGGTGGCCAGGGCCAGGCCGATGGCGAGCGTCGGCTGATTGCTGTGGCACAGGACGCGGAACGCCTCGTCGGGACCGTAGGAGGATGACGAGAGGCCGTCGGCGCCGAGGCCGACCCACGCCAGCAGGGCCACAAGCGAGATATTATGGAAAACCGAACTGTCGGCAAGGTCGCGCGGCGCGCCGATCACTGCCCGTTTAATTTTGCGAAACATCATGTGCTCCGCTGAAAGATTGACGATTTACGATTGGCGATTGACGATTTAAAAGTATTCGCAGGCAGATCGGCAATCGGTGGCGGACGAACTCGAACGCGCTCAACATTCCAACGAATCCTCCTGTTTGCCTGCGAGGTTAGCTGACGGGCTCGGGCCAGAGAGGTGCCCTACGCCTGCGCGGCGACACGCCCCGGGACTTGGTTCCCCCGCTCCCATGCCCTTCACGGGTTCCATGGGATTCGGCACACCGCAATAATGTAGCACCTCGCGTCTCCATGTTCAGCGAAAAACTGTGGTTGAGTGCGAAATATTGAAGTTTGAACAAATCCATCAGCTCGGAATAAGCAACCATTTTCGGAATCCCGGATCAAATTTCTTGCCACCGCACAGACACGATGCGATTCTCCAGCGACAACCACCGCGGATCAGGCAACTCCCGTGAAAATCCGAAAAGCCGAGGTTTTGCTGGAATGGAACTGGAAGACCTTGTTCGGGAAGCCCGCGCGTCGGCCGATCCCATCCGTGCCGAAGCCACGCGCCGGTATTTCAAGACCGCCGAGGGGGAATACTGCGAAGGCGACCGGTTCCTCGGACTCACGACGCCCGTTTCGCGGTCGATCGCCAAGCGGTTTGTTGAGCTGCATATGTCGGACGTGGGCCGTCTGCTCGAGTCCCCGTACCACGAGGAGCGATCGATCGCGCTACTGATCCTCGTCGGCAAATACGGCCGCGCCGACGCGCAGGAGCGGGCGCACATCTGCGATTTCTACTTGAAACACATGAAGTGGATCAACAACTGGGACCTGGTCGATATTTCCGCGCCGAAGATCGTCGGGCCGCATCTGTTCGAGCACGGCCCGAAGCCGTTGTTCGAAATGGCGAAATCGAAAAACATCTGGGAGCGGCGCATCGCGATCCTTGCCTCGCTCCACTTCATCAAACAGCACGAGTGCGGCGTGACGCTGCGCATTGCAACGCTGCTGCTGGACGACAAGGAAGACTTGATCCACAAGGCGATCGGATGGATGTTGCGCGAGGTCGGCAAGGAGTCCGCCGCCGAACTGGCTTCATTCCTGCGCGAAAACGCGGCGGCCATGCCGCGCACGATGCTTCGCTATGCGATCGAAAAATACCCGCCGCAAATCAGGAAGGCGTATCTGGAGGGGAAAATAACCGAAGCCGAACGCCTGTCCAGAAAAGCGCCAGCAGCATAAACCAGATTGCAAAAAGCGGGATCAGGCTGTTGTGGCCCATGAGCCCCATGTCGGTTCCCCAGTTCGGCGAGACCACGCCGTACGGGTTCTTGGGCGACGCCGTCCAGACCAGTTTCTGCAGTTCCCAATTCACGGCCGGCCAGTGCTGGACCGTTTCCGGTTTCAGGAGCTGCTCCTCGGTGAGCATGTTCCAGGGCTGCGGGTCGATCGCGACCGGAGCCAGGTTGACCAGCGTGCCGATCGCGCCGATCGCAAGCACGACGTATTTCATCCGGCGGTCGCGCAGGAACGGCGCCATGCCGATCCCCAGCAGCGCCAGGGCGGGGATGAGGTGCCGCGGCGCGTAGGCGCGCCCGCCCCACCACATGTAATAGCCGCTGTTGTAGAGGATGAGGATCCCCAGGAGCCCGAGCGCGGCGAACGAATCGAACCGCTCGCCGCGGCGGCCGCGAACCAGCATCCAGGCGCAGCCGAGCATTGCCGCAAGCGTCAGCGGCCACCAGAAAAACAGCCCCAGAAACGGCGAGAACGTAATCGCCCAGGCAACGATCGCACGCGGCAGGCCGGCTCCCATCAGGCCCTGGCTCATCGCAACGCGAAACTTGGACTCGAATTCGAAATCGTACGGCGAGCCGAGCCACACGCCGAACACCGCGCGCATGTAAATGAAATGGCCGATCGCCCCCAGAACCCCGCCGAGCGCCCACGGCCACAGCCTGCGCCAGCGCATCGCGATCCATCCGCCCGACTCGACCGGCGCAACCATCAAAATGATCGTCAGCAATAACGCCACGATCGCCAGCGTGTTGAGCGTCCAAACGGCGAGGCCAACCAGGACGCCGGCAAAGAACATGTTGCGGCGGGCCGGCAGCGCGGCCGACCACTCGCGCCGCGCGAGCATGAACCCGCCGAGCGCCATCACGCATGCCGGCGTGTAATTGAAAAACAGGATCGAGTATCCAAGCAGCGGCGTGGCCGTGATCCACAACGCCGACGCAAGGCCGGCCGCCGCGGGCCCGGCTCCCATTTGCGCCAGCGTCAGCGTCAGCATCGCCGCCAGCAGCGCGGCAAGCGCGCCGATCGTGAGCCACGTCGTCCAGTAGCGCGCGTCGCGATACGTGAACGTCGCGCCGGCGAGGGCGGTCCAGCCGCGGTAGAGCGCGAACGCCGGCACGCCCAGCAGCGGCGTCACCGGGCTTTTATCGGTGTAAAAATGCCCCCCCACAAACGCCTTGTCGCTCGTGCCGAGCTCCAGCATTTTCTCGAAGCCATGATAGGCGTCGATGCGCAGCGTCCCGCGTTCGACGATGGCGTACGGCATGTCGAGCTGCGAGTTGACGTTCCACCCCGGATGCCACTGCTTGAAGTAGCCAATCGTCACGAAAACGAACAGCGCCGACCAGGCCATCGACCAGCGAACCGCGGAGCGTGGGGAGGGGGCATTCATGCAGGCCTATTGAACCAACAAGCGGGGCCGGAATACACCAAAATTTCAAAATTCGGCCGGGGCGAAATTCAACCGAAAACGACCAACTCTTGCCCGGTCACATAATGGAAATCCAGCGGATCGGCCCGGTCGGCACGCCCATCGAACAACCTCGCAAGCCCCGCAAATTCAATCGGCCGGTCAATGCGCGAACAAAACGCGAGGCCGGGGGCGCGATGGTATGGGAAATGCTCCATTCCAAATCATTCGTGGCAAAACCATATCCAGTGGGCCGGCGCCGATGCAAACCGTCACGCTGCTCATCGCCCTGTTCGCCTCGCTGCTGATCCTGGCCCTGCGGCCGATTTACGGCCTGTGGGTCTATGCCGCGGCCGTGTTCTGGTATTCGCAGCGGTTGACGGTCGAGATCTTCACGCTTGATTTCACCGTCCAGCGCATCGTAGTCGTGGCGCTGCTGTTGCGCGCGATGCTCAGCAGCGACGTGCGCCACAGGTTTCATCCGACGGTCATCGACGCGTGGGTGGTGGTCGTCTGGATGGCGTCCTTCTTCGCGTTCCAACTGAACGAACCGATGAACCTGGTGCTGGTGCGCGAAGGCGGCGCGCTGATGGACACGCTGCTGCCATACGCGGCGGTGCGGCTCATCGTCAACGGCCGCCACGAGCTCGTCCGGTTCATTCAGTGCCTCGCGCTGATCGCCGTGCCGCTGGCGGTGTTCGGCGTCGTGCAGTCGCTGACCGGTTACAACGTCGCGGGCTTCATGGAACTGCATGCGGCGTGGGGGATCGAGCGGCAGCTCGGCGAGATCGGCCTCGTTCGCGAGGTGGCCGGGATCCCGTTCTACCGGGCCACGATCACATTCGGCAATTACATCGCCTACGGCATGTATTTCCCGTGCGTGGCGGCGCTCGTAATGGCGCTGTGGCACGAACGATCCTGGCCCAGGCCGTTCCTTATCCTGATGCTGGCGATCGCGCTCATGGGGGCGATGGCGTCGGTGTCGAGCGCGCCCGTGCTGGCCACGATGACGATTGCCGCGTTTGCGTGCTGCTTTCCGTTCCGGCGCTACTGGCCGGCCGGCGTGGCCGTGATCCTGTGCGGCATCCTGTTCATCGAGGTCTTCAGCAACCGGCATTTCTACCACGTGCTGTCGCGCATCGCGTTCAGCGGCGAGACGGCCTATTACCGCATCCGCCTGTTCGACGAGGCGTTCGGCGGCGGGATGAACGGCCACTGGCTGGCCGGTTACGGCTATGTCGGCGCCGGCCCAGGCAACGACAACACCCATTTCGCGTGGCGGCAGCTGGACCTCGTGAACCTGTACATCCACCGGCTGGCGCGCACGGGCCTCGTCGGCCTCGTCCCGCTCCTCATGCTGAACATCATGTTCTACTGGCGCCTCTACAAGGCGGGGCACGGGGCCGCGCAAATCGAGGACGAGTGGCTGGTGTGGGCGGTGGCGGGGGGGCTGGTCGGGCTCAACCTGGCGCTGATGACCGTGACGCCGCTCGAACAGATCATGACGATGTTCTACATGCTGATCGCGCTGGCCAACTCGATGCCGCTCATCGTCGCGCAGTCGCGGCGCCGCGCGCGCGAATACCTCGTCGTGGTCGCCGTGCCCAAGGGCGGTGGCCTCGCGCCCGAGGCGCAATCATGACGGCCGCGCCCGCCACGCCCGTCTTGTCCGCGATCGTCGTCAACTGGAACACGCGCCGGATGACGCTCGACTGCCTGCGATCGATCGAGGACGACTGCGCCGCGATCGGCCACGAGACGATCGTGATCGACAACGCATCGACCGACGGCAGTCCCGACGCGATCGCGGGGGCGTTCCCGAACGCGCGGATCATTCGCAACGCGGCCAACCTCGGCTTTGCGCGCGCGAACAACCAGGGGATCGCGGCGGCGCGCGGGCGCTACCTCGCGCTGATCAATTCGGACGTGATCGTGCTGCCGGGCTGCATCGCCGAGATGATTCGCGAGCTGGAGGATCACGCCGACATCGGCCTGATTTCGCCGCGCATCCTGGACTCGCGGCGCCGGCTTCAGCCCAACTGCCTGCGCTTCCCGGGTTACTGGAATCGCGCCTGCGAAACGACCGGCCTGGCCAAGGCTTTCCCGCAAATTGAATTTCTGGGCGACACGCATGTTTCCGAGCGCCGCCACGATCGCACACGCGACGTCGATATCCTCACCGGCTGCTTCTGGGTTGCGCGGGCGGAGGCGGTGGCGCGCGTCGGCCCGCTCGACGAGAACTTTTTCATGTACGGCGAGGACATGGACTGGTGCCGGCGGTTCCGGAGCGGCGGGTGGCGCGTCGTGTTCCACCCGGCCGGCAGCGCGATCCACTTCGGCGGCGCCAGCTCATCGACGCAGCAGACGCGCTTTTTCATCGAGCTGCAGAAATCGATCCTCCGCTACTGGCGCAAGCACCACGGGCGGATCGGCTGGCTTTACTGCGCGGCGATGATCGCGCTGCACCAGGTGCTGCGGCTCGGGGCGGGGGCGGTGTCTTACGCGCTGCGGCCGTCGCGCCGCGGCGACATTCGCAACAAACTTCGGCGCAGCGCGGCGTGCCTTGCATGGCTCGCCGGCGCCAGATCAACACAGACGGGGTGACGGCCATGTGCGGAATGCTCTGTTGCGTGCGGACCAGCGGCGAACTCGATCGCGAGCGCTTCGACGCGGCGTTGGAATCGATCCGCCACCGCGGCCCCGACTGGTGCGGCACGATGGCCACCGGCGACGTCTATCTCGGCCACCAGCGCCTCAAGATCATCGACCTGTCCAACCGCGCGAACCAGCCGATGTCCACGCCCGACGGCCGCTACACGATCCTGTTCAACGGCGAAATTTATAATTTTCGCGAACTGCGGCGCGAGCTCGAGTCGCGCGGCCGCCGTTTCGAAACCACCGGCGACGCCGAGGTCCTTCTTGCCCTCTACGCCGAGCATGGCGAGGACTGCCTCGCGAAGCTGAGCGGCATGTTCGCGTTCATCGCATGGGACTGGCACAAGCGCGAGCTGTTCGCCGCGCGCGACCGCATGGGCATCAAGCCGCTGTATTACACGGCCGGCGGCTGGGGGATCGGCCTCGCGTCGGAAATCCGCGCGCTGCTTGCGGCCGGCCTCGCCGGGCGGGATCTGAACGAACTGGCCGTCGAACAATATCTTTCCGGGGGCAGCGTCGAGGCGCCGCAAACGATCATCCGTGACGTGTTCGCGCTGCGGCCGGGCCACAGGCTCAAATGGCGCGACGGCCGGCTCGACATCGCGCCGTGGTGGCGCCCGCCGTTCGTCCCCGAGGCCGACAAAGTCGAGCTCGGCGAGGCCGAAGCCAAAGAACGCCTTGCGGAATTGCTCGAAAACGCCGTGCGCAGCCAGCTCATCAGCGACGTCCCGCTCGGCGTGTTCCTGTCCGGCGGCATCGATTCGAGCACGATCGTCGCGTTCATGTCGCGCCTTGGCGTCGGCCGGATGAAAACGTTCTCGATCGGCTTCGACGTCGGCCGCGAGGCGTTCGACGAAACGCACCATGCGCGCACGGTCGCGCAGCGCTACGGGACCGAGCACAACGAAATGATCCTCGGCGGCGAGGAAGTTGTCGCGGTGCTGCCGCGTTATATTCACCACCTCGATCAGCCCTCGATCGACGGGCTCAACACGTATTTCGTCTCGCAATACGCGCGCCAGCAGATCACCGTGTGCCTTTCCGGCATGGGCGGCGACGAGCTGTTCGCCGGCTACCACACCGTGCGCTGGCTGAACCGGCTCAGCGGCTCGCCGCTGCCGCGGCCGCAGGCGGCCAACGGCTGGCGACATGTCTATGAGCGCCTGCCGCTGGACTGGCAACGCAGCAAGCTCGTGCGCGGGGGATTCGGCATGCTCGGCGCGTGGCCGACGCCGCTCGAGCGCTACCGCATGGTGCGCACGCTGTTCACCGATCGCGAGCTCGCGGCGATCATGACCGAAAGCTGCAACGGCCGCCGCGCGCGGCTCGACGAATACTACCGCTACACGCACGAATCGGGCGAGCCGCTCTCGCCGACCGACGAGGCGTGCCGGCTTGACATGATGATCTACCTGGCCAACACGCTCCTGCGCGACACGGACGTGATGAGCATGGCGCACGCGCTCGAAATCCGGGTGCCGTTCCTCGACGAGCAGCTCCTCGAATACGCGATCGGCCTGCCGTCCGGCCTCAAGTTCCGCGACGGCCGCGGCAAGCACCTGCTCATCGAGGTCATCAAGGACCTCGTCCCGCACGACGTGATTTACCGGCGCAAGATGGGGTTCTCGTTCCCGATCTGCCTGTGGATGGCGCGCCGGCCGCTGCGCGACGTGATGGAGGACTGCCTGTCGCAGGACGGACTGGCCGGTCGCGACATCTTCCGCCGCGACCGGCTCGGCCGATTCATCGAGCACCAGCGGCGCGGCTTCGAGCGCAATCCCAATTCGTATTACGGCGTCAAGCTGTGGCTTCTCACCATCCTTGAACTTTGGATGCGCGAAACGATCGACGCCGCGTCGGCGGCCGGCACGACCGACCTCAGCCACGCCGAGGCCCCGGCGGCATGATGGGAGACACCATGGATGCAAAGAACAAACCCCGCTACGTGATCGTGACGCCGGCGCGCAACGAGGAAGCACACATCAGCTTCACGCTCGGGTCGATGGTCGCGCAAACGCTGCGCCCCGTGAAATGGGTGATCGTCGATGACGGCTCGACCGACCACACAAGCCGAATCATTCGGGAATATGCGACAAAGTTCGATTTCATCGAGACGATTTCATCCGGCGGCTCGGGCAAGCCCAGTTTCGGATCCAAGGTCGCGGCGTTCCGCGCCGGTTGCGAGCGCCTCGCCGGGCTCGATTACGATTTTATCGGCAACATCGACGGCGACGTCTCGTTCCTACCCGATTATTTCGAGACCGTCATCGGGCGCATGCAGGCCGAACCGCAGCTCGGCCTTGCGGGCGGGCTGATCATGGAAAAATTCGGCGACAGGTTCCGGCCGCAGGCGATCGCCGGCAACAGTGTCGCCGGGGCGGTGCAGCTTTTCCGCCGCAACTGCTTCGAGTTCATCGGCGGCTATCAGCCGATGGACATCGGCGGCATCGACGCGCTGGCCGAGATCATGGCGCGCTCGCACGGCTGGGGCGCGCGCACGTTCCGCGACCTGCCCGTCTATCATTACGGCCGCGTCACAACCGGCGGGCGGAACATGCTCGCGAGCCGGTTCCGCAAGGGGATCATCAACTATCACCTGGGCTACCACCCGTTGTTTCAGATCGCGGCCGGTTGTTACCGCATGCTGCACCCGCCGCTCATCCTCGGCGGAACGATGATGATCGGCGGCTACTGCTGGGCGGCGCTCACGCACGCCGAACGCAACGCGCCGCCGGATGTCGTCGAGTATTTGCGCCACGAACAAATACAACGCCTGCGCCACGCGCTCGTGCCGGGAATCGGCCACATGCGCCACAAGCCGGGGGTGTGAGCGCGGGCATTCATGCAGTAGCCCGAGCGTGAGCGAGGGATTCGCGGGCGAGCGGTAGGTCGATTACGATTACTCTGTAACACTCGAAATTGAACGTAAAATGAGCACAATTAGTGGAGAACGTAGTCGCATGTCATTGAAAACCAAGCCCCGGCAGGGGCGATACAAGTTAGCCCAGCGCGTCAGCACTGGGACAGCGGTTCCATCCGTCATACCGAGCCCCGGCAGGGGCGGCACAACGGAGATACAAATCTGGGTCGCCCCTGCCGGGGCTCGGAATGTTCATGCGGACGTTACCCAGGGTTCCGCTTCGCTCCACCCTGGGCTAACTTGTATCGCCCCTGCCGGGGCTCGGTATCGACTGAATTCGCCGGGCAAGAAACAACCGGGCACGAGCACGAGACAATTTTTATAGCGAGTACATTCCATGTGCGGTATCTGCGGACAGTACTTCTTTAACACCCATCGCCCGGTCGAGGCCGGGACGCTCGCGCGCATGACCGGATCGATGACGCATCGCGGGCCGGACGACGAAGGACTGCATGTTGCCGGCGATCTCGGGCTCGGATTTCGCCGCCTGTCGATCATCGATCTTTCGGCGGGGCACCAGCCGATGTCCGATGCGCACGGCCGGATTTGGCTCGTGTTCAACGGCGAGATTTACAACTTCAAGGACCTGCGCCGCGAACTCGAAAGCCACGGCCACCGCTTCCGCACGAACTCCGACACCGAGTCGATTATCCACGGCTACCAGCAGTGGGGCCTCGGCGTGCTCGACCGGCTCAACGGCATGTTCGGCATCGCGCTGTGGGACAGCGAGCATCAAAGGCTCCTGCTCGCGCGCGACCGCGCGGGCATCAAGGGAATTTATTACCATATTAACGGCGACGGCCTGACGTTCGGCTCGGAAATCCGGCCGATCCTGGAGTCGATGAGCGAACGCCCGCCGATCGACCCCGTTGCGCTCAATTTGTTTCTTCGTTACCGCTACACGCCGTCGCCGCTCACGATCCGGCAGGGCATCCGCAAGCTCGCGCCCGGCACGCGGCTCATCGTCGAGAACGACGAAGCGCGCGTCGAGCGCTGGTGGAACGACCGGCCCGAGCCGTTCGATCCGGCGCCGTCAGTCAATGAGGCACACGAACGATTGCTCGAACTCTATCAACGGGCGGTCGAGCGGCAGCTGATCAGCGACGTGCCGCTGGGGCTGCTCTTGAGCGGCGGCCTCGACTCGGGCCTTCTCCTTGCTCTCATGAACCGGCACGGCCGCGACTGGAAGACGTTCACCGTCGGTTTCGGCCGCTCGTTCGCCGACGACGAACTCGACGACGCGGCGCAAACGGCGCGCGTGCTCGGCGCGCCCAACGACCCGATCCAGATCGACCGCGGCACGTTCGACGCCGCGCTGCCGCGCATCGTGTCGATCGTCGAGGAACCGATCGCGACGCCCTCCGTCGTGCCGATGTTCTTCGTATGCGGGCACGCGCGCCGGCAGGTCAAGGTCGCGCTCATGGGCCAGGGGCCCGACGAGCTTTTCGGCGGCTACACGCGCCACGTCGGCGTGGCCTACGGCCGCTACTGGCGCATGCTGCCGGAGTGGATGAAGAAATCGCTTGAAACCATTCTGCGCCGGTATTCGCACGGCGAAACGATCCGGCGCGGACTCGACGCGCTGTCAACCAGCATCGACGGCTCCGCATTGCGCTATTACCAGCAGGTCTTTTCGATCATGCAGGGCGCGGTTATTGACGAACTGTTCGAGGACGGCGCGCTGCCGGCCGGCGCGGGCGACCGTGTGCTCGACTGCTGGGCCGGGCTCGCGCCGCTCATGGACGCCACCGACGAACTGGGCGGCCTGCAGTTCCTCGAAATCAGGTCGTCGCTCCCCGACGAGCTGCTCATGTATGCCGACAAGCTGTCGATGCACCACAGCCTCGAGGTGCGCGTGCCGTATCTGGACCACGAAATCATTGAATATGCCGAGCGCCTGCCCGCGCGCTACAAGATTCATTTCGGCAAACGCAAATGGCTGCACGCGCAGGTCTGCCGCGATTACCTGCCGGCCGAAATCGTCGCGCGCAAAAAACGCGGCTTCGCGGTGAACGTGGTCAACGAATGGTTCCGCAGTTCGATGGCCGGGCGCATCGCCGGGCTCGCCGACCCGCAATCGCTGATTTACGCCGGGCTGTTGCGCCGCGAACCGATCATGAACATGCTGAGCGACCACCAATCCGGCCGCGCCGACAACCACAAGATTTTATTCAGCCTGGTGGTGCTCGAGGAATGGCTGCGCGAGCACGAGTCCAACGCGGTCGCGCGGGTGTGAGCGAGGGACCGGCGGGCGCGAGGTTGTCGATTACGATTACGATTACGAGCACGAGCACGAGCACGAGTACGAGCACGAGCACGAATATGACAACCAACGCGCGCAAGCACCGCATCGGAATGCTCGTCTGCTCGTACTACCCGCAGGACCCGCGGGTGAGGCGCGAGGCGGAGGCGCTCGTCGGCGCGGGGTTTGAAGTCGATGTCATCTGCCTGAAACGCGCGGGCCAGGGCGCGCGCGACGAAAAGAGCGGCGTCCGCGTGTTCCGCCTGCCGATGGACCGCAAGCGCGCCGGCAAAATCCGCTACATCTGGGACTACCTATGGTTCATGATCCTCGGCGCGATCTGGCTCAACGCGCTTCATGCCAGGCGCCGCTACAAAATCGTCCACGTCCACAACATGCCCGACGTGCTGGTGCTCTGCGCGTTGCCCGCGCGCCTCACCGGATCGAAGATCATCCTCGACCTGCACGACCCGACGCCCGAGGTGTATCAAACGAAATTCGGGATCAGCCCGGCCGGCCGCGCGTTCAAGATTCTCGTCGCGCTCGAGCGGCTGTCGATCCGCCTTGCGCACCTGGTCCTCACGCCCAACGTCACGTTCCGCGACCTGTTCATCGCGCGCGGATGCCCGCCCGAAAAGATCCACGTCGTGATGAACTCGCCGCAGGAAGACGTTTTTCACGACGGCCACGCGCCGGCGATATCGGCAAACGATCGCCCGTTCACGCTCATGTTCCACGGCGGGATTTATCACCGCCACGGCCTCGATCTCGTGCTCGACGCGATCAACCGGCTCAGGGACCGCATCCCGGGGCTCGAGTTCAACGTCTATGGCGAAGGCGACTGGCTTCAGGATTTCCTGCGCCTCGTCGAGGAGCGCAACCTCGCGGGCCACGTCCGCTACCACGGCCACGTGCCGCTCGAGACCATCGCCGCCGCGATCGCGTCGATCGATATCGGCATCATCCCAAACCGCCGGACGCCGTTCACCGAGATCAACCTGCCGACGCGCATTTTCGAATACCTATGCGCGGGCAAGCCGGCCATCGTCCCGCACACGCGCGGCATCATGGATTACTTCCCGCCCGACGCGCTGTTTTATTTCGACGCGGACGATCCGGCCAGCCTCGCCGATCAAATCATGCGCATCCACGACGACCCGGCCTATGCCGCCGAAGTGCTCGGGCGCGCCGTCGAAGTCTATCGACGCCACACCTGGAAACTCGAAAAGGAAAACCTCGTCGAACAGGTGAGCCGGATGATCGAATATGCCCAAAAATAGCGTTGCAGCGGGCTTGACATTAGAATGAATCGATTACGATTACGAGCACGAATTGATGACATTCGGGACAAAGCATGCCGGCACACCATGACATCCTCATGATCACGCATCAGCGGCCGCAATACACGCGAATGGCGCTTGAGCGGCTGCTCGAAACGTGCGCCGACGGCATGCGCGTGTGGATCTGGCAGAACGGCGAGCACGCCGAGACGCTCGATGTGATCCGCGGCTTTTCAAATCATCCCAACTTCCACCGGCTCGAAATCAGCGCTGAAAACAAGCGGCTGCGCGAGCCGACCAACTGGTTCTGGTCGGCCTCGGACGCCGAATTCGTTTCCAAGGTCGATGACGACTGCCTGCTGGACGACGGCTGGTCGCAAAAGCTCGTCGCCGCGCACCGCGCCGCCCCGGAACTCGGCATCATCGCCGCGTGGCGCTTTTACGAGGGTGATTTCGACGAGCGCGTGGCGCGCCGCAAGATCCGGGATTTCCCCGGCGGCCATCGACTGATGCTCAACTGCTGGGTGCAGGGAAGCGGCTACGTCGCCAAGCGCGAGTTGATCAACCGGCTCGGGCCGCTTCGCCCCGGGGAAACGTTCAGCGACTACGGCATTCGCGCGGCCCTCGGCGGGTGGGTCAACGGCTGGTATTTCCCGTTCATTCACGAGGAACACATGGACGACGCGCGCTCGCCGTACTTCCTCATGAGCGACGAGGAATTCCGGCGCAATCCGCCGCTGACCGCGATCACGCACGGCATCCGCACGATCGAGGAGTGGCGCGAAACCAGCCGGCGGCTCGCGCACTCGCTGCAGGCGGCCTCGCCCGACCCGCGCCAATACGTCGGCTGGCGCCGCCGCGCGCGCAACGCCGCCCGCAGGGTCCAGAACCTGTTCCGCAGCCGGGGATTCTAGACTCTGAGGAGCATTCATTGTCCCTCGCACAAGAACAACCCTACGCCGAAATCTTCAGCACCGGGCATTTGAAGGCCGACCTCAAGGAGCGCTCGATCCGCGGCGGCGCGCTGACGCTCTCCGCGCAGGCCGTCAAATTCTGCATGCAGTTCGGCACGACGGCCGTGCTCGCCAGGCTGCTCGTGCCGGGCGACTTCGGCCTGATCGCGATGGTCATGGCGGTGACCGGCTTCGTCGCCATGTTCAAGGACGCCGGCCTGTCCATGGCCACGCTCCAGCGCGCCGAGATCGATCATGCCCAAGTCTCCTCGCTCTTCTGGATCAACGTCGGCCTGAGTTTCATCCTCATGCTGATCGTGGCGGCGCTCGCGCCGGCCCTGGCGTGGTTCAACCACGAGCCGCGCCTGTTCGGAATCACCCTGGTCTTCGCGGCGACGTTCATTTTCAGCGGCCTGACGTTGCAGCACCTCGCCCTGCTGCGGCGCCAGATGCGCTTCGGCGCGCTCGTCGCGATCGACCTGACGACGGCCCTGACGCGCGTCACGACCGGCATCGTCATGGCCGTGCTCGGCTTCGGTTACTGGTCTCTCGTCGGGATGGCCGTCGCCGAGGCCGTTGCCAATTGCGCGCTGGTCTGGATCGCGAGCCCGTGGCGGCCGGGCCGTTTCACGCGCGGCTGCGGCATCGGCCCGATGCTCAGTTTCGGCGGATTTCTAACCGTCGCCTCGCTGTTCAATTACGCCTGCGAGAACCTGCCGCTGGTGCTGATTGGGCGCTTTCTCGGCTCAGGGCCGGTCGGCCTGTTCGATCGCGCGTATCGGCTGACGCTCATGCCGATGTCGCAAATGAGCTCGCCGATCGCGTCGGTTGCGATCCCGGCGCTGTGCCGCGTCCAGGACGAACCGGAGCGCTTCCGCGGCATCTGCCGCCGCCTGATCCTGATCGCGTGCGGCGTCACTGTCCCGATGGCGGTCGTCGGCGTCCTGGTCGCCCCCGAGCTGATCCACGTCTATCTCGGCGAGAAATGGAGCCGCGCCGCCGGGCTGTTCGCGTGCCTGTCGCCGCTGGCCGCCACCGAAAGCATCTCCGTCATCGCCGTCTGGATCCTGATGACGACCGGCAACTCGAAGGCGTGCTTTCAGTTTTCGATCTGGAACGCGATCCTGTCCGGGGCCTCGATCCTTTTGGGGCTGCATTACGGGCTGGAGGCCGCGGCGCTCAGTTTCTCCGGCATCGGCCTGCTGGTGCGCACGCCGCTGCTTTACCATTTCGTCGTCGCCAGGACGATGATGCGCTGGCCGGACCTCCTCGGCCGGCCGTCATGGTTCCTCATCGGCGGCGCATTGATCACGGCCAGCGGGCTTTGCCTGCGTTACCTGGTTCTTCACATCGACCAACCGTCGCTCGCATGGGCCGTCGGCGCGATGGTCGTGACCGTCATCGTGTGGCTCCCGCTCATGTGGCACGCCCGCCTGCTGCACGAGCTGATGAGCCTTAAATCCAGCTGGTCTTCGAGCCGGCCAACCGCCTAGGCGACAAGTTTTGTTCAATACCGATAATTTTGCGCCGGCCGTTCGTTTTCATCCCGTCGTGCCCGTGCCCGTGCTCGTAATCGTAATCGTAATCGAATCAATCGAATATGCGTATTATCGAACAATTCGATCACGCCGCTTATATTTAGGATTTCTCTCATGCAACATTGTCGCGATTAGACTTTGAAAAACGCCTGCAAGCTTCCGCAAAAACCTTTCCAGAACTGCCTTCCGTGCGGTCTGATCTTTGCTCTCCGTCTCTTCATCAACACATATTCAGCTCGGTCCTCCATCCTCGGCACTCGTCACCAAGGACCAGGGACTAAGCACGAAGGACTTTCAACATGCGCATCCTTGTCACCGGAACCAGCGGCTACATCGGAAGCGTTCTGGCGCCCCTGCTCCAGGCGGCCGGCCACGACGTCGTCGGGCTCGATACCTGTTATTACGAGGACTGCACGTTCGGCGGCGATCCGCCGGCGATCCCGATGTTGCGCAAGGACGTGCGCGAGGTCGCCCCGGCCGACCTCGACGGTTTCGACGCCGTCATGCACCTCGCCGCGCTGTCGAACGACCCCCTCGGCAACCTTGATCCCGAGCTGACCTACGAGATCAACCACCGCGCATCGGTACGGCTGGCGCGTGCCGCGCGCGAGGCCGGCGTCGGCCGGTACTTGTTCTCCTCGTCGTGCAGCATGTATGGCGCGTCAAGCCCCGAGGACGTCCTCGACGAGACGGCGCCGCTGAACCCGGTGACCGCGTATGCCGAATCGAAGGTCCGCTCCGAGCGCGATATCGGCGCGCTGGCGACCGACGAGTTTCACCCGACGTTCTTGCGCAACGCGACCGCTTACGGCGTTTCCCCCTACCTGCGCGCCGACCTCGTCGTGAACAACCTCGTCGGCTGGGCGTTCACGACCGGCGAGGTGATGATCAAGAGCGACGGCACGCCGTGGCGCCCGCTCGTTCACGTCGAGGACATCTGCCGGGCGTTCCTGGCGATCGTCGAAGCCCCGGCCGAGGCGATCCACAACGAGGCGTTCAACATCGGCCGCCCGGGCGAGAATTACCAGATCCGCCAGGTCGCCGAATGCGTCAGGACGACCGTGCCGAACAGCCGCATCGAATTCGCCGACGGCGCCGAGCCCGACCGCCGCTGCTACCGCGTCAACTTCGACAAGATCCGCCGCGTGCTCCCGGGCTTCGAGCCGCGCTGGACTGTTTCGACCGGCGTCGAGGAGCTTTACGCCGCGTTCCTCAAGCACGGGCTCACGCTCGACCAGCTCGAAGGCCACCGGTTCATGCGCATCAAATGCCTCCAGTCGCACATCCGCGCCGGGCGGATCGACGAGACCTATCGTTGGCGGACAGGAGTGCGGAATGCAGAAGAAGCGATGAGCGATGAGAGATGAAAAGATGAAACATGAAAGATGAAAGATGAAATTCCCATTCATCCCATCATTCTCATAGTTCCCATTGGACCCAAAGGACACATAAGACCCATAGGACCCAGAAGACCCAGACCATGAAGCCTCAAACCGCCATTGAACACACCGCCCTGCCGTCCTCGGTTTCCACGGCCTGCCCGGCGTGCGGGTGCAACGTGTGGCGGCCGTTTTACAGCGTCGCCGGCGTGCCGGCGCAAAGCTGCCGGCAAATGCCCGACCGCGAGACGGCGCTGGCCCAGCCGCGCGGCCGGCTCGAGCTGGCGCTGTGCCTCGAGTGCGGTTTCGTCGCCAACACCGCGTTCGACGCGAGCCTGCTCCAGTACTCAACCGATTACGAGGAGACGCAAGGCGCGTCGGCGACATTCAACGCCTACATGCGCTGGCTCGCGGGCGACTGGATCGAGCGCTACGGCCTGCGCGAGCGCCGCATCCTCGAGATCGGCTGCGGCAAGGGCGAGTTCCTGGCGCTGATCTGCTCGATGGGAAACAACCACGGGACCGGGTTCGACCCGGTTTACGTTCCCGGCCGCGAAGGCGCGCACGCCGGCGGGCGCCTTGAATTCCGCGCCGAACTTTACGGGGCGGATCACCGCAGCATTCCCGCCGATTTCATCTGCTGCCGCCACACGCTCGAGCACATCGCGCCGGTCGCGGAATTCATCACGATGCTGCGGCGCAACCTCGAAGGCCGCGAGCACGTCGTGCTGGGCTTCGAAGTTCCCGACCTCGAGCGCATCCTCGCGCACGGCGCGTTCTGGGACCTGTATTACGAACACTGCTCGTACTTCACCATGCTCAGCCTGGAAAACCTCTTTCGCCGCAACGGCTTTGAGGTCCTGCGCCTGCAGCGCGTCTATGGCGACCAGTATCTCATCATCGAGGCGGCGCCCGACGGACGCGGCGGCCCCGACGATCGCCGGGAGGAACTGGTCGGCCTTGCCGACGCCGTGGAGACGTTCTCGTCGCGCGTCGCGCGCGACCTCCGGCGCTGGCGCCGCGACATCGACTCGTGGCGGCGCAGGGGCCGGCGCATCGTCCTGTGGGGCTCGGGCTCCAAGGCGGTCGGATTCATCGCGACGCTCGGGATCACCGACGAAATCGACGCGGTCGTCGATATCAATCCGCTCAAGCACGGCAAATACATGCCCGGCTGCGCGGCGCCGATCGTTGCGCCCGAACGGCTAAGACGGGAGCCGCCCGACGTCGTCATCGTCATGAACCCGGTTTATCGCGACGAAATCGCGCACGACCTCGCGCGCCTTGGAATTGACGCCGAATTGAGGGTGCTGCAATGACCATCGCCCATGCGACCCAGTCCCAGGCAACCCTCAAGCCGGGCACGTGCGAATGCCCCGTCTGCGGCGGCCATGACGCGTTCGTGTTCATCGGCATCGATTCGATGCCGGTCCTGATCGGCCACCAGTTCGGCAGCGCCGCCGCCGCGCGCGACAGCGCCCGCGGCCCGATCAGCCTCGCATACTGCGCCCAGTGCAGCTTCATCTGGAACGCCGCGTTCAACCCCAACCTGCTGGTGTACGACCAGTACGACAACTCGCTGCACTACTCTTCGGTTTTCCAGGAATACACGCAGGGCATCGTCGCGCGGCTGGTCAACGCATACAACCTGCACGGCAAGACGATCGTCGATATCGGCTGCGGCGGGGGCGATTTCCTCGAAATGCTGTGCGCGTCCGGCAACAACCGCGGCATCGGCTTCGACCCGACCCACGAGGGCGATCTCAACCCCGCGGGCCGGCCGGTGACGTTCGTCCGCGACATGTTCTCGGAAGTCTATGGCTGTGCCGGCGGCGATTTCATCTGCAGCCGCTACGTCCTCGAACACGTCCCCGACCCCGGCGCGTTCCTGGCGATGATCCGCCGCTCGATCGGCAAGCGCACCGGCACGGTCGTGTATTTCGAAGTCCCCAACGTCGAGCTGATCCTGCGCGATCTTTCGGTGTGGGACATCATCTACGAGCATTGCTCGTATTTCAGCGCGGCCTCGCTGGCGCGCATCTTTTACGACCGCGGATTTCACGTTCATCGCCTCGCCGACGGCTACGGCGGCCAGTTCCTGTGCATCGACGCGATCGCTTCCGCGATGGAAGACAGGCGCACCCCGCGCCACCACGAGCTCAAGTCGATCGCCGGCGAGGTCGAGTTGTTCGGAAACGAATTCGAGCGGCGCATCGCGGCCTGGCGCGCGCGGCTCGCCGAATGGAAATCGCTCGGCAAACGTGCCGCCGCGTGGGGCGCCGGCGCCAAGGCCGTCGGCTTCCTCAACATGCTCGGCGCCGGCGACGAGATCGCCGGCGTCATCGACATCAACCCGAACAAGCGCGGCACGTTCCTCGCCGGCACCGGCCACCGCGTCCTCGCGCCGGAGGAACTGCCCGCGCTGCGCCCCGACACGATCATCATCATGAACCCGATCTACGCGGGCGAAATCCGCGAACGGCTTCGCGGCATGAATCTCGATCCCGAACTGATGGAGGCCTGAACCGCCATGGCGACCACGCAAACCCACGAGCAACCACGGACAGTCTCGCGCTCCCACACCGGCGGCGCGCCCGCTTGCCGCTTTTGCGGCGCGGCGCTTTCGCACACGCTCGTCGATCTCGGCATGTCGCCGCTGTGCGAGAGCTACGTCCCCGCCGACCGCCTCATGCAGATGGAGCCCTTTTACCCGCTGCACGTCTATATCTGCGACCAGTGCTACCTGGCGCAGCTCGAGGAGTTCGTCCCGGCCGAGGAAATCTTCACCGAATACGCCTACTTCTCATCGTACGCGGACAGTTGGGTCGAGCATGCGCGGCTCTACACCGAGATGATCACGAAACGGCTCGGGCTCGACCGCAAGAGCCTCGTCGTCGAGATCGCCAGCAACGACGGCTACCTCCTGCAGCATTTCGTCAAGCGCGGCATCCCGGCGATCGGCGTCGAGCCGGCGCGCAACATCGCCAAGGTCGCCATCGAACGCGGCGTGCCGACCGTCATCAATTTCTTCGGCGTCGCGACGGCGCGCCAGCTCGTCTCCGAGGGCATGCAGGCCGACCTCCTTCTCGGCAACAACGTCCTGGCGCAGGTCCCCGACCTGAACGACTTCGTCGCGGGGATGAAGATCATGCTCAAGCCCGGCGGCGTCCTCACGATGGAATTCCCGCACCTGCTGCGCCTCATGCGCGAGAACCAGTTCGACACGATTTACCACGAGCACTTCTCGTATTTCTCGTTCATGACGGTCGAGAAAATCTTTGCCCGCCACGGCCTCACGCTGTTCGACGTCGAGGAGCTGCCGACCCACGGCGGCTCGCTGCGCATCTATGGCCGCCACGCCGAGGACTCGGTGAAACCCCTGACCGAACGCGTGTTCCAGATGCGCGCAGACGAGGAGACCGCCGGGCTCAATACGCTCGGCGCCTACAGGGCCTTCGACGAGCAGGTCAAGGAAACCAAGCGCAAGATCCTCGCCTTCCTGATCGAGGCGCGCCGCGCGGGCAAAACGATCGTGGGCTACGGCGCGCCCGGCAAGGGCAACACGCTCCTTAATTATTGCGGCATCCGCACCGACTTCATCGATTTCACCGTCGATCGCAACACGTTCAAGCAGGGCAAGTTCCTCCCCGGCACGCGCATCCCGATCCACCACCCCGACATGATCCGCAACGCGCAGCCCGACTACCTGTTCATCCTGCCGTGGAATTTCAAGGACGAGATCATCGAGCAGAACGCGTTCATCCGCGAGTGGGGCGGCAAGTTCGTCGTGCCGATCCCCGAGATCACCGTCTATGAATAAGGATTCGATTACGATTACGATTACGAGCACAAGCACGAGGGTAATGAGCGGGACGGAGGTTTAACCACCATGAAAGTCGTCCTTTTCTGCGGCGGGCAGGGCATGCGGATCCGGGATTACTCCGAGCAGATCCCCAAGCCGATGATCTGCATCGGCTACCGGCCGATCCTGTGGCACGTGATGAAATACTACGCGCATTTCGGGCACAAGGATTTCATCCTGTGCCTCGGCTACAAGGCCGACTACATCAAGAAATACTTCCTCAACTACGACGAGTGCCTGTCGAACGATTTCGTGCTCAAGGCCGGCGGCAACCATGTGCAGCTTCTCAATCGCGACATCGACGACTGGACGATCACGTTCGTCGATACCGGCATGGAAACGAACATCGGGGGCCGGCTGCGCGCCGTGCGCCGGTATGTCGAAAACGAGCCGATGTTCCTCGCCAATTACAGCGACGCCCTGACCGACCTCGACCTGTCCGAGATGGTCCGCGACTTTCAGTGCCAACCGGCGGCCGTGGCCAGCTTCCTGTGCGTGCGCCCCTGCACGACGTTCCATCTGGTCAATATCGACGGCGACAGCCGCGTCGTCTCGATCACGGACGTGCGCCACTCGAACATCTGGATCAACGGCGGCTATTTCATCCTGCGCCCGGAGATCTTCGATTACATGCGCGACGGCGAGGAACTGGTCAGCGAACCCTTCGAGCGGCTGATCGCCGAAAGCCGCCTGCGCGCGTTCCACTACGAACAATTCTGGCAGTGCATGGACACGTTCAAGGACAAGCAGGAATTCGAGGACATGTACACGCGCGGCCGCGCGCCGTGGGAACTCTGGAAGCCCGGCCACGGGATTGAAAACATACAAGAGCTGCGCATCCAGGAGAACGGAATCGCGCTCCAGCTGTGAATTATCCAGGACCCGGAACCGCGTCAGCGGTTCGACAAATTTGGGCGTGGCAGTCATGCAACAACTTTCGTTCCCCGCCTTTAAATCCATCCTGTGCCTCGGGGCCCACTCCGACGACATCGAAATCGGCTGCGGCGGAACCATCCTGACGCTCGCGGACCAATGCCCGCATGCCCACATATGCTGGATCGTGTTCTCGGCCATCGGGCCGCGCCACGACGAGGCGCGCCGCAGCGCCGAGGCGTTCACGGCCCGCTTCGCCGACCGCACGATCGAGCTGCGGCAGTTCCGCGACGGCTTCTTCCCCTACAGCGGGCCGGCCGTCAAGGATGCGTTCGAGCAGATCAAGCAGGCGTTCCGGCCCGATCTCATCCTCACGCACTATGGCCGCGACCTGCACCAGGACCATCGCGCCGTCTCGGAACTGACGTGGAACACCTGGCGCGACCATCTCGTCCTCGAATACGAAATCGCGAAGTACGACGGCGACCTCGGCGCGCCGAACGTTTTCGTCCCGCTCGATGAGAATCGCCTTGAAATGAAAATCGAATACCTCATGAAGCATTTCGAGACGCAGTCGCGCAAGCAATGGTTCGACCCGGTGGCGTTTCGCGGCCTGGCGCGCATCCGCGGCATCGAATGCAATTCCCCGACCGGCTACGCCGAAGCCTTCTTCGGCCGCAAAATCATGCTGGGATCTACCTGATTGTCCGGAGATTGGCCATCATCCCGCGCACGTTCGCTTTCCAGCGCCCCAGCGTGTCGCGCAACCTTGCCTTGGGCCACTGGCGCGCCGCCCACAAACATGCCAGCTTCTCCATCGGCGCAAGCTCCATCCGCCACGCCGAGCGCGCAAACTCGAAATTGAGCCTCAGGCCGGGGAAATACGCCGCGCCCGGGCGGAACGGATCGAGCCAGCGCTGCACGGCGCGAATATTTGGGTTCGCCCGTTGGAACGATTCGTTGTGCATCCTGCGGAAAAACAACGGCTCCGGGATTTCGTGCACCTTGCCGAGCAACGCCAGCTCCGAAAGCAACACGTAATCGGAGCCGCGAAACCGGTCGATCATCCGCGTGCGCCGCAACGCGTCGATCCGCATCAGCCCCGCGATCGGGTTGCACATGTTGGCGCTGGCAAGGAAGCGCCCAAACCTCTCGTGCGGCGTCGCCTGCATCAGGCGCATCCGGTCGTCGATGTCCCCGATCGGCCGGCCGGCCTCGTCGATCAGCCGCGCGCGCGCATAGACAAGCGCCACGCCGGCATCCCGGTCCAGCTCCTCGACCGCCCGCTCGATATATGTCGGCGCAATCAGGTCATCGTGCGCATGCCACTTGAAATACTCACCCCTCGCGAGCCCGACCAGCCGGTTGTAGTTCCATGCCGCGCCGTAATTGGCGTCGGCCCTTTCATATCTGATGCGCGGATCAGCCGCCGCATACCGCCGCGCAATTCCTTCCGTTCCATCCGCCGAGCCGTTGTCCGCTATGATCAGTTCAAAATCGCGCCAGGTCTGGGCCAACACCGATTCGATCGCCGCGGCCAGATACCGCTCGCCCTGATAAACCGGCATCCCAACGCTTACCCTCGGCGTTTTCATCTCTCATCTCTCATCTTTCATCACTCATCCCTAGTTCTGCTCCGGCGATGCCGTGTTGTTGAAGTAATCGATCCTTCCCGTGAAGGCCGGCGAACTGGTCCCCTCGGCGTTGCCGACCAGCACGCCGACCTTCGTCACCGTCATCGCCTGCGTAAAACTAACGATCCGCGTCCACGTCGAGCCGTCGTGCGAGTAATCATATGCCCACGTCGTTCCTGCGCGCGTGACCCTCAGGTAAAGCGGCGGCGAGCCGTCGATCGCCTTGTTGACCTTGTTGGAGGCGCTCGAGCCGCTCAGCCACGAGCTGAACGCGTTCGTCGTGCCGCCCATGCGCACGACGTCGAACCGCAGGTAATGCGAGGCATCCTGCTCCACGATCAACCCATGGAACTGATACGTCAGGTCGAGGCTCGAGTTGAACTTCGCCTCGATCTGGAAATCGGTGTCGGCCGAAGTCTGCAAAAGCCGCGCCGCCCGGTTGCCCGAGGTCCACGCGTCGTGATCCGATTTGGCCGGAAGCGAGATCCGCGCCTCGGCGCCGGTCATCGCCAGCGTCGAGTCGCCGACCGGATCGACGAACGTCCAGACCGCCGTGTTGAGCGTGGTCGTGTTGAAGTTGTCCGACCGGATCGTTTGCGGCGACGCGGTCGTGAACGTCATGTCGCCGCTCGACGAGTTGTAGCCGCCGGCGTTCACGCCGCTCAGCCTGTAGTGGTAAAGCGTTCCCGGCGCGAGCCCGGTGATCGTCAGGCTGTGGCTCGTCGTGAGCGCGTCGTCGCTCACGCTCCCCAGCTCGTACAACGCCGTCAGGCCGTAATTCACGACGCTCGTCCGCGGCACGGCCGTCTGCCACCGGATCGTCGCCCGGTCCGTCTGCGCGTTGACCGTGATCGAATTGAACGGCGCGTCGGTCGGGCGGACGGTGATGTTTCCGACCGTCATCTGCACCCAATGCGCGATGAACAGGATCGAGCCGTGGGCCACGTCCGTGGCGCCATACGCCTGCTTGGTCCATTCCGCCGGTTCGAGATCGCCCTGCTTCCAGACCTTCTTGCTGTAAAGCGTACCGACGCCCGGGATCGTCTCGACCCGCACCTTGTAAATGTAGGTGACGTTGTATTGCAGCACGACACCGGTGTTGTCGTTGAGGTTGCCCAGCTCGAACGTATTGGAATGACCGCCGGTATCGTCCCACCGATACCACACGCAGTTGCCGAACGGGTTCCACCCGCTCAGCGGCTGCGTCGCGACCGGCGGATCGTTCGTGTGCCCGTTCCACCGGATGATGAACCCCGCACCCGGATAGCCGTTGATCCCGCCCACACCGGCCGGATCCCAGCTGTGGACCGTGATCGGCACGGTGATCTCGTAATCGGTCCAGTTCATGTCGCCAATGTCGATGAGCCGATCGTAGCCGATCGAGTCGTTTTTCGCGCCGGCGGCCGCCAGGGACCACCTACCATCGACGACCTGCGACGCGTCCTGCACCCTGGCCACGCTCGCCCAGTTCACGTCGAGCTCGGTGCCAAGAATCACGCCGTCCACGTAATTCACCGTGACGGTTTTTGTCGTCACGTGATTCAGGGTATCGACCGCGCGCAACACGATCGTGTTGTTGCCCGGCTCAAGATCGTCATAGGCCAGCTGCACGTCGAAGTCGCCCGCGCCCTGCAGCCGCCGCCCGTCCGGCCCGATCGTCAGCGGCATCTGCGCGCCGCCGTTCAGCGAGGCCGTCAGCGACTGCAAGCCGTCACCGTCGTTCACCGTTCCGAGCAGATCGACCCACACCTGCGGCTTGCCGTTCTGCCCGAACTGCTGGCTGTCGCCGTGCCACATCACGATGGTGGTGTCGCCGGACGACGCGAAATTCGCCGTCACGACCGTGTCGCCCTGGATCGTGACCTGCGCCGGGTTCTGATTTCCCGTCAGCGCGCCCGACCACCCGCTAAACACCGCCGATGCGTCGTTCGGAACGGCGGTCAGCTGCACGACGTCGCCGGCGTCATACGCGACGCGATCCGGATTTTTCGTCACGGTCCCGTTGCCGGCAACGTTCACAACCAACGCAAACAGCCCATTGTCCTCGGGCGTAATCGGCGAATCGGCGTTGAAGAAGTAATCGACGAGCACCGTGTGCGCCGGCCCGTACGTGCCGGCATACGGCCCGACTTTCGTGACGATCATCGCGTAATTGAACGCGACGGCCTGGATCCAGTCCGAGGTTCCGGTCTGATACCACATCGTCCACGTGTCGCCGCTGCGCTTGACGCGGACGCGCTGCGGCATCGCCGATGCGACGATCTGGTCATATTGGAAATTATAGGTCCCGTTCTGGATCGTCGTGACCATGAAATGCGGCGCGAACCCGTCATGGTAGAACTCGATCCTGATGAACCGCGTTTCGCTCTCTTCGACGAAGATGCCCTGCTCCTGGTAGGCCGCGGCGATGATCGATTCGAACGCGGCCTCGATTTCGAAATTGGTGTCGGCGGCGGGCTGCTCGAGGCGCGGCGCGTTCATGCCCGTCGTCCAGAGCTCGTGCGCACCGGCCGCAACCGTGATCCGCGCCTGCGTCCCGGTCATCGCCAGGCTGCCGGCGCCGCCTGGATTCACGAACGTCCACACCGGCATGGTCGTCGTCCCGAAGAAATCGTCGGAGACGATGTTCGACGGCGCGCCGGTCGTGAATGTCATGTCGCCGCTGCTTGTCGGGTTGCCCGCGGCGTCTGCCGACGTGATCCGGTAATGGTAGAGCGTGTTTCCGGAAAGCCCGGCGATCGTCAGCGCATGCGACGTCGAGAGCTCCGCGCTCTCCACCATTGCGCCGTAGCTTTGCGTCAGGCCGTATTCGACGCGGCCGCCGGCCGGGACGGGCGTCGTCCAGCTGATCACGGCCGAGTTCTCCATCGCGCTCGCGTGCGGATCGATGATGAACTGCTCGAAGTTCCCCGTCACGATCCAGTCCCGCGTCATCGTGATCGACGCCGGGTTGAGCGTGCCGGTCGTGTCGTCGGTCCATTCCTTGAACCTCCACGACGGATCGGCGACGGCCTCGATACTGACCGTTTCGCCGGCGGCATAGATGGCCTTGTTCGGCGCGCGTACGACCGCGCCCTGGCCCGAAACAATCGTCGTCAGCGAGAATCCCGCGCCATCCTCGGGAATGATTGGTGAGTCTTCGTTGAAGAAGTAATCGACGACGGTCGTCCACGCCGGCCCGCCATAATTGCCGGCGTAGGGCCCGATTGCCGTCATCGTGAACGCCTGCGTGAACAGGCCCGCCGGCGTCCACGCGCTGCCGTCGGCCGAGTATTCCATCAACCAGTCGTCGCCAACCCGCGTGATGCGCATCCACATCGGATTGGTCCCCGTGACGGCGAGCTGGATCCGGCTCGCCGCGCTGGCGTCGGTGATGTAAGCGGCATACGCATACAGCCGCGTGCCGTCGTGATAGAACTCGAACCGCAGGTGATGCGTCGCGTCCTGCTCAACAAGAATCCCCTGCATCTGAAACCGGCTCGCCGGCAGTGATTCAAACTTCACTTCAAGGCCGAAATCGGCGTCCGCCACCGCCTGCATCACACGCGGCGCGTCGATCCCGCCGGTCCACAAATCGTGGTTCGTCCCGTCCGGCACGCTGATCAGCAACTGCGTTCCGTTCAGCGAATAGCTACCGTCGCCGAGCGGGTTGATGAACGCCCACACCGCCGGGTCGAGCGCCGTGTGGCTGAAATCGTCCGAAACGATCGCGCCCGATTGCAACACGAACGTCAGGTCGCCTGTCGCCGTCTCGGCGGCGCCCTCGTCATGCGCGACGATCCGGTAGTGATGCGTCACGCTCGTGTCGATGCCGGTGATCGTGACCGTGTGCTGAAGCCCCGGCTGGTTCGAGCCGGCCTGCCCCAGTTCATACGTGCTCGTCAGCCCGAACTCCACGCGCCCCGTCGAGGGGAAATTCGTCGTCCATGAAATCTGGGCGCTGTTCGTCGTCAGGTTCACCGCGCCCGGCGTGATGACAAACTCATCGAACCGCGCGCCGACGACCGTGCCGGTCGTGATCGTCACCGACGCCGGGTTGACGCTGCCGCCGAGCGCGCCGCTCCAGCCCGAAAAGTGATATCCGGCCGCCGGCGTCGCCGTGAGCGTCACGCTCGTGCCCTGGACATACCCCTCCTGGTCCGGCGCGCGCGTCACGCTCCCCTGCCCGGTCACGTTGATCGTCAACGCGTATTCGGGCGCGGTCGCGAACGTGCCGTCGCCGGATTGGGCGGCATTGCCATTGATATCGGTCGATGTGACACGATAGTGGTAGGTTGTGCCGGGGGCCAGGCCGGACAGCGTCACCGAATGGCTCGTCCCGGTCGAGGGGTCGTTGGCGGCGGAGCCGTAGGACGCCGTCAGGCCATAGTCGATGCGGCTCGTGACGGTTTTACTGGTTGTCCAGGCGATCGTCGCCGTGCGCGAAGTCGTCGTCGCGGACAGGTTCGAGATCACCTGCGTGAACACCGCCTCGACCGTCTTGTTGTCATCCATGAAAACCTTGCCCGGGTTCTTCGCGCCGGTCAGGTCGCGCGTCCAGTGATCGAATCCCCAACAAGCGACGGGCGCGGCGGCAAGTGTCACGGTGGTGGCGGCCGGATAGTTGGTCAGTTCCGGGCTGGGCGTCACGCTTCCGGAACCGGTCGTCACAATCGCCAGCGTGTGGGTGTCCTCCGGTGAAATCGGCGATGCGGCATTGAAAAAGTAATCGACAATCGCCGTGAACGCCGGTGCGCCGCTTCCCTCGTTCGAGACGAACGGCCCGGTCTGCGCAACGGTCATCGCCTGGCTGAAACTCCCGTCGTTCGTCCACGTGGCGCCGTCGGTGCCGTGCGTGACGATCCACGTCGAACCACTGCGCTGGACCCTCATGTAAAGCGGCTGGGTGGGGCTGCCGTAAAGCGTCTTCAAAATCTTCGTCGTCTGCGTCGCGCCGTTGAAATAGCCGACGTAAAGCCGCGTCGATTTCACGTCGCTTTCGAAATCGAATCTCAGGAACTGCGTCGTTGATTGCTGCACCAGCATGCCCTGGATCACGACTTTGTTCGGCCTGGATGAGAGCGCCGACTCGAATTTCACCTCGGCCGTGAAATCCGCGTTGGCAATCGACTGCATCGCGCGCAGCGAACGATTTGCGGCCGTTGTGATTGAATGATCGCCGGCCGGCACCGTCAGCGCCAACTGCGTCCCGGTCATCCGATACGACCCGTCGCCGAGCGGATCGACGACCGTCCACAACGCCGTGTTCAGGCGCGACGTGCTGAAGTCGTCCGATACCAGCGGCTGAGCCGCCGCGCTCGCGACAACCAGCATCGTTATTGACCAATAATGAATATATTGTTGCATGGATAACATGACCGCCCCCTCCCGATCCATCAATCCGGTCCGTATCGAACGATTCCGCCCCGTCCACCCGCGGCGGGATTCGAAATCCGGACATATTTCTTCCACTTTGCGCGCAAGGCGCTCAGGCGAGTTCTTCCGCACGTTATGTGCCCGTTTTATCCGTGCTTCCTGTGCCCCTCACCCCAACCGCTAAGCACCCTGTTTTGAATGATTTAGGCCAAAAAAAAGAAGGCCGGGCGTCATGTTTTCGCCGCCGGCCCACCTGTTTTTCTTCCACTGTGAAAAAGAATCCCGGGCAATTGTTGGCCACATTTGATTATCTTGCATTTACCCCGTTCATGCGCACCGCGCCCTCGAGCCCCCGGCACACATCGGAGATCGCCTGATCGGTCAGCTCGGGAAACATCGGGAGCGACAGCGCGCGCCGGCTCAGCTCTTCGGCGACCGGGAATGCGCCGGCGCCGATTTCCATCGCCGCATACGCTTTTTGCAGGTGCAACGGGATCGGGTAATGCAGCCCGCAATGAATCCCCGCGCCGTTCATCGCCTCCATCACCTCGTCGCGCCCATCGACCTGAACCACGAACAGGTGCCACACCGGATTCGTCCCCGCGCCGATCGCGGGCGTCACCACGCCGGCCGCGTCGCCGAGCAGCCGGCGATAAAGCTGCGCATGGTTCCGCCGTGCCTCGGTCCACGCCGGCAAATATTTGAGCTTCACCCGCAGCGCCGCCGCCTGTAGCGCGTCGCAACGCGCGTTGTAGCCTTCGAGATCGTGGTAATACTTCCGCGCCTGGCCGTGATCGCGCAGCATGCGTGTCTTCGCCGCCAGCTCCGCGTCGCCCGTCGTGATCATCCCCGCCTCGCCGCACGCGCCCAGGTTCTTGCCCGGGTAAAACGAGAATGCCGCGGCCGTGCCCATCGATCCCGCCTTGCGCCCGCGATATTCGGCCAGGTGCGCCTGCGCGGCGTCCTCCACAACCCACAGCCCATGCCGCGCCGCGATGCGCAGGATCGGGTCCATGTCGGCCGGCTGCCCGTACAGATGTACCGGCACGATCCCGCGCGTGCGCGGACTGATCGCCGCTTCGATCGCCTCCGGGTCCATGTTGTAGGTGTCCGGCCGCACATCGACGAACACCGGCCGCCCGCCGGCCTGCGTGATCGCCTCGGTCGTGGCGATGAACGTGTTGGGCACGGTGATGACTTCGTCGCCCGGCCCGAGCCCGAGCGCGATGAAGATCAGCCTGAGCGCATCGGTCCCGCTGCCGACCGCGACCGCGTACCGAACCCCGCACGCCTCCGCGAATTCGCGCTCCAGCCCTTCGACGTGCTCGCCGCCGATGAACGACCCCTGCTCCAGGATCGCCGCCCACAGCGGGAGGATTTCGTCCTTGATCGCGCGATGCTGCGCCTTGAGATCGAGAAATGGAATATTCATGGATGATACACCCGTTCGTGGAATTTAGCCGGGTTGCCGACCCAGATTTCGCCGTCCGGAATATTCTTCGTCACCACGCTTCCCGCCCCGACCACCGCACCCTTGCCGATCCGCACGCCGCACATCACCGTCACGCTCGACCCCAGCGACGCGCCTTCCTCCACCCACGTCTCGACCACCCTCCAATCCGCTTCGGTCTGCATCGAGCCGTCGGGATTCGTCGCCCGCGGCCTCTTGTCGTTGATGAACGTCACGTTGTGGCCGACAAACACGCGGTCGGCGATGTGCACGCCCTCGCAAATGAACGTGTGGCTCGAGATCTTGCAGTCGGCCCCGATTTCGGCGCCCTTCTGGATTTCGACGAACGCCCCCACCTTCGTCCGGTCGCCGATCCGGCAGCCGTAGGCGTTGATGAAGCACGCCAGCTTGACGTCGCGCCCCAATTGCACATCGGGGGCGATCCGGTTGTACGATTCCGACGTGGACCCGGCCATCTGTTCACCTCACGGGGGTGTATTTTTCCCTTGGCGATGCGTTGGACTCGCTTTTCTCATGCCATATTGATTGGGGATCGCAGCCTGATTTCCTCGCGCCCGCGCCCGTGTTCGTAATCGTAATCGTAATCGAATTCTTTTCCGTGTATTCCGTGTTTTCCGTGGTTCACAATTCTTTCCCCCGCCTCTGCGACGGACAGGAATTCCACCCTGGCGCTTCCCTCGATCACAATGATGAACAGGGTTATTAATTAATCAAAATCGGCATTTTATTAAGGCTTTCCCCGGGCCAACGAACCAAAATTTGCTTTTAGCCGAATTCTATCGGAATATGATTTTATTCCAGATTTGTTGTGCGAAATTTTATGGGACCCATAAGTCCTATAAAACCCATGACCCCCTCAAAGGGATATCCATGTCCGATTCAATCCATTTCGATGTTGCCATCATTGGCGGCGGCATCGTCGGCCTGGCCACCGCCATGGCGCTCGTCGAGCACACCGGCTCCGTCGTCGTGCTCGAAGCTGAATCAAGCATTGCCGCGCATCAAACCGGCCACAACAGCGGGGTCATCCATTCGGGTCTTTACTATCGGCCGGATTCGGCCAAGGCGCGCAACTGCGTCGAGGGCCGCGACGCCATGTATCGGTTCTGCGCCGAGCACGGAATCCCGTTCGAGCGTTGCGGCAAAGTCGTCGTCGCCACACGCCCGAGCGAACTGCCGCTCTTGAACGAACTCGAGCGCCGAGGCCGCGCCAACGGCCTCACGGGCCTGCGCCGGCTGAGCCCTGCCGAGCTGCGCGAACTCGAACCCCGCGCCGCCGGTATCGCCGCGCTGCACGTTCCCGAAACCGGCATCGTCGATTACAAGCTCGTCAGCCAGGCCATGGCCCGCATCGCCACCGCCGCCGGCGCCCAAATCCGCACCAACGCGCGCGTGCTGAGTATTCGTGGTTCTGAATCGTCACTCGTCAATCGTCAATCGTCAATCGTGCTCGAGACCACCAAGGGAGCAATCCATGCCCGTTTCCTCATCAACTGCGCCGGCCTTCAGTCCGACCGTGTCGCGCACATGTGCGGCCTCGATCCCGGCCTGCGCATCATCCCGTTCCGCGGCGAGTATTACACGCTGCGCCCCGAGCGCCGCACGCTCGTGCGCAACCTGATCTATCCCGTCGCCGACCCGCGCCTCCCCTTCCTCGGCGTGCACTTCACGCGCACGATCGACGGCGTCGTCGAAGCCGGCCCCAACGCCGTCCTCGCGCTCAAGCGCGAAGGCTACCGCTGGCGCGACGTCTCGCCGCGTGACGTCATCGAAACATTTACATTTCCAGGCTTCTGGCGCATGTCGCGCCATTTCCTGCGCGTCGGCATCGGCGAAACATATCGTTCCCTTTCGAAGCCCGCGTTCGTCAAGGCACTCCAGCGGCTGATGCCGGAAATCGAGTCCTCCGATTTGATCCCCGGCGGCTCCGGCGTCCGCGCCCAGGCCGTCGATTCGGCCGGCAAACTCCTCGACGATTTCCGCATTCTCGAGTCCGACCGCATGGTGCACGTCCTCAACGCGCCATCCCCCGCCGCGACCGCCTCCATCACCATCGGCCACACGATCGCGCAAATTGCGGAGAAATCCATTCTTGTCGCAACCAGGCAGAGATAATCAGAGAAGCAAAAGTCTTTTATTTCTATATTCTTAAAAATAAGTATCCCGAAGGGGAATAAAATCCCTCTCACTCCGGTCAGTGATGGGTGAGAACGATCTCGCATCAGGAAAACGGATCGACCTCCGTCCGGGTATCCATCCTTAACTTGGGATTGCGAATGCTATATGAAAACCGACCGGAAAGAGCGCGTGGCCGAACTTATCGATCAGCACGGGCAAATGGTCTTTGCCACGGCTTATCGTATTCTCGGGAATCCCGACGACGCCGATGACGCGCTGCAGGAGGTCTTTTTGAAGATGCTGGGCGGCTGGAACGGTCGGCTGTGGCCGGACGCGGTACGCAACTGGGGCGGCTACCTCCGGGTGGCCGCGATCCGCAGTGCCGTCGATCTTCTTCATCGCAGGCGAAAAAGGAACCGCTGTGAGCTCCCCCTTCAGGAAGGGCTCACCGACTCGGCTTCACCTAATCCGCACCACGCCGCCATGGAGCGTGAGCGGGCCGACCAATTGCGCTGGGCCTTGCGTGCCCTGCCCAAACGGGAAGCCCACGTCGTCGCCCTGCGTTATTTTGAAGATCAAAGCTATGAACAGATCGCGGACCAGATGGGGCTGAGCGTCAGAAAGGTCGGCGTCCTGCTTTTTCGCGCGCGGGGACGCCTCCGCAAACTCCTGGCCCCCTTCTTCGGCGATGATGTCCGTCCAGACCTCTGCCCGGCAGCGATCCGACCCGCGAGAGAAGGAGAAGAGCAATGCCGCTGAACGATCCCATGGAACGTGATGAAGATGCAGGCCCTTTGCACGAGATGGCCGAGGCCGTGAAAGCCGATCGTCCGCCTCGCGACCGTTACGAAACGGCACGGCTGCACCTGCTTGAGAAAATGAATCAAATCCAAAAGGAGAATCCGCTCATGTCCGCACTGAAAAATATCGCGCGCCCCGGCCCGAGGTGGGCCACGGCCACAGGCTTGATCATTATCCTGATCGCCGGGGTGCTGGTCTTCAACCCCTTCGGACGCAACCCATCCCAGGCCTTCGCCGCCGTGGCCGAGCAGTTCCGCAAGGCGGTGACCGTCAGTTTTTCCGCCACGTATGCCCTCGATGAGAACCAGTCCCCGGTCGATTACAAAATCGCTTTCCGTGAACCCTCCCTCGATCGCTTCGAGATGGTCTGGCAGGGCAACCGGATCATCCAAGTCAACGACACCGCGAACAATAAGGGCCTTATCCTGATGCCCGACGCCAAAACCGGCAATGAAACGGAATTGGCCTCGATGCCCTCGTCCGAACGCGAGCGGCTCGGATTGGTCAAGATGCTCACGCAAACCGTTAAAAACCTGCCCGCTCAGGCCGATGCCATTCTCGACGAGCGTACCATTGACGGCCGCAAGGTGACCGGCTACCGTGTCGGCGAGCAGACCTTCTGGATCGACGTGCATTCCAAGACTCTGATCCAGATGGAAAAAAGTCTGGGCGGCCGGCCTCTGGTGATGAAGGATTTCCGGCTGGACCCGCCCGAACTGGACGAAGCGGCGTTCAGCCTGAAGCTGCCGGCAGGCTACACCGCGATGACGGCCCAGCCGCTCAAGCTCGATTACGCCAATGTCGGCGAGGAGGACTTGGTCAAACATCTGCGCCTGGTTTCAAGCGTGATTCAAGGACACAAGTTCCCGGCTTCCACCAATCCAATGGAGCTTCTGACCCTGGGGAAAGAAGGGAAGCTGGACTTCAAATCGCTGCCCGCGGAGCAAGCGCGGAGTTTCTCCCAGGATTACGCCCAATCCGCCCAGCGCATGGTCACATTCAGCATGTCGCTCAAGCCGGAGAACGATTTCCATTATGCCGGCGAGGGCGTGACCTTTGGCGACGCAAAAACTCCGATCGCCTGGTGGAAACCCACGGGCCTCGCCAATTACCGGGTGATTTGGGGCGACCTGCGCATCACCGAGGAACCCGCCTCGATTTTCGCCAAGGCCCCGAAACGCTAACCCGGAATCGAACCGCGGATGAATATCAAATAACTCCGGTAACATTTTCCGATTCCCTCCGGCGGGCAATGCCTTCCGGAGGGGCTTTTCTTTGTTACACTCTGACGTAAAATGAATTTTTTAAATGCAGTGATTTATTCTCCCCTCGCCTTGCCGACCATCGGCACGAAGCGGACCGGGAACAATTCTTCGCGCTTATACTCGTTGCCCTCGCGCGTGATGACCCACAGGCGCTGGTCCTCGGGATAACCAAGGGGGGCGACCATGCGGCCGCCTTCGCCCAGTTGGTCCAGCAGCGGTTCGGGCGCAAATACCGGCGCGGCCCCAAGCACCACGGCCTCGTACGGCGCCCCGGCGGGGTAGCCTTCAAATCCGTCGGCAATGTGAATCTTGAAGTCCTTGAAGCCGAGCCGCGTGAGCGTGTCGCGCGCCGCGTTGGCCAGTTGCGGGATGATCTCGATCCCTTCGACGCGCGCCCCGGCCGTGAGCAGGATCGCCGTCTGATATCCGCAGCCGACGCCGATCTCGAGCACGCGCCCCCCCGGCGACACCCGGGCCAGCTCCGTCATCCTCGCCACCATGTACGGCTGCGAAATCGTCTGGCCGAACCCAATCGAAAGCGGGCAATCCTCGTAGGCGCGATCGGCCTGGGCCGGATCGACGAACTGGTGGCGCGGCACGCGGGCCATCGCCTCCAGCACGCGCGGGTCGCGAATGCCGCGCGCCCAGATCTGGTCCTCGACCATGCGGCGGCGCGCCGCCCCGCAGGCGTCGGCGAACCACTCCTCGCTCAGCGCCAGGCCCGTCTCATGCCGCGGCATCTCGCGGAACCACGACATCGCGCCCCTCCGGATCAGGCTTGAACACCACTTATTTTAAACTCATTGACCGGCCCGATGAAGAGCCAAAATGAATGTCAGCAGGTCGCTTCGGCTCGAAGCGGCACCTTCACCGTTCCAATTGCTGTCTGCGAACACTCTCGAAGCCGGAATTCCAGTTTGGAGTTCAAACGTTAGAGCCTCTTGCAAAAGTCTCGACGAGAGGCATGGCCGGTTGCCACCACCGTGCCGGCGTGAGCCCATGTGGAGTGCAGGAGCTTGCTCCCGCTTTCGCCGGGCAAGCTTGCTTGCCCGTGACTGGCTGGTATGCGAACGGGGAGCAAGCTCCCCTGGGTCTAAGCGGCAGCAAGCTGCCGCACTCCACATTAAGTTTTCTCCTTTTTGCAAAAGGCTCTTTGGTTTGCTCCGGTTCCCGCACTACTTCAGCGGAATGGCTTCTTCGATCAGCATCACCGGGATGCCGTCGAAAATCAGGTAGGCGAACTGCCCGTCCTCGCGCACGAGGGCATCCTGCGGCCTTTGCTCGACCGTGCGTCCGGCGCGGTTCTTGAGCTGCCCCGCCTGCTGTTGGGCGATCAGTTGCGCGCGCAGCTCCGGCGAGGCCGGCCGCACCTTCTGGCGCGTTTCCGGGCAGACGAGGATCTCGAGCAGTTCGGGTGAAATGGCGTCCATGGCGTCTGGGTCCCTCCGGGCAGGCGTTGGTCCAATCTTCATCCGCACCGCCGCCGAATGCAACCCCGAACCGACTTGCTTGAATTGTTCGGCGGGTTTGTGCGATAACACCCGCTACGGCGCGGGGTGATGTTTTGCGACGCGTGATTCCGTAAGGTAGATGACCCGTGGCTTTAACCGCCATTATCAAGGTTTCGTCCGACCAGTTCCCGGTTTCATGCCG
Source organism: bacterium (assembly GCA_021372575.1). Lineage (GTDB taxonomy): Bacteria > Sumerlaeota > Sumerlaeia > MVZB01 > MVZB01 > JAJFUE01. The sequence goes on along the minus strand of JAJFUE010000090.1, from coordinate 9,132 downwards.
GATCGAAGATCCGGAGATCGAACTGGACGAGCATGATTTCTGTTTGTTCCGCGACGTGAAGGGCGTGGAGCGGGTCGGCTATGTCGTGAGCTTCGAGCAGCGCAACCAGCTTCAGGCAAGCCACCTCGGCCTGGTCCTGCGGCCCGCCAATGACGCCGAAATCGTCCACTGGCACGAGGACCAGGAGCGCCGCCAGGAAGCGCTCGTCGTGGCGCGCGCGCGCATCGCCGAGCGCGAGCTGCCGATGAAGATCATCTCGGTCAACTTCGACGACGCGCAAAACGTCGTCCTGTTCAACTTCACGGCCGACCGCCGCGTCGATTTCCGCGAGCTCGTGCGCGACCTCGCCTCGCACTTCCGCGCGCGCATCGAGCTGTGGCAGATCGGCTCGCGCCAGGGCGCCGCCGACAAGGACGGCTTCGGCGTGTGCGGCAACCGCATCTGCTGCGCCTCGTGGATTCACGACCAGTATCCGCCGGTCTCGATGCGCCACGTGCGCGACCAGGACCTCGCCAACCAGACGCCGCAAAAACTCGCCGGCCTGTGCGGGCGCCTGCGCTGCTGCCTGCGCTACGAGCATGCCAACTACTGCGAGCACCTGCACGGTGCGCCGTCGGTCGGCTCGCACGTCAAGCACGCCGCCGACGGCCGCGAGGGCGTCGTCATCGACCGCAACCTGCTGCTCAACCGCGCGCTCATCAAGTTCGGCACCGCGCGCGGCGAATGGGTCAAGTTCGACCAGATCTGCTCCATCAACCAGTCCCAAACCCAACCCGTCGCCCCCAACGGCGACGACGACGTCGATGAAGTCCTGCCCGAATAAAAAAGAACTGAGTCCTGAGTGCTGAGCGGCGCCGTGTTCGGATTTGATGTCGGAATTCCTGTTCGGAGTTCAAGCTTTAGCTTGCCTGTTTTTTATCCGCGCCAATGGTTCCATCCGCATGTTGGATTTTCCCAACCAGCGCTCGCGTCCGCTCAAAGCCATATATGAAATTGCAACAAAAGTCCCTTTTAAGGGGCGATTGCTTTCAGCCCGCCATGACAATGGCGGGTTACGCACATCGCATCAAACCACAAGTCCCATAGGTCCCGTTATTCCTTCGCGTGCCCGACCGGGTGATTCAGCACGATGTATTGCTCGTCATCCAGCTTGAGAATCTCTTTCACCTTGGCCCGATCCGTCGATGCGCGCGGAACCGTCTTGAGTCCCGTCGCCGCGCAGAACAGCGCGATGTTCTGCGACACGATCCCGGCATCGATTGCGCCCCACTCACGCTTCATTTCCGGCGAGCCGTTCCCGAATTTTTTGCCGTCGGAAACGAGGATCATCAGCACGGGCGGGACCGAAACCGGCCGGTTCGGCGCGCTCGGGCGGCCGCGCACGACCTGCGCGCGGAAATCACCATCAACCAGATGCCGCAGCACATGCCCCTTGGGCTCATAGACGTATGCGCCGCTCTTGAGGAAGTAATACACAACGACGTCCTGGCGGTTCATCGCCGAGGGGGCGGTGATCTTGCCGCTTTCGGGGCGGTTGATCCCGTTGGCGGCCCACGCCAGGTCCGAGAGGTCCTGCAGGCTCAGTTCCTTGTCCGAAAACTCGCGCACGGAGGCCCGCACCGACAGCGTCTCCATGAACGGCAGCCCGCGTTTTTTGTCGGGCGGGTTGAGCTTGATGTCCTTGGTGTCGGCGGCGATCGTGCCGGTCGTGCCGCGATCCGCGACCGAATTGTTCGCGCCAAACGCGGTCTGTGCGGCACACATCATCATCAAAAGCGCAAGGATGGCGGTTCTCATGTCAGCCCTCCGGGAATATTTTTACTGCCGATCCATTGCATTCAAAACCGAGACAAATTTCAATGAATATCGACATCCAAGCAGTAGCCGGAGCGTGAGCGAGGGAGCAGAAATAAAGACCCATGCAAAAACGCCAAAACGCGAAAGTCGCAAAAGAAAAAGAATTTCATAACACAGAATCAAGAATATCTTTGGCGTGTTTTGCCTTTTTGCGTTTTTGCGTGATGAATCAGGGCCGAAAGACCGGGCCTCGATTACGATTACGAGCACGAGCATGCAGTAGCTCGAACGTGCCACGCCTGCAAATGAAAATCCCCCGCTTTTCTCAAGCGGGGGATTTAAACCAAATGGTCGGGGTGACTGGAGTCGAATCTGTCAGACTTTCATTTTCAGCCAATGTTTATGTGGTTTTTGTAAATGGTACTTTTATTTCCACTGACATTTTCCTGACAGTTTTCCTTGAAGAATGGGGTGACTGGTAACATACTAGCGACCTTAATGGCCGTCTGAAATCTGAACGTGAAGGATCAATTCTATGACCGAACCTCAAATTTACACCTGCTATATGTGCGACATCCCGGTATCAAAGCGTTCAGAGCATGTCCCACCCGATTGCATATTTCCTGAACAAAAAGATACTGACGGCATCGATTTCAAGAAGAATCTAATAAAGATTCCTTCTTGCGAGGATCATAATCTAAAAAAATCCAAAGATGATGAATTTTGTATGATATTGATGAACTTGGCGGATTCAGCAAATGAAGTCGCTGAACATCAGCGTGAAACAAAAATCTTAAGGATAGATGCCCGAAAACCTTACTTAATTGGTTCCTTAATAAGGGAAACCAGACTGATGCTTCGTCGAAGGGAAAGTGGATTATTCGAATTCAAAGGAATAGGTCGTGCTGATTTCGGCAGATTTAAAGAAGAAATCGAAAAGATTTGCAGAGGATTGTTTTACTTTGAATCTGGATTTACCGAGAAATTGGCTGGCAAGTTATATGTATATCCGAATTTTTTGCATAAAGACTGGCAGGCAAATTCTGAAGATGACGAAAACACCAAATTGATTCACATGATCGGTGACTTACATTTTAATGACTTGAACGATAAAGGAGAAAACCCAAAAGTATTCAGGTACCAGATAATTCATGAAAACGGGTATACGGTAATTCGGCTTGTATTTTTTGAAAATCTAAAGATTCTTGTCTTCGATGAAAGCTTTTACCAGCAATACAAGGAACGCCTGAAACTTAAGGAAGTAATGGCCGCATATGCCAAAGATGCTTTGAAAACTGCGAAAGCCATCATAACCGATAAAGGCCATTTGACTTCTATGGGATTCATGTTTGATATCCAGACGAACAGGTTAACCATGTTCCCCAATGACGCAGGGTTGAATGAAAAAGATTTCATTGAGAGGTTTAATGTGAATTTAAATGAAAAAGAACCAGATTTTGCGTTCATTGTCTTGGAAAGAATGTCTCCCGATCAAAAGATTGAATGTATCGCATTAGATTCAAGATCATATCTGGGTGATGGTTTCATTTTAATCACCCCAATTATTCGGAAGGGAGACAAAGTTTCTTTTGGCAAAACAGTCATACGAAAACATTCAACTTCAAAAATAACGGAAATCGAAAGACGTTCACGTTAAGCCGCACTGAGTTATGACTGCGTCATTTTAGGTGGAGAAACTCCGAAGGTGAATCGACGCGGAACGCTAAAACATGCAATTGAGCAAAGCAAAACGGGGAGGCTGGAAGGCGCTTCCCCGTTTTAGCAATTCTATTCAGGAATTTTATATTTTTCCTAACAGTTCCTGATAAATCCTTGCCAAATACTCGCGTAAGCCTATTAAAATCAATGGTCGGGGTGACTGGAGTCGAACCAGCGACCTCACGGTCCCGAACCGTGCGCGCTACCAGCTGCGCTACACCCCGACAGCCCTTCCGGGCCCTGCGAACCCATACTATAAACCATTTTCCCCGCCGGATTGCAAACGAATTATATCATGCAACGACGTCCAGCAGCGTGCCGACCATCGGGTCGGTCGATTGAAGGCGTACCGGGGGGGCAGCGGCGGCTCGGCGGGACTCTGGCGGGCTGTTTTCGGAGTGCGCGTCGGGGTCGGATTGCTCGCGGCGGGATTCGATTTCGCCGGGATCGCCCGAGCGATTGCCCGGCGAGCCGAACCCCGTGACGACAGACTGGATGGCAGGAATCATGGCCACGCCCCCCGGTTTGGCGGCCTGCGTCCTGCGCCGTCACAATGTAACTGATTCACGAGGAAACACTTCCCCGTATCCAGCGTATCGGCCGCCCCTGCACCCGACTTGAGAAAAAAATGAAGGCCCCGCAAAAAAAATATTGCCGTGGCGCGGGCGCGAAAAAAGGGCGAAACAAACTTTTCAGGGGCTCCGGCACTCTTTATGATCACGAGGCCGAAAATGCCGCCGGCTTGACACGACGGCGGCCATGGCTGAATGATGGAACCAATATGGGCGTGGCGACACAAACCGAACCGAAGGAAAAAACTGCGCCGGCGGCGGCCCGGCCGGGGATGGTCGCCGCCCTGTTCGTCCTCGCGCCGTTCCTGTTCATCGCCTACAACTCCGTGCTCCTCTATTTCGTTCAGATGTACCCATGGTGGCTGTTCCAGTTCATCCGGCTCAATTACGGCTTCAACACGCTGGCGATGCCCGCTTACCTGGCTTTTTGTGGGATGGTCGGTTTCTTTTGCGCATGGCGGCGCAACACGCAGCTTCCGCCTCCGAAGCTCAGGCTGTGGTCAACGATCGCGATCGTGACGGCGCTTTTGTTTTACGGCGCGCGCGTGTGGGCCACCGACATCGAGCCGAACCTGCTCCAGGTCCGCCGCGTGACGATCTCGACGCCCAAGCTGACGGCGCCGCTGCGCGTTCTTCATATCACTGACATCCAGTCCGATTACGTCGGCCGGCGCGAGGAGCGCGCATTCGAAATCATGCGCGGACTCAATCCGGACCTCGTCATTTTCACAGGCGACCTGCTCCAGCCGCTCAAGCCGGCGACGATGCAGACCGAGCGCCCGAAAATGGACAAGCTTCTGCGCTCGCTCACGCCGCGACTCGGGATCGTTGCCGTAGGCGGCGACGTCGATCTGCCCAACCCGCCGTTTGGGCTCTCGACCGGGATCGGTGGGATGCTCACACTCGTCAACGCCGCGATCCAGATCGACACCGGCGACGGCCGCCTGAACGTGTTCGGCCTCGGCGTCGGCCAGTCGCACAGCGCGGGCGATTTTCACCCCGAAGTGAACGGCTGGTTCGCAAAAGCGCCGCCCGCCGATTTCACGATCCTACTCGGCCACTCGCCCAATTACATCCTGACGGCATCGGAAATGCCGATCGACCTCTGCCTCGCCGGCCACACGCACGGCGGCCAGATCCGCATCCCCTTCTTCGGCCCGCCGGTCACCCAAAGCAACGTCCCGCGCGAACTCGCGCGCGGCCTGCACAAGGTCGGCAAAACGCGGCTGAACGTCTCGGCGGGCATCGGCGGCGAACACATGGCCGGCATCCCGATCATCCGCGTCAACTGCCCGCCCGAAATGACGCTCATCGAACTCGTGCCCGCGAAGTAAATGCAGGTCACGCAATTCTTGGCGCTGCGGAGCCGCAACCAAAAAAATGCAAACCCGAACACACGAAAGAAGAGCATGAAAAAACACGAAAAAGATTTTTGTCGCAGAGATGCAGAGTTGGGCAGAGAAGCAGAGAATATTTCTGAACAGAAGAATTGAACAGGAGGAAACGGAGAAATTTCTTGTGGCTGAAATCTCTGTTACCTCCGTTGCCTCCTGTTCAAAAATCTTGTCAGGAAAACAAGATTCTGACGGATAGTAGTACGAAAGAAGACACGAGAGGCCACGAAAAACAAGATTCCGGCGGATAGTAGTTCAGGGTGGAGCGAATCGGAACTGTCCCGGCACTGACGCGCCGGGTTAAGTTGTATCGCACCTGCCGGGGCTTGGATGCCAATGAGACGCGATTCTCATCCTCTGTAATGCATACCATTTATTTGCTTTCACCGGCGCGATTCCTTAAGCTGGTTTCGAGAGATATATCGGGCCCGGACGATCCGGCCGATCAGTTCCAGCGAAGGCAGACCGGCACGTGGATTTCCTCAGCGACCTGAACCGCAAACTGGACGAATACCTCTCGCCGGCCGTCAAGACGATCCTGCTCATCAACGTCTTCGTCTTCCTCGCGATCAACATCCTCGATTCGTTCAAGCCCGGCTTTGCCGGGCTGTTCACTATATATTTCGGCCAGACTCCGGCACTCCTCCGTTATATGCCGCCGTTTTTGTGGACGATTCTGACCTATGCATTCGTCCACGTCGATGGACTTCATATTCTCTTCAACATGGTCACGCTGTGGTTCTTCGGGCCGCCGCTGGAGAACCGCTGGGGGACCCGGTATTTCTGGATGTTCTACCTCGGCACGGCGATGGGCGCGGGCCTGATCAACGGGCTGTTTACGCTCGGCGGCTATTTCGCGCACACGACGATGTTCGGCAATCCGTATTCGCCGGTCATCGGCGCTTCCGGCGCGCTCAACGCCATTTTCTTCGCGTTCGCGTGCTATTATCCCGAGGCCCCGGTCCTCATTTGGGGCATCCTGCCTATGAAGACCAAGTACCTCATGGCCCTGCTCATCGCGATGGACGTCCTTTACATGCGAACGGGCGATCACGTCTCGCACGTCACGCACCTGGCCGGCCTCGCCGTCGGCTACCTGATCCTGACCATTCGCCACCGGGACCCCGACCTGCGCACGTGGCGTTGGCGCGAATGAATCCGCCGCTGGAAACCCCCGAGCTTTATCCGTTCTGGGCCGAAGACGCCGCCGGCGACGTTCGCCTCGGCCTGAGCGAGTCATTTCTCGAAACGCTCGGCGGCGAGCCCGTCGGCATCGAACTGGCCCCGCCCGGATCGCGCATCCGCAAGGGCGACACCCTCGGTTTCCTGCACACCCCCGAGCGCGCGTTCGACCTGCGCGCCCCGCGCGCTCTCGAAATTATCGAAGTCAACCCCGCGGCCGAATCCGACCCGCGCCTGGTCAAACTGGCCCCCTACACACGCGGCTGGCTGATGCTTGTCCGTTATATTTGATTATTTCATACTCGTGCTCGCTTGCCAGCCGAAGCCTTGGCGAAGGCGGGGAATCCTAACCTGGCATAGCCAGAACCAAATGTTTGCATTCAAGAACCGCGACAGCGGTTCCAAATCAAAAATGAATTCTCTCTGTGTTCTCTGTCTCTCTGCGTCTCTGTGAAAAAGAATATCTCTTCTTTCATCATTCATCATTCGTACCTGTATCCCACCCCATGCACCGTCTTGATGATCTCCGGCTCCTGCGGATCGATTTCGATCCTTTTTCTCAACTGGCTGATGTGCTGGTCCAGCGTGCGGCTGTTGGGCAGGTGATTGATCCCCCATCCCGCCGCAAACAGCGCCTGCCGGTCGAGAACCCTGCCGCGGTTCTCATGCAGCGCTCTCAGAATTTTCACGTCACGCAGACTCAAATCGATGCTCGATTCCCCGCGCCTCGCGCGAAGCTGCGCCGGAAAAATCTCAAGGTCGCCCATCATGATCGTATCATGGTCTTCCCTCGACGCCGACGCGGCCAGGCAGCGCCGCGTGACCGCGCGGATCCGCGCCACGACCTCGCGCACGCCGAACGGCTTCGTGATGAAATCGTCCGCCCCGAGCTCGAACCCGACGACCTTGTCGATCTCCTCGCTCTTGGCGCTGATGAAAATGACCGGCAGGCTGGGCGATTGCTTGCGGATTTCCTTGCATACATCGTAACCGTTCACGCCCGGCATCATGATGTCGAGGCAGACGAAATCGGGCGCCTCGGTGCGAAACAAATCAAGTCCCGCGCGCCCATCCGCCGCCAACCGCGTCTCATACCCCTCGCCCTTGAGGATTTCATCCAGCCCATTGCGAATGTGTTCGTCGTCTTCGACGATAAGCACCTTCATGGTGTTCCCCCATTTCGTGCTCGTGCTCGTAATCGTAATCGTAATCGATCCTATAAGCCCTGTTCACTCTCCGGCGTCTCCAGCGTCACCTCAAACGCCGTCCCCTTGTCCGAATCCACAACCCGCAAATCCCCGCCGTGGCCCCGCGCCAGTTCGCGCGCGATGGCGAGGCCAATCCCTGTCCCGGCCGCGCCGTCATTGAGCGCCGAGCTCATGCGATAGAACGGCTTGAATATTTTCTCGTGCTCGCATGCCGGAATTCCGGGTCCGTTGTCGGCAACCGTGATCGTCGTCGTGCCGTCCTGCTGCGCGCTTGTGATTTCCGCAAGCCCGCCGCCGGCCGCGTATTTCTCGATATTGCTGAGCAAATTCAGCAGGATTTGCTCGACCACGTCCGAGGCCACCATCACGGTCTCGGCGGGGCCCGCCTCGTATTTGACTTTGATCCCGCGCCGCTCGAGCGTCGGCCGATAGCCGTCGAGCACGCGCTGGATGATTTCATCGACGCGCCCCGGCGCGGGCCGGATCGTGAGCGTCCCGCGCTGGCTGCGGCCGAACGTCAGCACGTTGCCGATCAATCTCGACAATCGTCCGCATTCCTCAACCACGATCCCCAGGTGCCGCTGCGCCGTCTCGTCCTCTCCATCCAAATGCTGCTGCAAGAGCTCGGCGTAAAGCCGCACGTTCGTGAGCGGCGTCTTGAGCTCGTGCGAAACCTGGTTGACGAAACTGACGCGCTGGCTGGCGAGCCGCATATCCCGCGTGCTTTCGCGGTAGAAGTAAAACGCAAGCACGATCAGCGCCAGCGCGATCGCGCCCAGGCCCGTCAAGTAACTGAACAGCAGCCCGGAGCCGGAATCCTCATACAAGCTCGCGGGCGCGTAATAGTCGAGCCGCCACGACTGAAGCGGCGCCGTCAGCGCAAGGCTCGTCAGCGGCTTCTCGTTCTCGCGAAAGTCGTACGCGCCCCATTGATACAGCAGCGCGTTGTTCGAATCGCGCAGCGTGATGCGCCCGTTGGGGAGCCGGTCGCTCTGCGGCGCCGTGTCGGGCAACTGCGCGATCAGGTCGGCGAGCATGCGCATGCGATCGATCTCCACGCACAGGCAGCGCCCGTCGTCCAGCCGGCTCCAATAAACGAGGTTCAGCCCGCTGCCCAGGTACCAGCCATACCAGCCGCTCGTTCCAAAACCTCCCGGAAGGCCGGCGCTGATCATGCCGTTGTTGGTGGCGCCCAACAGAGAATTGCTCGCCGCCTGGGCTTGTTGTTTGACTGCTATCGCCTGGTTGAGTTGTTTGCCG
>JAJFUE010000084.1 GCA_021372575.1 bacterium | reverse complement strand
CAGCGGATGTCGCTTCCGTCGGGGATCTCGTTGTTGATGATCAGCGAGGAAAGCGGGTCCTCGATGTATTTCTGGAGCGCGCGCCGCATCGGGCGGGCGCCGTATTCGCTGTCGTAGCCCTGCTCGACCATGAATTCCTTTGTCTCCTGATCGACGTGGACCACGATGCCGCGATCGACAAGGCGGTCGTTCAGGCGGTCGATCATGATATCGACGATCTTTTCGATATCGCCGCGGTCGAGCGAGCGGAAGACGATGGCCTCGTCGAGGCGGTTGAGGAACTCGGGGTTGAACGCCTTGCGCATCTCGCTGATGACCTTGCTGCGCAGGCCCTCGTAGTCCATCATCTCGTCGCCGCTGTGGAAGCCGAGCGTGCCGGACTTCTTCAAGCGACGCGTGCCGATGTTGCTGGTCATGATGATGACCGTGTTGCGGAAATCGACCACGTGGCCCCAGCTGTCGGTGAGGCGGCCGTCGTCGAGCACCTGCAGGAGCAGGCTATAGACGTCCGGATGCGCCTTCTCGATTTCGTCGAGCAGCACGACCGAGTATGGCTTCTGCCGCACCTTCTCGGTGAGCTGGCCGCCCTCTTCGTAACCGACGTAGCCGGGGGGCGCGCCGAGCAGGCGGCTGACGGAGTATTTCTCCATGTATTCGCTCATGTCGATGCGGATCATGGAGTCCTCGTCGCCGAACAGGAACTCGGCGAGGGTCTTGGCGAGCTCGGTCTTGCCGACGCCGGTGGGCCCGAGGAACATGAAGCTGCCGGTGGGCCGCTTGGGGTCCTTGAGGCCGCTGCGGGCGCGGCGGATGGCCTTGCTGATCGCGGTGATGGCCTCGGGCTGTCCGATGACGCGCTTGCAGAGTTCGTCTTCCATGCGGGTCAGGCGGGCGGTTTCCTCTTCCTCGAGGCGCATGACAGGGATGCCGGTCCAGCGCGAGACGATGTAGGCGACGTCCTTCTCGCGCAGCTCGCGGATGCCTTCCTTGGCCTTGGCCTCTTCCCACTCCTCGACGAGCCGGTCGTATTCCTCGCGGGCCGCTTCCTTCTTCTGCTTGAGCTCCTGGCACTTTTCGAATTCCTGCTCGTGCTCAAGGCGCTTGCGGCGGTCGTCATACTCGTCGATCGTCTTCTCGAGCTCGCGGATGCGGGCCGGTTTGCTGGTGGCCTGCAGGCGGGCGCGGGCGCCGGCCTCGTCGATGACGTCGATGGCCTTGTCGGGCAGGTAGCGGTCGGTGACGTAGCGGTCCGACAGGATCGCGGCCTGGTCGATGGCCTCGTCGCTGATGATGACGTTGTGGTGCTGCTCGTAGCGGCTGCGCAGGCCGCGCAGGATCGCCTTGGTCTGTTCGATGTTGGGCGGGTCGATGGTGATGGGCTGGAAGCGCCGCTCGAGCGCCCCGTCCTTTTCGATGTATTTGCGGTATTCCTCAAGCGTGGTGGCGCCGATGCACTGGATCTCGCCGCGGGACAGAGCCGGCTTGAGCATGTTGCTGGCGTCGATGGCGCCCTCGGCGGCGCCGGCGCCGATGAGGGTATGAAGTTCATCAATGAAAATCAGAACGTCCGGGTTGCGCCGGATTTCCTGCATGATGGCCTTGAGGCGCTCCTCGAACTGGCCGCGGTACTTGGTGCCGGCGACGATGGCCGCAAGGTCAAGCGACAGGAGGCGGCGGCCCTTCAGGAGTTCGGGGATGTCCTCGTTGACGATCTTCTGGGCGAGACCCTCGACGATGGCGGTCTTGCCGACGCCGGGCTCCCCGAGCAGGATCGGGTTATTCTTTGTTCTGCGGCACAGGATCTGCAGGATGCGCTCGATCTCGTCCTCGCGGCCGATGACAGGGTCGAGCTTGGTTTCGCGGGCAAGCTGGGTCAGGTCGCGGCCGAACATGTCGAGGGCCGGGGTCTTGCTTTTTTCGAAGGATTCCTTGGCCTTGGTGGCGCTGCCGCCGCTGCTGCCCTCGATGACCTGCAGGACTTCCTTGCGGGCCTTTTCGAAATCGACGCCGAACTGGCGCAGGCACTTGGAGGCCAGCGTCTGCTCTTCCTTGATGAGCGCCAGCAGGAGGTGTTCCGTCCCCACCCAGCCGTGCTTCATGTCGTTGGCGATTTGCTTGGATGTCTCCAGGACGCGCTTGGCGTCGGCGTTGGGCGAGAACAGTCCGACCGTGGGGCCCTTGCCGACCTCGACCATGCGCTCGAGCTCGAGCTTGACGTCCTCGAGATCGACATCCAGATTCATCAGCGTCTGGATGGCGAGTCCGTCGCCCTTGCGGATGATACCGAGCAGATAGTGCTCCGGACCGATGTAGTCATGGCCCAGGCGGCCGGCCTCAGCCTTGGAGAGCTTCAGCACCTCGCGCATTCCCGGGGTGTATGGGGTTTTATCTATCATTGTAGGCCTCCCCGCTCAAATCTCCTGTCCAATGCGGAACTGGCGGGTTGATCGATCTCCTTTTTCTTATCTGTTCGTGGTCTTGAAATTCCAATAATGTTCGGTGATTAGTCGCACCGGCACCCGCTTACATGACTATTTTATATGAGCCTTGCCATAGTGTCAAATCGGGCTTTTTCTGACACTCGCGGGTTCATTTGCCGAAAACTCCTAACTGTCGTATCGGAAAAACCGCCCGTTACTCAACCGCATGGATTTCAATGCTGACCGTTGACGCGAAAAATCGATCTTAAGTAATCGGCCCGGATCAAATCGCGCTTGTCGGGATCGTCGTCGGCGCCCTGTGTGAAACGCAGGTGCGCGGGTTGGATTTGAACGAACAGCCGATTCAGTTCCGCATGCGAAAGCGGCATTCCCCAATCCTGCGCGACGCCGAGGCGCGTCCGCGACAGCAGCGTGGCGGCCTCGGCCGAGGTCATTTGCCGGGCCGAGCCGAGGATGCCGAGGGCGCGGCAGACGGCGTCCCGCACTTTTTCGCGCGCTTCCTTGAGGAGCAATTCACGCGTCGCCATTTCGCGGTCGATGATCTGGCGAACCACTTTCTCGAGCGTCTGCATGATCTGGCGCTCGCTCTTGCCAAGCGTGACCTCGTTCGAAATTTGGAACATGTCGCCGGTGTTCTCGGTGTGCTCGCCGTAGGCGCCGCGGACGATCAGGCCGTAACTGTTGATGTTGGAGAGGCTGTCCTCGACCTGGCCGACCATGGCGAGGGCCGGCATGTGAAGCATGACCGAGAGGCGCAGGCCGGTGCCGGTGTTGGTGGGGCAGGCGGTGAGGTAACCGAACTCATCGCTGTAGGCCATCTGCAGCTTGCGCTCGATCGCTTCCTCGAGCTTGCCGATGCGCTCGTAAGCCTGGCCGACGCGCAGGCCGGAGACAAGCGACGACAGGCGCAGGTGGTCTTCCTCGTTGATCATCACCGAGGTGTCCATGGACGGGCTGAGATAGACCATGCGGCCGATGCCGCCTTTTTCCTGCTCGGTTGAAATCAGGTGGCTTTCGCGCAGCAGCGTACGCGCGGGGGAGTCGAGAGAGCCGAGTTCGTAGGCGGCGAACGGAGCGAGCTCGCCGTTGCCGTGGAAAGCCGCGCCGATGCGCTCGGCGATGCCGATGAGCTGGGTCTGGGTGGCGTGGGCGGCAAATGGCAGATGCGGCAGGTTGCGCGCCAGCCGCGCGCGGCTCGAGATCACCACGTCATTGCGCGGAGCGTCCTCGAGCAGCCACTGGTCCATGTTGGTCGGCAAATTAAATTCGGCCATGTCCATCCATCCTGCCACCTCACTCATTATTTCAGGTCCGCCCCCAAAAGCAAATGAGTTGTTGGGGAAGGGCGGAGTGCGGAATGAGAAATGAGCAATGACACAACAATGCACGTGCGGAGGGACAGGTGATGGAACCGCTGAGCGGGGGAAACGGTTACGATTTGATCGACTGATGGGACTGATGAGACTGGCAAGATGGCTCTCACCAGATGTGAGGTTTTTTACATTTGAGAAACCGGCTGAGCGGATTTCCGCACATCACGGCCCTGATGGAAGAATTAGTAAGTCCAATAATTTCAGTCATTCCTCAATGGCGCGCGGCTTGGTTGGTATTGGGTATGGAATATGCTGCATTCATAACCGGGTAGTGTGCAAGGAGTCCCAGTATGATTCGCCAATGCTGTCAGTGCAAAAAGATCTGGATGAACGGCCGCTGGGTGTTCCCGCGGCTCAGCCAGCTTGAAGGCCAGGAAATTTCGCACGGCTACTGCGACGATTGTTTCAGCATCACGATCAAACAAGTGCGCCGCCGCGGCCCTGCGTCATCCAATTGGTTCAGCCGGTTCGTGCATCTCTTCATGAGCTAACATCTGAGCAAATGAAAAACCAAATTGGAGTGTCGGCCCAGTGGACCCAGCGGACCACGTGGGCAGGCGACCATCCCTAAAAAAAGGCCGGTCGTGCGACCGGCCTTTCGTCTCATGCTCGCGCTCATAATCGAAAACCGCGCCATGGCCAGTCCCTCGCTCACGCTCGGGCTACTGCATTGAATGCCGCGGTCGGCGACCGCGGCTTGTCCATTACTCGTTGATCCTGCAGCGGATCATGACCATCGTCGTATAGTGCGTTCTCATCTGCACCTCGCGTGAGAACAACTTGCCAACGGCCGGGATGTCGCGCATGACCGGCACACCGCCGTGATACGTGCTCGACTGCTCGTCGGTCCACGCGCCAAGGATGATCGAGCCTCCGTCCGTTACGATCGCGTCGCTGACCACGGCCGATTTTTTCTCAATCAAGGGCGCGGGCGGCAGCGCCATCCCCGGCTCCGGTTTCGATTGAGGAGCACGCAGCGATAGCAGCTTGATCTCCAATTGCGCCGCGTCCTCGTCGTCTTTGGTCGTCAGGTGCGGCACGACCCGCATCAGCATGGAAGTCCCGGCGCACGTCGTCGTTGGTTCGCCGAATTGCGCGACCTTGAAGTCCGACCACGCCACGTTCGTGCGCGTGAATTCGTTGAACTGCTGGAGCGCCTCCGATTGCGAGAACCCACCGCCGACGTAACCGATATTCGCCGCGACGCCCTCGCGCACATTCAAGCTGATCGGCCTGGCCAGATTGATGATTCCCTCGGCCTCGAGCAGCCGAAGCGCCCAGTCGATATTGTTTCCTTGAATCCGCCGGTTACCCCGATGCCGCGAGTGCAAGGCCATCTGCACAAGCTCATTGATGTCGTTGACGCCGAGCGAACCCTTATAAACCCGCCCCAGCGTTTTGGTCGTCGGCGAAACCGAGGCCGAAAATTCCCTGGCGCGCGTGTCGTTGACCGTGAACGGCACGATCTCAAGCCCGATGAGGCGCCGGTTATCCGTCGCGCCGGCAGTCCAGCCTTGAGGCGGAGCCGCAACCCGCATGGCCACCGGGACTCGCGCCGCCATCACCATCGGTGCGCCTGCCGGAGGAGCGGCCATGGCCGCCATCGGCGCGTTCGCAGTCCCGCCTTGAGACGGAACGGCACCGCGCGCCATCTGCACAAGTTGGCGTGTCGCCATCGCAGCCATCGGCGACTCGGAATTCGCGCTCGCCGTCGATGCATCGTCGGCGCGCTGCATCGCGACCATCGGCACTCCGGCGGGCACGGCCATCGCCGGCATCGGCGGCTCGGAATTCGCGTCTTCGGCGCGCTGCATCGCCATCATCGGTACACCAGCAGAAACGGCCATTGCGGCCATGGCTGGGGCAGAAGACTCAGAATCGCTTGATGGAACATCAGCACGCTGCATGGCGACCATCGGCACCCCGGCGGGGACGGCCATCGCCGGCATCGGCGGATTGGGATTCGCGTCCGGCGCGGACGAATCGTCGGCGCGCCGCATCGCCACCATCGGCACGCCGGCCGGCACGGCCATCGCCGCCATCGGCGGTTCGGATGCTTCGGTTCCGGCCTGTGCCACGGGCTTTGGTTTTTCGGTGCTCGCCGGCTTGAGATCGACGCTTGTGATGCAGCCCATCAGCACCATGATCATGGCAATCGCGGCGGCTTTGCGGCCGCGCGCAAGCGGCAGCGCCTTGAGCGCGCGGTTCAGGGAATCGAGCCGCGTCAGGATGTCGGGGCGGCGCGCCATCGCCAGGCCGAAGTTCGGCCTCCACTGGCCGGCCATCGCGAGCGCCACATCGGCCAGCGTGCGCGAGTATTGGTCGGCGCCGCCGGAGTATTCCGAGGCCGTGCGGTCGCACACCAGCTCGCACGCGAAGTCGTGCGCGCGGCGCAGCCGCCACACGAGCGGGTGGAACCACAACAGCGTCGAGAGAATCTGCAGGATGCGCGTCCACATCAGGTCGCGCGAGCTGAGGTGCGAAAGCTCGTGCGCGAGGATCCCCGCCAGGCCGGTTTCGGTCAGCTCCTCCGCGATCCGCTCGGGGATGATGATCGCCGGCCGGCGAATGCCGACCAGGATCGGCGCCGGGATTACGGGCGACAGCAGCAGCCGCGGCGTCTCGCACTCAAAATCGGCGGCCAGTTTGCGCAACGCGCGCTGCATCAGAGGCGGCGCCACGGTCGAGGCGGCCAGAACGCCGCGCAGCGCGAAGTATTTGCGCGCGTAAAGAAGAAGGAACGCGCCGGTGATCAGCGTCCATCCGGCCAGGAGCAGTTCCCGCGCATCGAACATCGGCACGGCGGGCGCCGCCACCGCTTGATCGGCTACCGGAAGTTGGATTTGCTCGAGCACGGTGACATTGGATTGGTCGATGCCGGTGACTGCCGAGATGATCGAAGTTCCGGCCGGCGCCGGCTCGAGCTGCATCGGCATCTCGATCGGCACCTCGTACTTCGGTATCAGCATCATCAGCGCGGGGATCAGGACCAATCCGCAGCCGACGGCGCGCCACAGGAAAATACGCCAGCGCGGATTGAATCTCGCCAGCGCCGCATGCAGCGCCCAGGCAAGCGCAAGCAGCAGCGAGGATCGAACAAACAGATCCATTGCAAATCCCGACTCCGGTTGCAATCCGATAAGATTCATCGCGACGCTTCCTTTCGATTATCCAAGGTTTTCCGTGCCAATCATTTTGAAACGAATGCGAACGCCGGATTTGTGCTGATCGGGGGTATAGCCAAGAATCTGCACAATGCCGAAGCCGTTTTCGCGCGTGCGGATCAGGTACGTCCGCGGGTATTGCGTGCCGCAATCGCCGAAACCATCCTCAGGGTCGCCGACGCGAAGCTCGCCGAAACGCAAATCGTTTTCGATCGTTTCCCAATAGCTGTTCTCGATCGACCACACGAGGCAGTCACACCCCCCCAGTGAGGCGAAGTCATGTGCGGGTGCCTCCGGGTCGTTGTCAGCGAGCCGGACGGTCGAGGCCACGGCATCGAGTCCGTTCTCGGTGCTCCATTTCGCCCTCGATGCGGGATCCGTCAGTCGGGATGGGCACGACACCGGCATGCCCCTGTCGAAATCGATGCCGAAATCAGACCAGACATCCCCGGCGCGCCTCCAAAGGTAGAGCGTCACCTCAATCGCCCGTTTGAATACAATGCCCGGCCCCGTGGGGATCATCGGGCCAAACGCCACCATGCCGGCATCTTCGACGGGGTCGTTCCACACCGGATTGGCCCACGCCTCGGCCTGCGCGATTTGAGCGGGCCCCAGGATCGACGTTTTGTTGGCTTCCCACCATGCGCGCCACCGGCGGGCCGCGTTGCGCTGGCGCTCGATCAGGTCGGGGAACTCGATTTCGGCCTGCTCGATGGCGATTGCGCCGTGCGTTTTGTAATAGAGATAGCCGTACCCTTCGCTGTGGCCGGTCAACGATTCGAGCGCGAGACACAATTCGGTGATCGGCCTGCCGAGAGCAAACATGTTTTCGGGCGCGAACTTATCGAGGCCGAATTGCTTGAGATAGACGTCCAGTTCGGCATCGCCGGTGCAAAGCCGTCCCACGTCCGCCGTTCCGGGCGGAACATCCATCTCGAGGCGCCTGATGAGCGCCGGGACGGCGCGCTTGTCGCCGATTGCGCGCAACGTCATCATCAACGCGGACTGGCTGGCGGCGCTGTTGTCGCGCATCAATTCCCCACAAATGTTCGGCACCGCCAATTCACCGATTCGAATCAACTCGGCAACCGATTCGGCCCATGGGCGGAGGCGCGTCATGAACACGTAGTGGCGCAAGACGTAAATGTGCTTGTCGATATTGAGGCTCGTTTCGTCGATGTTCGGCGTTTGAAAATTCAGGAAATAAGGAAACACCGTGAATGCGCGCGGTGATGCGCCGGCCGCGGCAAACACGATCATCATCAACACGCACCGCATCCACGCGGGCATGCGGCTGAATCCAGTCGGCACCATGACTAGGCGCCTTTCTTTCGGGTCTTGCCCGAATCCTCGCCGCTTTCCGATGCGTAATTCCTGAGCTGCTCGATATCCTTGGGCGACATGAGTTCAAGGTCGATCATGCGGCCGACGAAGGCGACGGCCGAGCCGCCGCCGAAGACATTGATGAGGCGGCGCGCGAATTTCTCGAACGCGCGCCCCTGCGACGTCGCGGCCTGGTAAAAGAACGCCTTGCCAATTTTCCTGCGCGTGACGTGGCCCTTTTCCATGAGCGTGCGGAGCTGCCAGCGCAGGGCGGCGTTCTTGGTCGGGGTCGAGAGGTGCTGCTCGATGTCGGCCGGCTTGAGAGGGCCGTGCTGCCACAGCACGTGCATGATCTCGAGGTCATTGGGATTGAGATTGGAGGCCATGACGCAAATCCCTTCGGCGATGTAAGGTCGGTGATGTCTTGTAATGTGTAGAATAACTACACATTCCCGGAAACGTCAACAGAAAAGTGTAGAACCCCTACACATTCATTGGACGCGGCCGCGCGCAGAAAGTTGCATGAAAATGTCGTCAGCCGGTTTGGTTATGGGATCGATCGCTCGGTAATGGCTGAGATTGAATGTAAAATGCCCGCAAATTCTCATGACCATGATCGCAGAAATAGATCGTCGGCTTCAGCCGGGGTGAATGCGGCCGCCCCAAATCCCTTGGCAGCCGGCTTCAAGCCGAGTATGTGTTTAGCGTGTTATTGTGCTCAGCCTGAAAGGCTGACCTAGTCCAAACAAGGGTAAGCGAGCACAGCGAGCGCAACCCTGGGTTAGGTGCCATTATTTTTCCACCGAGCTGAAGGGGCGAGATCGTGGGAACGCGCGTAAAAAAACTATGTCGCCCCTGCAGGGCTCGGAGCCGACTAGGACAAAAGTTTTCCGGCAATGCGCCAATCGAAATGGTTCCAAGCTTGGCGAATCGATGATTGGTTCGATTACGATTACGAGCACGAGCACGAGCACGAACGGACAACTATCGGCAAGCGCTCAAACTACGTGTCTGGTCTTTGATGAAACGATTTGGCGCTGGCTATGCCGGGTTAGGAGCACAAGCGCAAACGGGCCAAACTTTTTCATATCAAAAACGTTCTCGTGATAATAGTTAGGCTGTGTGCGGCGCGAAAAACGGTTTACAAGGAACATCCGTTCTTCGATCATGTCAGATGAGGTACAGTCAGCCTGCCGGGCAGGCGACAGCATGGAGGGATGTGGAACATGAGAATCAAATACATCGGCTTGACAGCCCTGATGGCCATCGTTCTGATGGCGTGCGAGACGGCGGGCCAGGGGACCGCGACGGGGGCGCTCACGGGTGGCGCGCTCGGCGCCGGTGCGGGCGCGCTGATGGGCCGGCACTCGGGCACGGGCGCGATCGTCGGCGGCGTCGCCGGCGCGGCGGCCGGCGGCCTGATCGGCAACCAGATGGGCAGGAACAATCAGACCAATCGCCAGCAGGATGCTCAAATCAACCAGGCGCTCGAAGACGCCAACACGACGATCGTGAACGTCCCGACGAGCACCGGCGGAACCAAGCCCGTGCACCTCACCCGCCGCGGCACCGTGTGGGTCGGCCCGCGCGGCGAGGAATACACGAGCCTGCCATCGGCGGAGCAACTGAGCCGCGCCTACGGCTTTTAAGTTCGTTTCGCTTTAAAGCGACTTCGACCCTGCTCCGGCCCCCGGCGCAGGGTCTTTTTTTGGGGGGAGTGTGGGGTTTATAGATTTTATAGGGCTGATAGGGCTGATAGGTCTTATAGGAATTTGATCGGCGTTTCGGGCAAAAATAGAGCTGGAGCGCAAAATGCAATCGAGCCCCGGCAGAGACGGTACAAAATTGCATCGTGCCGCCCCTTCCGGGGCTCTGGACAAAAAACGATCGCCAACCCCAGCGCTTACGCGCTGGGCTAAGTTATATCGCCCCTGCCGGGGCTCGGTGATCGCTGATCTCGTTCTGCATTTGATGGTATTTACGCGAAAATATTCAAACGTGCGACTTCAAAAAAAAGAGTCCCGAGCGGTCTTCCACTCAGGACTCAGCACTCAGGACTCAGGACTTTACTTGACTTCAGGCAGGTGCTTGAGCGACTCGACCAGCGCGGCCTCATCGTAGTGGTTGTTCGAGAGCTTGCCGTCGAGGTAGGCGTTGTAGGCGCTCATGTCCATGTGGCCGTGGCCGGTCAGGTTGAACGCGATGACTTCTTTCTTGCCTTCACGCTTGCAGCGTTCGGCTTCCATGATCGCCGCGCGCAGGGCGTGGCACGACTCGGGTGCCGGCATGATCCCTTCGACCTTGGCGAAGAGCAGGCCGGCGGCGAACG
This sequence comes from bacterium, assembly GCA_021372575.1. Lineage (GTDB taxonomy): Bacteria > Sumerlaeota > Sumerlaeia > MVZB01 > MVZB01 > JAJFUE01. Next base: position 18,770 of record JAJFUE010000084.1, on the reverse strand, counting down.
TCTCGAGCTGCGGAACGGCGATCGCCTCGGCGAGGCCCTGCTCGACCGCTGCCGAAACCATCGGCGCCATGCCGTGGTAGCGCAGGCCGCCGGCGTGGAACCCGGGCGGCATGAAGTGGCTGCCGAGCGTGTACATGCGCATGAGCGGCGTGAAGCCGGCCGTGTCGCCGAAATCGTAAGCCATTTTGCCGCGCGTCAGGGTCGGGCAGGCGGCCGGCTCGACGCCGACGAGGCGGATCTTCTTGCTGCCGTCGAGCTTTTCGGGCAGGAACGGGAAGGTGAAGCCGGCGAAGTTGGAGCCGCCGCCGCAGCAGCCGACGAGGACATCCGGCCAGCGCCCGGCGATCTCGAACTGCTTTCTGGCCTCGAGGCCGACGACCGACTGGTGGATCAGGACGTGGTTCAGGACGCTGCCCAGGGCGTAGTGGGCGGTCGGATCGTTCAGTGCGTCCTCGACCGCCTCGCTGATGGCGTTGCCGAGGCTGCCGTTGGTGTCGGGGTCGGCTTCCAGGGCGGCGCGGCCGCTGGCGGTGCGGTCGCTCGGGCTGGGGATGCACTCGGCCCCATAGGCGCGCATCATCGCCGCGCGGTAAGGCTTCTGGTTATAGCTGACCTTGACCATATAGACCGTGCAGGAGAGGCCGAACTGGGCCGAGGCGTAGGCCATCGAGCAGCCCCACTGGCCGGCGCCGGTCTCGGTCGTGATGCGGCGGATGCCTTCCTTGGCGTTGTAATACGCCTGCGGGACGGCGGTGTTGGGCTTGTGGCTGCCCGCCGGGCTGACGCCTTCCCACTTGAACCAGATCTCGGCCGGAGTTTCGAGCGCCGCCTCGAGACCGGTGGCGCGGATGAGCGGCGTCGGCCGCCAGATGCGATAAACCTTCTGCACGGCTTCCGGGATCTCGATCCAGCGCTGGGTCGAGACTTCCTGTTCGATGAGGCTCATCGGGAACAGCGGCGCGAGGTCGCTCGGCCCGAGCGGCTGCTTGGTGCCGGGATGCAGCGCCGGCTGCATCGGTTTGGGCAGGTCGGCCATCAGGTTATACCAGTGCGTCGGCATCTGGCTTTCGGAGAGATTGATTTTCTTGTCCATGGTTTAAATCCGTCAACCCGTGATGGGATCGCTGTTCGACAGCGTGTGGTTGCCCATTTTTACTCTTTGGCCCATTTGGAGTCAATCGGGGAAAAATGTGATGGGACTTATGGGACCCATGGGACTTATGGGAATTGCGGGACAAAACGCGGCGAAGAAAGATCACAAACTTTCTTGAGGGGTGCGCGTCTTTTGGTTAGAGGTGAGGAATGGAGACGGGCGGCAAACAAATACCAAGACGGCGGATGGCGTGGATCGGGCTGGCGATCCTGCTGGGCGTGCCGGCGCTGGCGATCATGATTCTGAAGGCTATCTTCACGGTGCAGTCGATCCCACAGGAGCGGATGACGCCGCCGGCCGATCTCGTTCAGATCAAGGTTCCCGCCGGCGCCGCGCCGATCCGGCTCGATACGTCGGATCAAAGCAAAACGGTCAAGCAATACCTGGAGTTCATCAAGGCCCGGCGCCCGAGTTCGCCGGCGGTGGGGATTTATGAAAAGTGGCTGCCGCAGTTCGAGAGCGATGCGTTTAAAAAAGATTTTGGGGCGCTGTTCGAGGGATGGCTCAGCAACCGGCCGCTCACGCCGGGGCAGACGCAGTGGCTGATGGAGCATCGCGACTTGATCGACGACCTGTTCCGCCTTGCCGGGACGGAGGCTGCCACCATCAGCTTCGAGGACGCGCTTGCGTGCAATCAGGTCCAGCTGTGGCGGCTTGAATGGCCGGTCATGAGATTCGATTCATGCGGCGCCCGGATCCTGATCGCCGAGAGCCGCCGCCGCCGAGACGCGGGCGACCCCGCCGGCGCGGTCGATGCGATCGAGGCGGTTGAGCGCCTGGCGCGATCGTTCGGCCGGCCGCTCCTTCAGAATCAGCAGGTTGCCGCCAGGCTGACGACGCTGGCTTTCGATGCCTATGGCTACTGGATCGAGGACTCGATGCCGCCCGAGACCGCGCGCCGGGTGCGCGAGCATCTGGTTCAATATGCCCCGGCTGATTTCCGTCCTCATTTCGAGCTCGAATACCGCCGCGAGCGCGAGCTCTTCATCGCCGGCCTCAGCAGCCCGTTTGGCAAGATCTTCGAAAACCAGCTGCATCGGGCAGGCTATGGCGGCGACATCGGCGACCCGATCGGTATTGCGGCCGACGCGAAGATGAACTACCTGAACACGGTCGGGTTTTTCAAGACCGCCGTGTGGACCAGCGTCAACATCAAGGCCAACGCGAGCAGGTTGCTCGACGAGTTCGACGCAAATTACCGCGAGATGAGCAAACAGATCGCGCCCGGTCAGGCGCTGCGCGTGACTTCGTGGCCCGACACGCTATATCAGAGGGCCGGCACGCAGGGCACCCCGGTCATCCGGGTTTGGGAATCGCTCTACGTGAGCGTCAAGGAGGAAAACACCGCGCTGACCCGGCGCAACCTGGATCTCGCCGTGCTGGACCGGCTGCTGGGCAACATCGAGCCGACGAAATTCAAAGATCCGTTTTCAGGAGGTTCATTCAGGATCGCTGGTGGGCCGCCGATCAGCAATGCTGTCGTTTACAGCATCGGCCCCGACGAAATGGACGACCACGCCCGCATCGTCTATGACCCCACCAACGGCACATGCAGCGCGGGCGATATGATATTGCGACTGACGAAGAAGTAGTTCGTACAAAAAAGAGAGGGCCGGCGATCTTGTTTAAATATTCGGCTGCAATTCCGTGATGATTCGCAGGTTTGAAATCCCACGGAAATCATTTGGATTGTGCGTCACAAGCGGGCAGTTGTATGCAACAGCCGCCGCCGCGATCCAGGCGTCATCGGTCGAGATCGGTTGAATTCGCCGCTCGGCACGAATTACTCCCCAAGACCGCGCGATTTTCGCTGAATAGGGGATCACCAAGTACTTCTTGAGCTCTTGCTCCAATGCCGCGATTTTGTTTTCGTCCCATCCGCCACGGTATGCGCCTTCATACATTTCCGCGACCGTCATGAACGAAACGGCCAATCTTTTTCCAATTAAATGAGGACGATAACGCTCGGCAAAACTATGCCCGCGCATCAGGTAGGAAACAATATTGGTATCGAGGACAAGCGTCTCCATTCATGCCTCACGCAACACCGAGGAAATCATCGAACGATTCGTCGCTATCCCAAAGTCCGCGGGCTGAGCCGAACACCTCATTCCAATCCGAAATGACGGACACACCCTGTTCAGTCGCAAGTTCGTCGAGCGATTTCTCAACCCAGAATTCTTCTGATTCGGCGCTGCCGGCGATCTCAGATTGCCCACTCACTGGTTCGACTTTGACTGGGCAATGCTCGGGAAGATCCACCGGTTCGGTGGGCTTGAAAACCCCGCCCTCATAGATGGCATGGATGGGAGTGGTCATGAGATCGCCTCCGGCATCGAACGGTACGATCAGTAAACCACGAAAAGGGCCCATCATACAAGGCTGACCAGAACAAAATGCCGCGAGCCGATTTATTGCCCGCCTGTTTTTTCGCGTCGCGGTTGTTCCCAGGTTTGCCAGCGCTTGATCGTCACCAAGCCCCTTGTGAGAGCTTTGTGGAGGCGCTCGAAGGTTTTCCAACCAATGGAGCTCGCGTCCAGAAGCATGCGTGGTCCGTGCCGAAGCCGCACGATGATGGGACCATGCTTTGGATACTTCACGGCATGGATGTCAGCGCGCGGTATGGCGACCCAGCCGCCCTTCTGCCGGACACGGATCGTGTCCTTATTCACCACGACGCCATTAAGCCAATCGAATAACTTGATCAGCGCGGAGATCATCGAAGTCGTTCCAGTCATCGATTCCGCCTGAAGGCGGGACTACGAACCGAACGGGGTCAGGTCCACGACTTCCAGAGGCGGCATGCTTTCGCCGAGCAGGCGTTTTGCTGTTTTGGCGAATCCGGCCGCGCCATCGGTCACCACGACGCGGTGCGTCGGCGATTTTTCGTCGGGCTCGTCGAGCAGGATCGGGGCAATCGCCCTGGCGGTCGTCTCGGCCGAGTCGATGAGCTGGATGTCGCGGCCGAGCACGTCGCCGATGGCCGGCCGCAGGATTGGGTAGTGCGTACAACCCAAGACGACCGTGTCGGGGCGGTCTTCCTTGCCGGGCAGCCACGGCTCGAGATAACGCTCGGCCACCTCGCGCGCGACTTTCGTTCCTTCCCAACCCTCATCGGCAAGGGGCACAAACAACGGGCACGCGATCGACGCGATCACCGCATCCGGCCGCAGCAGCTTGATCGCGTGTTCATACGCGCCCGACGCAATCGTCGCCGCGGTGCCGATGATGCCGATCCGGCCGCCCTGGCTTGCATCGGTCGCGGCCTTTGCGCCGGGGCCGATCACGCCGACCACCGGGATCGGCAACGATTTTTCAAGCTCGGGGAGGGCCGTCGCCGACGCCGTGTTGCACGCGACGACGATCAACTCGACCCCTTCGTCCATCAGATACTTCGCGACCTGCATGGCGTAGCGCGTCACGGTCTGCGGCGACTTGGAGCCGTAGGGAACGCGCGCAGTGTCGCCGAGGTAGATCGTCGAATGCCCCGGCCACGCCTTGCGCAGCGAACGAAGGACGGTCAGGCCGCCGATGCCGGAATCGAATACACCGATTAACATAATTTATTAAATCCGAAATCCTAATATCGAAATCCGAAACAAATCCGAAATTCTAAATTCGAATCAAAGCAGAATTTCATGGGAAATTCGGATTTCGAATTTGTTTCGAATTTCGAATTTCGGATTTTTGTCTGATTACTCCAATTTCTTCCCCGTGATTTTCTCGTAAATTTCGCGGTAGCGCTTCGATGTGTTTTCGATCACGTCGGCGGGCAGCTCCGGCGCGGGCGGGCGCTTGTCCCAGCCGGTGGCCTCGAGCCAGTCGCGCACATATTGCTTGTCGAAACTGATCGGCTCGCCGCCCTGCTCGAACGAGCCCTTGACCCAGAACCGCGACGAGTCCGGCGTGCAGATCTCGTCGCTCAGGATCAGCTCGCCGTCGATCGTCGCGAACTCGAACTTCGTGTCGGCGATCGTGATGCCCTTGGCGTCGAGCATCTCGTGGACGTAATTGTAAATCGCAAGCGAGGCGTTGCGCAGCTTGGTGGCCATCTCGGTCCCGACGATCCCGCACGCCTTTTCGAAATCGATGTTCTCGTCGTGCTGGCCGTGCTCGGCCTTGGTCGAGGGCGTGAAGATCGGCTCGGGGAGGCGCGAGCGGCGCTTGAGGCCGGCCGGCAGCTTGATCCCGCAGATGGCGCCCGTCTGCTGATATTCTTTCCACCCGGAGCCTTCCAGGTAGCCGCGCACGATGCACTCGAGCGCGACCGGCTGGCCGCGGCGGCAGAGCGTGGCGCGGCCGTCGAGCTCGCGGTGGCTGCGGACCGGCTCCGGCATTTCGTCGAGCTTCACCGTGACGAGGTGGTTGGGGATGATGTGGCGCGTCTTCTCGAAGAAGTACGCCGCAAGCTGCGTGAGGACCTTGCCCTTGTCCGGGATGCCGCCCGGGAAGACGACGTCGAACGCGCTCAGGCGGTCGGTGGCGACGAGGAGGAGCTTGTCCTCGAGGGCGAATATCTCGCGAACCTTGCCGCTGCCGAGCTTCTCGAGACCTGGAAGCGAAACCGAACGAAGAACTTGGGCCATGTCGTCATCCCTCCGACGGGTGTTAAACCAACTCTTTTACAGCAAATGAACTCTTTCAGGAAAGCTTTTTATGAAAATGAAACCATTTGAATCCAAGGTAACAAGACATTATCATTGGCAAACTTCTAGATGAGGTGAATTTCATGGCGCCAAATTATAGGGTAATCGCAACGGAAGTTGGGGATGCGCTAAAATGGGATTCCACGGTGAACGATATCGATCGAATAGGTTCTGCGCTGTTTAGATTTCGATATGAAGACTTCCCAAACCAAGCAATAACCTCTGAACGCGCTAAGCATATCTATAACTGGATTCTCTCGCTCGCCCGACAAAAAATGACACAGGAAGAACGCGATATACTACTTGTTGATTTCTGCAAGAAAATCGCGCCACAACGAATCTTGAACAATATCGAAACTATATTGGCTCAGAATGGTATACTCTCAGGGCATGAGCAAATTCTTGATTTTGGCCAAAGAAATTTTCATCCCATAATCGTAAGACATTGCCGTGAATTGTTCGTTCAGGGAAACTATTTCCACGCCGTATTCGAAGCTTGCAAAGCTTATAACAAAAATGTGAAAGAAAAGGCGAGAAGCCAAAAAGATGGACATCCATTAATGTTGGATGTATGGGGATGGGAAAAAGGCGTCCTGAAAATCACACGCTGTGAATCAGACACCGACAAAAATATTCAGGAAGGGATCAAATTCTTATCCGCAGGCATGATGCAAGCTATTCGAAATCCAACAGCCCATGAACCTGCTTTGGACTGGCCCATGGAAAGACAACAATGCCTTGATCTTTTAAGCTTTTTGTCATTTCTTTATCGCATTCTTGACGAGGCGACTTATTATTCTGATTCAAACGCAGCTTCTCGTCGTCCATAAATAGAGGGCTGGCGCTAAATTTTATGTCGATGAAGTCGCAATAGATGATCGAACCGATAAATCGGTTCAAAATAGGAATGCGATCGGATCCGGGGGTTGGTTTGGCTCGCAAGCTCGCCAAACGAACCCCCGGCTTTGAGATCGAACCGCTTCGCGGTTCAACAACATTCAAGTCCGACATATTATGGTTGTATTAACACTAGTCGCCTCTGGTGTATTGCATTTTCCTGTAAGGCCGATTCCTTTCTCCCCAATTCCGCGAAACCGTTCTTCTTGAACACGCATCGTTCGAACGCCAACCCCGCCGTCGCGTCGTAGCCGGCGGCGTTTTCGTTGGGGTTTTCCTGCGTGATCAGGCGGTAGGCCCACGGGTATTTGAGCGTGCGCATATCGACCAGGCCCTGAATGTTGGTGAACTTGCAGCCGACGAATTTTGTCCCGGAATTCTTGTCCTTGTCATCGACGTCCTTGCCGAACCGCACGAGCCGGTCGCAGTTCTTGAAGGTGCAGTTCTCGAACGTGGTGTTCACGGCATTGCGCAGGAACATCGCGAGACGCAGCTCAGGCTCTTCGCTGGTTGCGTTCTTCGCGTTCAGGATGTCGGTCGTGTCACGCTTGAGCGCGATCGAACCGCCCGCGCCCGGCCGCGGCTTCGTCTCGAACGTGCAGCCGACGAATTTATTGTTCGCCTGCGGCACCTTCTTCCCGCTGCGGTTCTGCACGACCATCTCGTTGTCGTAAATGCACAGCGCTTCCTGGCCGCCGATCGCCGTGCAGTTCTTGAACAGGTTGTCGTGCGCGCCGTCGCGCACCATGATCCCGTTGCTGAAGAAATATTCCTTCTTCGAGGCGTCGCCGACGCAGTTCTCGAACGTGTTGTTGAACGCGTTCCACGCGACGTAAATGCACTCCTCGTGACCCCTGGCCGTGCAGTTGATGAACCGGTTGTCGTGGCTCGGACCGTGGCGCAGCGCGCGCTGCGTGCCGACCTGCGTGTCCTTGATCCCGATGCCGTGATTACCCTTGCCGGTGTAGGTCGTGTCCTCGGCGTAGCAGTTTTTAATGATGTTGCGGTTTGACCAGCTGATCACGAAGTAGTAGTCGCTCGCGAATGGGTCATCGCCCTTGAGCGTGCCGATCGCCTTGCAGCCGTCGAGCACGCAATCGTCGGCGAACAGCAGGTGGAACAGGTTGCCGCCGGCGTTATAGACGGTGCAGTTTTTGAGCGTGCAGTGATCCGAGCTCGTGAGGACGATGCCTTCGCCTTCCCAACGCGTCCAGCCGCAATCGGTGACGTTGACGCCGTCGAGCGCGATGAAACTGCTCTTCTCGATGTTGACGCCCGTGAACTGCTGCGTGAGCTCGATGTTTTTGATCGTGATGTATTTGCTGTTCAGGATGTTGAAGCCGCAGCTCGCGTTGTCGCGCACGCGCTCGGGCTCCTCGAGCACGACCTCGCCGCGGCCTTCGAGCACGATCGGCTTGTCCGGCGCGCCGAACTTGTTTTCGATCTTCACGCGCTCGCCGCCGTAATTGCCGGCGAGGATGATGACGGTATCGCCGGCCTGCGCCTTTTGGGCGGCATAGTTGATCGTCTTCCAAGCCGCGGCCTTCGACCTGCCATTACTCGCATCATCGCCCGCCGTCGAGACATAATACGTCGCGGCGTGAGATGCGGCGGTCAAAGCAAGTAACAGACAAACCAGCATCGTAAGTGCGTAAATCGATGAACGTTTCATATAAATTGCTCCTCTATAACTCAATTCGTACTGGACCTCGCTCAAACCCGAGCCCCGGCAGGGGCGACACAACGAACCACAACAATTTGTGTCGCCCCTGCCGGGGCTCAAATGAAAATAAAAAACCCGCGTACCCAGGGCTGACGCCCTGGGCTAAGTTGTATCGCCCCTGCCGGGGCTCGGTGATCGTCGATTTCGATCGCATTCTTTTTATCAATAAGAATCCAAAAATGTCGCTTCGAACCGAAGCGACCTACTGACCTACTTGTCCGCCTTTTCCTGTGCGAGCGCGGCGTTGATCGACGCGACCTTGCGGCGCGCCGTGTCGGTATACATGCGGGGATCCGGATACTTCTGCACATAATCAGCGAACAATTTATCGCTCACGGGTTCGTGGCTGCGAATCGGGTTGGACGTGTTGCGTACCATTGTGATGTAGATGCGCCAGAACTCGATGAACGCCGGATCGGCGTCGGGGAGGGATTTCTCGTAGCCGGCGAGGGCCTTGTCAGCGGCATCGAGCTGACCGCGAAGCGCTTGGACAACAGTTTGCGCGAACGCCATGTTGTAACGCAGGATCATGTGGGCACGACCTGTGGCAAACGCCTGTTTGCCGACTGCAATCGCGCGATCGAGCCGCTCGGGCATCGAGACCGCGCACCGGATGTCGGCGTTGTACATTTTGAGCCCCATCACGATTAACGCGTAGGCTTTTTGGCCGAGCGCGTCCGGGTCGTTCGGCTTGGTTTTCAATACGGCATCGGCCTTTTCGACGGCCGCCTGGCGCTCGTAAATATCGTCGATCCACGCCTTGAATTCGGCGGGGGTGTCGATGCCGCAGCGGCTGATTTCGTTGCCGTTTTTGTCGAACATGACGAAGAACGGGACGGTGCGGTACCAGAGGACTTTTTCAAACCGCGCATAGCAGTCGGTGTCGTCGTAGAGGAGGTTCCAGTTTTTGAGCGACGCCTGAACGGCGGGGTCGGCGAGCATCTCCTTCGCCTTGCGGCAGTCGGGGTCGGACGAGATCGAGACCATGAGCAGCGTCGGGCGGTCGCCGCTTTTGAGCGTCGCGATGCCGCTGGTGAAATCGGTCTTCCACGCGCCGGCCGGCGGAACGGGCTTGATGACCGGATGCTTGCCGACGGGCCGACCCGAAACGGCCGCCATCGCGGCCGAACCGATCAAAACAAACATCGCCGCGAGCAAAATCCTTCGAATGAACGAAACCATGTCCATGCTCCTTCAAGAAATCGCCTTGCCAACCGCACCGGTTCATGCAAAAACTTCAAATACATTCCATGCAAATCACGAAATACACGAAAGAACAGGCGAAAGACACGAAAAAGTTTTCAAAACAATCTTGGCGTGGGCTTGCGCGGGCCGCTATAATTTAGCGCAGTCGCGCCTTGCCGACAGTCGCTTCGGTCGATTCAACTGCGCCAGGCGATCATTTACTGACGCGGGTTCATCATAGATGTGTGTGCGATGACAACCAATTCGAACGACAGTCCCCGGCCCGATTCGCTGCAGGAACTTCTCAACTCGATGCAGAACACGCAGGCGGCACACGAGGAAGAATCGGTCAAGCTGCGCCGGCGCGTGCAGTGGCTCGAGGCGCGCCGTCGGGAATTTTTCGCCATTCTCAGCCAGGGCAGCAGCGATCCCGAGACCGTGCGCAAGCTCGACGAAACCGAACAGCAGCTCCAGGAAATTCACCAGCTCCTCGGCCGCGTCGAGAGCGAGCTCAAGCAGTCGCAGATGGAAATCAAGCAGCGCATCCTCGAGGTGCGCGGCGAGGAAATGGCGCGCATCCAGGCCGAGCGCGAACGCATCCGCGTGCGGCGCGACAAGATCCGCAACCAGCTCCTGCCGCAGGCGCTCAACCGCGTCGAGCGCTTGCAGGAGGAAGAGGCGTCGATCGCGCAGGAAGACGCCGAACTGGCGCGGCGCCTGCGCGGACTCGGCCAGTTCGACAAGCTCACCGGGGCCAATGAGTCCTGAGTCCTGAGTCCTGAGTTTGAATGCTTGGTCCTAAGTGCTTAGTGCTGAAGGCGGAGTGGTGGCGTGATTAATCCTGAGTCGAATCCTGCCCATTGATGTCGCACATGCCTGATACAACGATGCACAATCCCCAACAGGCGGTCGTCATCGGCGGCGGGATCGCCGGGCTGACCGCGGCGCTGTGCATGGCCGAGTCGGGGCGCTGGCGGCCGCTCGTGATCGAGCGCGAGAACGTGGCCGGCGGTCTTGCGCGCTCGCTCGACGTTCACGGCCTGACGAGCGACCTCGGCCCGCACCGCATCCACACCGAGATTCCCGAAGTCAGCCGCTTCATCGACCGCGTCGCGCAGCCGTCGCTCATGCGCGTCCGGCGCCGCAGCCGCATTTACCTGCGCGGCAAGTACCTGCCGTATCCGCCGAATCCGATCCAGATGGCGATGCACCTCGGGCCGTTGCGCATGGCGGGATTCACGGCGAGCTTCCTTGCGCAAAAGCTCGGCGGCGGCGAGCCGGACGAAACCTACGACTCGCTCATGCGGCGCGCGTTCGGCAAATCGCTCTACGATTTCCTGCTGCGCCCGTACAGCGCGAAAACGTGGAAGATCGATCCGGCCGAGCTTCATGCCGACACGGCGCGCGTGCGGATCTCGGCCGGCAACCTGACGCGCATGCTGCTGAGCCATTTCCGCCGCGAGCAGGCGGGGAGCGAAACCGCGCTCAAGGAATTCCGCTACGTGCGCGGGGGCGCGCAGAGCCTCGTGCGGCACCTGCTCGAAAGCGCCGAGGCCATCGGCACACGCTTTGAGCCCGGCCGCGAAGTGCGCGCGCTCAGGCTCGATGAGCATGAACGCGTCTCGGCCGCGATCCACGCCGCGACCAATGACGAAGACGAACGGGCCGCGACTGGCGACGTCTATCTCTCGACCGCGCCGCTGCCGATTCTGCTGGGCAAGTTGCTGCCGGAAATCCCGTCGCTGGCCGAAGCGCGCCGCGCCGCCGCGGGGCTCGAATACCTCAACATGATTTTCGTGTTCCTCATCGTCGATCGGCCGCGCATCAGCGACGACAACTGGCTCTACTTCCCCGAGCCGCACCTGATCTTCAACCGCGGTTACGAGGCAAAAAATTTCGATGCCTCTCTCGGGCCGGATGACAAAACGATCCTGTGCCTCGAAATCACGACGCGCGCCGGCGACGCGCTCGAGAAATCGAGCGACGACGACCTGGCGGCGCAGGCCGTCGAGCAGATCGTCGCGACCGGCCTGATCAAGGCAAGCGAGATCGTCGCGCGCGCGGTGCAGCGCATCCCGTTCGCGTATCCGCTCTACAAGCTCGACTACAAGGAGCGGCTCGACGCGGCGTTTGCCGGCCTCGCGCGCGTTGAGAACCTCGTCACGCTCGGCCGGCAGGGCCTGTTCAACCACAACAACATGGACCACTCCATCTGGATGGGCATGAAGGCCGCCGAGGCGCTCAATTCAACCGACCCGCTCGAAGGCCAGCGCACATGGTACGCCAACGTCGAGCGGTTCAAAAAAATGCGCATTGTGGATTAGCAAAAAGCGAATGTGGGGCCGGCGCCCTCACCGGCTATTTTGATGAATGTCCCTTCGGGCCGAAGCGACCTACTGACCTTGCAGGGCGTTTTCGATGGAGATGATCTCGTACGGTGTTGAACCGCCGCCGGGGTGCTTGATCGTGACCTGGTCGCCGACGGTGTGGCCGATGAACTGCTCGGCCATGGGCGCCTGCTTTGAGAGAATATGGTGTTCGGCGTCGGCTTCCCAGCGGCCGAGGATCGTATAGACTTCCTCGGCGTTGCTCGTCAGGTTGCGCATCGCGACGCGCGTGCCGAAACCGATCTTCGAGGTATCGACGTCGGAGGCGCGGAAGATGCGCGCGCGGCCGAGGAGGTCGGTGAGCGTGGCCTGCGTCTGCAGGAGCATCTTCTGCTCCTCTTTTGCATACTGGTATACAGCATTCTCTCGGAGGTCGCCTTCCATGCGCGCCTCTTCGATGACCTTGGAGTTCTTCGGGATCTTGACGCTGGCGATCTCGCGCAGCTCGGCGGCTTTGGCGGCGTAAGAGGCCTCGGTGCATTCGTGCGCTTCGTCGGCGGGCTCGACCGTTCCGGCCGATTCCTCGAGGTCGCGGCGCGTGAGGCGGATCGTGCGGACGGCCTGCGCGCGCAGCGGGGTCGGGAGGGCCTCGTTGAGTTCGATCTTGTGGCGCAGGCGCTGGGCGGCTTCGCGGGTCATCGACTCGACGGCCGCGCCGAACACGGCGCCGTGGTTGGCGGCCAGAAGCGTGCGCATCTTGGAGATCAGGGACTTGGCCGCGGCCTTTTCCTCGGACGAGGCCTTGTCGCCGGTCGAAATCGTGAGCCACTCCTCCATCGCGTCGAGGATCTCGGGGACGACGGCCTGCGCGGGGAAGTAGTCCTCGAGGTGGCCCCACGAGCCGTCGAGCATCGAGCGCACCGCCCAGGCGTAGGTTTCGGGGTTGTCGAGCGGATTCTGCATCAGGTCCTCGAGCGCGCGGACGGCGTCCTCGATGTGGTGTTCCTCGTCGAGGGCCTGCCAGATCGCCTGCGCGAGGCGCACGGGGGCCTTGGGCAGGATCGCCGCGGCCTGGCGCACGCCGTCCTCGCCGTCGCGCCTGACCAATTCGGCAAGGGCGCGGATGCCGTACTCGACGTTGTTGAGCTCGAACAGTTGCGAGTAATCGGTGACGGCGGCGAAGAGCGGTTCGGTCGGGAAGGTCTCGATGTTTTCCGACGGCATGGCGATCGCGAGGTCGGCAAGCATGAACGCGAGCTGAAGGCGGCGCGCGACGTTGGACTCGTCGCTGAGCGCCCACGCCTCCTTGATGCGCATGGCCATGCGGCGGATGAGGTCCGGGGAAACGACGGCGTCGCCGGGGCGCTTGGCGAGCTGGCGGATGATCTCGGCGCGGATGGCGGTGTCGGCGTCGGGGTCGAAGAAGCGCTCCTCGATTTCCTCGGAGAACGTGCGCGGGCGCTCGCGGAGCTTGATCGCCGCGTGCGCGCCGCCGGAAGCGTCGAAATCGACGAACGGGTCGAGCTTGAGCGCCTCACGGGCCTTGCCCCACCAGGATGACCAGTCGTTGGTGTCGATGATGCCGCCGAGGAGGAGCTGCTTGAGGTCGCCCTGCTTGATCGTGCGATCGGTCTGGTCGGCGAGCGCGCGCTTGACGAGCTCGGCGGGATCGGTCTCGGCGAGCTTGGCGAGGGATTCCGGGTCGCGAGTCTTTTGCGCGAGGAAGCGTTCGGGCTCGATGTATTTGAGGTAGTTCTTGACGCCGTCGATCGTCATTTCCTTGCGCGGGTGCGAGGCGAAGCGCAGCACGACGCGGCGCTCGGCGGTGTCGAGCTCGATGATCTCGCCCTCGCGCCACTCGGTGTGCTGCCAGACCTGCCCCGGCGCCAGGCGCTGCAGCTCGACGAACGTCTTGTAGCCCTCGACGCGCGAACCGCCCGAGTCGAGGCCCGAGGCCGTGAGGATCGTGTCGTAGGAATCCCTGTCGGGGGTGACGGCGCGCAGGGCCTTGATGAGCAGCGGCCGGAGCGCGGCCGATTGCGGCCAGGCGGGGATGAACGTCAGCAGGGCGCGCAGGGCGGTCTTGGGTTTATTGGCTTCGAGGCGGGCTTCGACGAGCATCGCCGCGAGCGATTCGGCACGCGCGAGCTCGCCCGCTTTTTTCATGTGCTTGAGGAATTCCTTGAGCACGGCCGGCTGCGTCGGCAGGTCGTCGAGACGCTCGAGCCACAGCGATTCGAGTTCGTCAAAGAGGCGGGCCTCGGCAAGCGAGACGATCTGGGCGGCAAGCAGGTCAGCTTCGGACATCCGAATGCCTTTCGGGCAAGGTCAGCGCCGTCGCGCGAGAACGATGCAGACGGCAAGGGGAATAGTTTAATGCGGGTGGAGGGAGCAAGCAATCGAATCGTGAATCGTGAGTCGTGGATCGTGGATCGTGAGTTTCATGAGTTGGCTGGCGGGTGAAAGAATTTGGGGCGTGAAACTGGGGCAGGGTACAATTGAATTACTTGATCATGCGAAGAGCGCGGCGTGACCGGGGTTTGGCCACGGAAAGCTTATTGGCGCCGATAAGGAGAACGAAACATGGACATGGAAGACAACAGCAGCGGCGCGGAAGACGTCAACGCCGGGATCGACGAGGCGGGCATGAAGCAGGACGTCGAGCAGCTCAAGGCCGACCTGGCGCGGCTGCGCGGCGACATGAGCCAGCTCATCAACTCGGTCGTGGGGCTCAGCCGGCACGGCGCAACGACGGCGCGCGAGCGGGCCCGGACGGGGATCGACCAGAGCATCCAGCAACTGCAGGACACCTATTCCGCGATGCGCCAGGGGACCGGCCGCGCCGCCGACTCGCTGGCCGACACGCTGGGCGATCGCCCACTGACCAGCGTCGCAGTGGCGTTCTTCGCCGGGATGCTGATGGGGAAGATGATGCGATGATCGCGCTGGCCGAGCTCATCATCGCGATGATCGACCTGATCAAGGCCGAGCTGGAGGAATCCAAGCGCGGCGTGGTCAAGTTCCTTGTCGGCCTGGTGCTGGTGCTGGCGGGCGGCGTCCTGCTGGTCGGCGCGTTCGGGCTGATCATGGCGGCGATCGTGGTGGCGCTCAAGATCGTGATCCCGACGGCGCTGGCCCTCCTGATGACGGGCTTCATCCTGCTCATCCTCTCGGGAATGGTGATATGGATCGGAACGATGAGCGTGAAGCAGTGAGGCGGCTGCGCGAGTTGGCGCGGCGGCCGGGCCCGCGGGCGTCGCCCGAGGAGCGCTCGGAGTCGGCGCGCCGGCGGCTGCGCATGGCCGCGGCCGACCTGCAACTGGGCCGGATCGTGCACCGCAACCCGCTGATCACGATCGGGCTGGTGACGGCGGCCGGGTTTGTCGTCGGGTATTACCCGCGGCTGGCCCGGGCGCTGGTGATGGGCGCGGCATCGGCGGCAAAAAACTTGCAGGCCAACCGGAGCCGGTTCAAGCGTTTCGCCGAGCGCGCGGCGCGCAAGGCGGGGCAAAACAAGTAGAACGCTGGTTTTTTGTCGCAGAGAGGCGGAGTTGGGCGCAGCGGAGCCGCAACCAAAAAATGCAAACACGAAACACACGAAAGAAGATCACGAAAAAACACGAAAAAATATTTTGTCGCAGGGATGCAGAGTTGGGTAGAGAAGCAGAGAATATTTCTGAACTGAAGAATTGAACAGAAGGAAACGGAGGCAAACGAGCAGGAACGAGTATAAGGCAAGGGGCGGCGCCGCGGTGTTTCAATGCGTGACAAAACCTTTGTTTCCTCCTGTTAAAAAAATCTCTGTGTCTCTGTGGTGAAAAATATTTGATTTAAGAATCTCTGCATCTCCGCCGAATTTCTGCATCTTTGCGACGAAGTATTTTTCTGGAGTCGGGTCGAAGACACGACCTACCCCAAATCCATTTTTAAGTCGTGGGCGGCGCAGTAGTCGCGGATGAGCTTGAGGAAATCCTTGCCGTATTGGGCGGCTTTGTATTGGCCGACGCCGGAGACTTCGAGGAGCGATTTTTTGGTGGAGGGGCGGCGGCGGGCCATGTCGCGCAGCGTGGCGTCGCTGAAGATCAAGTAGGCGCGCAACTCGAGCGACTCGGCCATGCCGCGGCGCAGGACCTTGAGCATGTCGAACAGGTCGCGATCGACGCCGTCCCACTGCGCGTCGTCTTTTTTGCGCGGCGCCTTGGTTATCGGCGCGCCGGCGGGGATGGGTTGATGCGTCACGTCGCGCATGAGGCGCGGGGTGACTTCGCCGCGCAAGACGAGCCAGCCCTTGCTGGTGACGGCGAGCGCGTCGGAGCCGTTGGGGCGTTCGAGGTATTGCTGCGCGGTGAGCTGGCCGATCCAGTCCAAAATCGATTCGCGCGGGTCGGCATTGAGCAGGCCGTAGGTCGAGAGCCCGTCGTGGCCGGCGCTGATAACGGTTTTGTCTTTCGATCCGGCGAGGACGAGCGCCGTGTGCTGCGGGCCGAAGCCGTCGCCCTGGCGGACGACGCTCGAGAGGATTTTTTGCGAGATCACGAGCGATTCGGGGACGGGCTCGAGCCGCCCGAGGCAGACGTCGCACGAGTTGCACGGCCGGACGTTCAAGGTTTCGCCGAAGTAATCGAGCAGCGCGGCGTGGCGGCATTCGGCGGACTGGCAGAAGTTGTAGATCGCGCTCAGCTTGCGCATGGCGATCTTGTGCGGCTCGGGGTCGAGCTCCTCGAGCATGCGCGTCCAGAAATGATAATCCTGGCCCGAATAGAGCAGGACGCACTCGGCGTCGAGGCCGTCGCGGCCGGCGCGGCCGCTTTCCTGCTGGTAGTGCTCGAGCGAGCGCGGCATGCCGGCGTGGACGACGAAACGGACGTTGGACTTGTCGATGCCCATGCCGAAGGCGACGGTGGCGACGATGATCTGGACCTTGTCGTTGATGAACGCGTCCTGGTTGCGGTGGCGGACGTCGTCCTCGAGGCCGGCGTGGTACGGCGCGGCGCTGAATCCCTCGTTGTGCAGGTCGATGGCGAGCTCTTCGACGTTGCGGCGCGTGAGGCAATAGACGATGCCGGACTCGCCCCGGTAGCGGTTGGCGATCTCGGCGATCTGTTCGAGACGCTTGTGGCGGCGCTCGACGCTGTAGATAAGGTTGGGGCGGAAGAACGAGCCGACGATGACCTCGGGCTTGTGGAGGCCGAGCTGCTTGGCGATGTCGTCGCGGACCAAAGGGGTTGCGGTCGCGGTGTAGGCGTGGACGGCAACGTCGGGGAAGGTTTCCTTGAGCGCGGCGAGGCGGCGGTATTCGGGGCGGAAATCGTGGCCCCACTGGCTGATGCAGTGCGCTTCGTCGATGGCGAAGAACGAGATGTTGTGCTCGCGCAGTGAATCGAGGAAGCCGTCCATGAGGAGGCGCTCGGGAGCGACGTAGAGGATCTTGAGCCGGCCCGAACGCATCGTGGAGAAGGTCGCGCGACGGTCCTCGGGAGCCATCGAGCTGTTGAGACTCGCGGCCGGGACGCCGCAGCCGACGAGGCCGTCGATCTGGTCTTTCATGAGCGAAATGAGCGGCGAGACGACGACGGCCATGCCGGGCAGGGCCATCGCCGGGGCCTGGTAGCAGATCGACTTGCCGCCGCCGGTCGGCAGTACGACGAGCGAGTCGCGGCCGGACATGACGCATTGCATGGCTTCGCGCTGGTTCGGGCGGAACGATTCGTAGCCCCAGAAGTTTTTCAGCAGGATCGGCAGCCTGTGCATCGATCGGCAACATCCCGGACAAGGTGGCGGTCATAGTAAATGATGAACGATGAAAGATGAATGAGGAAAAAAGGGAGATGAGAGGGAAAAGATGAAAGATGAGATAAAATGGAAAGGCTCGATTCCGAAGGAACGAGATCGATATGCTTGCCCAAGAAAAACCAAACACGCGGCTGCACGTTGGTACCAGCGGCTGGACCTATAGGCACTGGGCGGACGGCGTGTTTTATCCGCCGCGGCTCGCGCAGGGGAAGTGGCTCGAGTTCTTCATGGAGCGGTTCGACACGGTCGAGATAAACATGTCGTTTTACCGGCTGCCCAACGAGGCGATGATCGCGCGGTGGGAGGGCATGGCGCCGCAGGGGTTTTATTACGCCGTCAAGATGTGGCGCATGATCACGCATCGAAAGCTGCTCGCGGATTCGGGCGAGCTGCTCGAGCGATTCATGGGCGTCGTGAACGGGCTGGGGAACAGGCGCGGGCCGCTGCTCATACAACTGCCGCCGCGGATGGGTGTGGATATCGAGAGGCTGGATGAATTTTTAACGCAATTGGAAAAGGCAATGGGAAGAACAAAGTGGGAACCGGCGGTGGAGTTCAGGAACGCGGCGTGGCTCACGGAAGACGTCGGCGAGATGCTCGCGCGGCACAAGGCGGCGATCGTGCTGCAGGACATGGCTGGATCGGAAAGCACGAAGCCGAACGATGTCGATTTTGTGTATGTGAGGCGGCACGGCGCGCATGGACGATACGCCGGGGAATATGACGAAGATCAGCTTGCGGACGACGCGCGGAAAATACGCGGCTGGCTTGGCGAAGGAAGAGAAGTGTGGGTTTATTACAACAACGACGCAGAGGGCGCGGCGGTAAGGAATGCGTTGAGGCTCAAGGAACTGCTGGAATGATTTTTGTCGCAGACGGGCGGATTGCGCGGCCCGATGCGATAACGAATCCCCCGCTGATGCCTTGTCATTCCCCAAATTCTGTCGGCCCTGAAGGGGCCGCAGCAAGTAGCCCCCGGCGAAGCGCAGCGCCGCCGGGGGTAAAATGCGATCAATCATCGCGCCCCAACGGGGCGCCCGCGATAT
>JAJFUE010000060.1 GCA_021372575.1 bacterium | reverse complement strand
CTCCGTTTCCTCCTGTTCAATTCTTCAGTTCAGAAATATTCTCTGCCTCTCTGCCAAACTCTGCTTCTCTGCGACAAAAATCTTTTTCGTGTTTTTTCGTGCTCTTCTTTCGTGTGTTTCGTGTTTGCACTTTTGGGTTGCGGCTCGGCTGTGCCCAGGGCTGGGATGAATTCGCGTCCTGGGCGCTCTGGCTGACACCGATAAAAACAGCCCCATTCATCATGCCTCTTTCATCATTCATCATTGATCGGCTTTTCCTCATGCGACATACTGGTTGGCGGGCGAATGCTCCGGAGGAACAAGGCTTCTGGTTCACATGGCGTTGCCGTTCAATTTCAGCTTCGTTTGGAACAAACAGCTTGCGGGATCGGGGCACCCCGGCGCCGGCGGCGAGTTGATTTCGGCGCTGTCGTCGCTCGACGAGGCCGGGATCAAGGCCGTCATCACGCTGACCGAAGATCCGCTGGAGCTGCCCGTGCTGCGCGAGTTCGGGTTCGCCTACCTGCACCTGCCCGTGGGCGACTTCACCGCGCCGACGCAGGAGCAGATCGACCAGGCGGTCCAGTTCATCGACCGCGAACTCGGGCAGAACCACGGCGCGCTGATTCATTGCCGCGCCGGGATCGGGCGGACCGGAACGATGCTGGCATGCTACCTCGTGAGCAAAGGACTTGACCCCGCGGCCGCAATCGATCAGGTTCGAGAGAGCCGCCCGGGCTCGTGCGAGGTGTATGCCCAGGAATACGCGGTGCACCAATACGCGCGGCGGCTTCGCCTGCAAGACGACATGGAAACCACTGAAGGCGGTTGAACGCGTTGAAAACCCACGAACCCACGCCGGCACGCCCGCCCGAGCGATTTTCGACGATCGCCGTCCTGATCGGACTGGCCGTCATCTGGGTTGCGCTGTTCATCGTGTTCAAGGCCAACACGCTCTCGACGATCCGGATCGACGTCAACACGGACAGGCAGCTTGAGACCCGGACGCGCGGCGTGGCGGCCGGGATGCAGCCGCGCGACCGGCTGCTGCTGCCGGCCAAGGTTCACCTGCCAAGCCTGTCGCGGCAGCAGGCGATCAAGCGGCTGGCCAGCGACATCGACCTGCGCGTGCCCGACGCCGACCTGGCGCGGCTCGACAACGAAAAGCCGATCGAGCGCGACCTGCCCGAGGAGCCGATCGTGATGGTCATGCACCAGCTGATCGGCGACCGCGGATTCGGGCTGGCGGTGTCCGGCGATCAGTTGCGCGTGATCAAGCAGCAGCTTCGCACGAACGCGCCGGGTTCAACGCAATGGCTCGCGCGGATCGAGATGGACCGGCCCGAGATCAGCATCGCGCCATTGCCTGACGCGCCGCTTTGGATTACGCTGAGACTGGAGGGCGCGGCCAGCCTGCCGCTCTCGCAGCGCGGCGATGTGGAACTGGAAGTATGGCGCGGCGCCACGATGATCGGGATGGCCCGCTCGGCTTTCGACGCGCGCGGCCATGCCGCATTCGAGTTGGCCGGGTCGAGCCGGATCCGCATGAGCGTTCAACGAATCGAGAACCCGACAAGCGGGCCGGTCGCCCGCTTCGACATCGACATGACGTATTACTCCGCGGAAGCGCCCGCCAAACCGGACGCCGGAGGCAAGGGGAAATAGATGGGCATGATCGGAAACCGTGTGGGCCGGATGATGATCTGGGCCATGATGCTTGGGACGCTGGCCACGGGCGCATGGGCCCAGGGCGGCGCCAAACGGAGGATCGCGCCCGACGCCGTCGATTCGTCGGACGTCGTCCGCGGCCGCGTCGAGCCGGTCGGCAACAGGTTCTTCATCGGCCAGCCGGTGGTCCTGCGCGTCACGCTCAGCAACCACTCGCGCGAATACATCCACGTCTCGACCAACTTCATCCCGCAATCGAACCTCACGGTCGATATCCAGGGCGCGGATGGGAAACGCCCCTACACGGGGCCGTACGCGCCGGGGCGCTACCCGTCCATCTCGATTCCGCTGATGCCGTTCGACGAATCCAGCGAGAACGTCGTCATCTGGAGCGATCCGACGCAGCCAATGGGGCTGGCGTTCAACAAGCCGGGCGACTACGTCATCGAGCTGTCGCTGACGATCAACATCGACGAGACCGGCAAGATCGGCAAGGTGCCGCTCAACAAGGTTGCGATCACGGTCGAGGACACGCCGCCGCAACTCAAGGCGATGGTCGATCAACTTGCGAAAATGAAGGCCTTCGAGAAGCTGCAGCAGCACCAGGTGCCGAAGCCATACGCCGAAGACATCGAGATGATGCTGACGATGTATCCGCCCAACGCGATTTTCCCGTACATCTTCTACGCGCTGGCCGGCAACTACACGTTCGAGATGGTCAAGAACCCCGAGCGCCACGACGCGATCTTCGAAACCGCGTTCAAATACTACCAGATCGCGGCGCAGAGCGACTCGGCGTTCAAGATCGCGATCTACCAGGACCTGCTGCGGCTGCTCGACCACGAGAACAAGTCCAAGGCCGCGACGGCGATTTGCCGGCTGTTCATCAAGCAGATGCCGCCGGAGTTGCGCGGCAAGGTCGGCGGCGTCGGCACGCCCGAAAAGCAACTCAAGGAGACGACGTATCTGCCGCAGTTCCTCAAAAAATACCTGATCAACACGCCGGAGCTCGACCGCGGGAAATACTGGAACGTGCTGAATTAATGATGAGTGATGAATGATGAATGATTTATCATTCTTTTTTCTTTCATCATTCATCATTCATCATTCATCATTCCAATCATGGACCGGGCGTTGACCGTCACTGAGCTTGCCGTGCGCATCCGCCGACTCGTCGAGGATGGGATCGGGCGCGTGCGCGTCGAGGGCGAGGTCTCCAACCTGCGCACGCCGGCGTCGGGGCATTGCTACTTCATGCTCAAGGACGGCGGCGCCTCGATCAACATGATCTGCTTCCGCAACACGCTGGCGCGCCAGCCGATCCGGCCCGCCGACGGCATGAAGCTCGAAGTCAGCGGCCAGGTGACGACCTACCCGCCGCGCAGTGAATACCAGGTCATCGTCGATTCGATGAGGGAATCGGGCGTCGGCGACCTCATGCGGCGGTTTTTGGAACTCAAGGAAAAACTGCGCGCCGAGGGGCTGTTCGAGCTCGAGCGCAAGCGGCCGATCCCGGCCATGCCGCGGCGGATCGGGATCGTGACGTCGGCCACCGGCGCGGCGCTGCGTGACATGCTTAACATCCTCGGCCGGCGCACGCGCGGGCTGGAGATCTTCCTCGCCCCGGCGGCCGTGCAGGGCGACGCCGCGCCGGACCAGATCGTCGGTGCGCTGGGACTGCTGGCGCGCCACGGCCGGAGCGAGGTCATCATCGCCGGCCGCGGCGGCGGATCGATCGAGGACCTGTGGGCGTTCAACGACGAGCGCGTGGCGCGCGCCATCGCCGCCTGCCCGATCCCGGTCATCTCGGCCGTCGGCCACGAGACCGACACGACGCTTGCGGACTATGCCGCCGACCTGCGCGCGCCGACGCCCTCGGCCGCGGCCGAGCTCGTGAGCGCGCATTACGACGAGGTGCTGGAGCGGCTGGACACCTGGCGCGAGCGGATGTGGCGCGCGGAGAACCGGCTCGTCTCGGACCTGCGCGCGCGGCTCGAGCGCTGCGCGACGTCGTGGGGCATGCGCAGTCCGCGCGAGCGCGTCATGGGGGCCATGCAGCGGCTCGACGAACTCGACGACCGCCTCGCGCGCGCGTCGCGCCAGAACCTGCGCAATCGGTTCGAGGAACTCGCGCGGCTCTCCCGCACGCTCGACGCGCGCACGCGCTCGCTGTGGCCGGAGCGCCTCGCGTCGGCGCGCTCGCGGACGGCGGCGCTCGGCCAGCGGTTCGATCACCGGATGAAGCTCATGCTGAGCGAACGGCAATGGCGCATCGAGAACGCCTCGCAGCGGCTCGCGGCGCTGAGCCCGCTCGCCGTGCTCGCGCGCGGCTACAGCATCGTCACGCACGGCCACGCCGCCCGCATCGTGACCGCGCCCGAGCAGGTCAAGCTCAACGAAACCGTGCACATCCGCTCCGCCGGAGGCACATGGCGCGCCGCCGCCCTGCCGCCCGAGGACGACCTGTTCGACCGGAGCGAATAGAAACGCGCGGCTTGGCGCCATCACCGCAGCCGGCAATGACTTTCGAGAACGGGACCCAATCAACGCCCGATTTTTGTTGCCGGCCGCAGCGGGGCGGCATAGATTCATATCATGATGGTTTATATGTGAAGGAGCGCGGCGATGGGCGACTTGGACGGGCAGCCGGACCGGCTCGAAGAGCGGCTCAACAAGATCGAACGCGAGCTGCGCGAGCTGAAGCAGCGCATCGCGCGGCTTGAGCCGCACGAGGCGGCTGAGGCGAGGCGCCTCGCCGAACCGTCCGCCGAGGACAAGGTGCGCGCGGTGATCGAGGCAATCAGGAAAGAGCGCCAACAAGAAGCGACGCCGGCCGTCATTTCCAGCGAAATGCAAGTGGATGAGCCGCCTGTTGAAATCGCTTCAACGCCTGCACCGCTGCCGTCGTGGTTTGAACAGGTTGAGCGTGAAGAAGAGTCGGCTCAGAGAGCCGACCTACCCGTATCACCATTGGCGGGCCTCGCCGCGCGGCTGCGCGAACTCGGGGTGCTGCCGCCGGAATCGACCGGCAACCTCGAGGTCCAGATCGGCGCGTGGTGGATGACGCGCATCGGCATGCTGCTCGGCGTGATCGGCGTCGTCTCGTTCGGCATCTACATGTCGCAATTTTCGAGGCCGCCGTTGCGCCTCGCGGAGCTCGTCTTCTTCTCGCTCGCGATCACGGCCGCCGGCTGGAAGCTCGGGCGCAAGCTGCCCAGGTTCGGCGAGGTGATTTTCGCCGGCGGGCTTGCGCTCCTGTATTTCGCGGCGTTCGGCGCGTATGCCGTCGAGCCGATCAAGGTCATCACGAACCCGTTGGCCGGCCTGTACGTGCAACTCGCGGCCATCGCCGCGATCGTCGTCATCGCGCTCGTCATGAACTCGGAGCCGCTGGCGACGTTGGCGGTGGCGTTCGGGCTGGTCGCGGGGCTGTTCTCGGTGCACGCTGGGCTGGAGCTATCGGCGCTCATGACGGCGGCCGTGCTCGAAGCCGGCGCGATTTACCTGCTGCTCAGCCGCGCATGGTATCAGCCGCTGTCGATTGCGATCTTCGGCGTGTGGGCGGTCTATGCGGCAACGTTCTGGCTGCACCTGCGCACGGGCGCGCGCGCCGGCTATGAACCGGCCATCGGATACCTCGCGTGCGTGATGGCCGCGGCGATCGCGACCGATTGGGTCGCGTTCAGATTGAATAAAATCCCGCCGCACCGCGTGCGTATCGCGATGCAGTATTTCAACACGTCCGGCGCGCTGGCGCTGGCGATGCTCGTCACGCTGGTCTTTTATCGCGCGCGGCTCGAATCGACCTACTTCGTCTTTGGCGCGCTGCTTCTGGCAGCGTCGGTTGTCTATTACGCGACGAACGCCAACTTCAACCTGATGCACGGGTTCTTCATCAAGGCGACGGCGCTCATCACGCTCGGCGTGATGACGCACTTCCAGGGCAACGCGCGCTGGATCGCACTGGCTGCGCAAAGCGGCGTGCTGCTCGCCAGCGCGTGGCGCACGCGGCTCAAGATCACCGAAGGCGCGATGATCGCGGTGTGGGCCGCCTCGCTCGCGTTCCTCATGCAATCGCTCGTCCATCTCAGGATCGATTCGACGTTGATCCTCCAACAGCCGACGGCGATGGCGATTGCGTGGCTTGCGATTTCGGCATCGGTGCTGGGCCTTTACGGGCGGCTTTTCGACCGGCCCGACGGCGAATCACGCAACGAGATCTGCATGGCGCTCGGGGTGTTTCTGGGCGTCGGCGCGATCGTGATCGGGCTCAAGTGCGTGAGCATGCCGTGGCAGGCGATGAGCCTCGCGATGGTCGCCGCGGCGCTGGCCGTCTTCGCCCTTGCGCCGCGGCACTGGCTGACGGTCGTTGCGGCGTTGCCGCCGCTGGCCATGGCGCATGTCGCGATGTGGAATTACGTTTACCCAAAGGGAGGCGGCGGAGTTGCCGGGGCGTGGGCAAACGAATCGGTCGTCGTCGCGCTGACGTTCGCGGCGGCGGTGGGCCTGAACCTGGCCGCGCGCCGGAACCCATCGATCGGCACCCGCAAGGACATTCGCCAAACGATCGTGTTCGCGCACCTGCTGTCGATGCTGACGATCCTCGCGGTCCCATACGATCGATTCGGGCTCGAGGCCTGGATGCTGGCCGGCGTGGCGCTGGCGTGGGCGGCGACGGGCCTGAGCTTCATCGAGCCCATCGGCCTGCCGACGCGGATCGCGTTCGCGCCGATGATCTATACGCTCGCGTTGATCTTCTTCTCTCATCACCACGGCAGAGGCATGATCAGCCCCGCCATGGGCGAAGGCCAATTTCTTTACCTCGCGATGCTGGGCGGGTTCGCCCACCTGGCGGCGACGTGGCGGCTCAGCCCGATCCGCAAGCGCATCGAACCGGGCGAATACGCGGGGCCCGCGCAGGGGCTGCACCTCGCGGCCACGGTGCTGATCGTGCACGTCGCGCTGAATCATCTGTTCGACGCGCCCGACCTTGTCTGGATGTACGGCCTTGCGGCGGCGGCGTTCGGGGCGCTTGCGTGGGTCGCGCGCATGCAGCATGCGCCGATCGGCGCCGTGTATTTCATCGCCGCCGGCCACCTCGCCTGTTATGGACGGGGCCTGTCGTACACGCTGATCTGGCCGGGCGTGACGATCGCGCTGTTGACGCTTGCGGCCGCGCCGGCGTTCAAAAAACTGCCGGACCGGCCGTCGCCCGAGTTGCTTCGCAAAATCCAGTGGACTGCCGCCATCGCCGCGCTGCTGCTGTTCGATCTCCTGATGCTGAGGCAATTCCACACGGCGCCGGCGCTCGCCCATTACATCACGCCGCTGTGGGGCGTGGCGGGGCTAGCCGTGGTCGCGGCCGGATTCCTCGACCGCGCCAAGCCGCTGCGGATCGTCGGGCTGGCGGGCCTGGCGATCTGCATCCCGCGCGTGTTCGTTTATGACATCCGCTCGATGCTCTACCGCATCGCTGCGTTCCTGCTCCTCGGCGCGGCGCTGCTCGCGGTGGGATTTATCTACAACAAGTATCAGAAGGTGATCGATAAGATGGACAGCGAGTAGGAGCATGTTTTTCCATGCCGCTTTCGGCGAAAGCGGCCTACCGTGTTTGCTGATCACCTACCCTGGTAGGCCGATCCGCATCCTGACCATCGACAGCGCCGCGCCGAACAAGAAGATGCTCGCCGATCTGCCGATGCGTGATCGAGCGGCGCTTCGGGCGGAAATGGCACGGGTCGATGGCGGGATCGACACCGTGATAGAAATCGAATGCGAGGCGTGCGGCACCCCGATCCGCACGCGACTGGAGTCGGAACCCTCTTTTTTATTCCTCACAGCTCGCTTGTAAGCGATGCGTTTTTCCTCGCTTACGGCGGACTGCACTGGGATTGGTCGGAAACAAAATCGCTGCCGCTCGGGGTTCGGCAACAGTTCGTCAAGACCTTGGAACGCCAACTTGAATTTGAACGGATGGAAATGGAACGGCGGCGCCGATGAAGTTTAGTATACTTAAATTAATTAAATGCCGAATCATCATATCGTCTGAGACCCTGAATAGAGGCGTTTCCTTTGGGAATTGTATAAAAGGAATTTTCAGTAGCAGATGGTGAAATGATTACCATTTTCCATGTATCCGTGGTTGTCCCCGTGGATAGGTCATAAGTAAAATTGAGAGCTTGTTCCAAATTTGAGGTGCGTTCAAGCCGATTAATGTAACCCTTAATATCCGGGGCTTCTCGGTAGAACACAATCCCGTTGGATGTCTTAATCAAATAGTAGTGTTCATATTCTTTCGCATCCTTGAAGGGAGAGGGGAGTTGGCTGATTTTTATTGGAACATTTGGTTCCATCTTGAATGAAACAAGGCTTGGCGAATTTTTGAGTGCTTTAGAAACTGCATACGCCAGCTTGAGATCTTTGAATTGCTTCATTCGAGCACGTGCTTCAATGTTGGCCGTAAATTGATTCCACAGTATGAACAAGACGATAGGGAGAGTGATTATCAATATAATTTTTTTCATCTCGCACACTCCCTTCCTTCCCAACGAGCATAGCCAACAACCAAGCGATTGCCAATATGTTTGGCGACTCCCAATGGCCTAAAACGGAGAGTTTAACTCGTTATGAACGATCTGGGCATGGGCATTGTAGTGTCCATGAAGGACATGTTTACGCAGAACGCAGCGCGCGTGCAGTCGGCGATGACCTCGCTCGATGCCTCGGTTGCCGCGGCCAGCGAGCGCATGTCACGCAATTTCGATCGCATTCAAAAAGGGACAATGATGATCGGAGCCGGGCTGGCGTTGATCGCCGTCCCTGCCGCTCTCATTGCTTCCACCGCCGCTACTCAAAAAGCGTTGGCCGAAATGTCATCGGTCGGAACGAAAGACCTTCAGGCCTTGGAGGATGCCGCTGAATCATTCACGAACCAGTTCGCCGAACGCGGCATTCATTGCATTGCCCCGAGCGTGAGCTAGTGGCTCGCGATCAAATCGCTTTACCCCACGCGTCCCTGTCAAATCGGGCTGATTGACAATTGGTGAACCCCCGGTAGAAAATGGCTATAAGGCAGCAGTGGACCGAGCCTTTGCGGCTGGACCGCGTGGGGCTCGCTCCGCTCACAACGAGAAACGAGTCAACCATGAGCCGTCCGCCCTTACACGTCATGATCCTGTGGCACATGCACCAGCCTTATTACAAGGACGTGCAGCGCGAGGAATACATGATGCCGTGGGTGCGGCTGCACGCCACGAAGGACTATCTCGACATGCCGCTGCTGGCGGCGAAGTTCGACGGCCTGCGCGTCACGTTCAACATGGTTCCCTCGCTGCTCGAGCAGATCGAGGACTACGGCAACGGCACGGCCCATGACCGGTATTTGACGCTCGCCGGGCAAAACGCCGAGGAACTCACGCTGGACGAGCGCGTCGAGCTGCTGCGCGATTTCTTCAGCGCGCACGAGGGGCGCATGATCCGCGCGAGCAAGCGCTACGCCGACCTGCTCGGCCGCCGCGGGTCGTGCGACAATCCCGACGAGCTGCGCCGCATGGCGCGGCTGTTCAGCCCCGCCGAAATGCGCGACCTGCAGACGTGGTTCTTCCTCGCGTGGATCGACCCGATGCTGCGCGAGGCCGACCCCAAGCTCGCCGGCCTCGTCGCCAAGGACCGCAACTTCACCGAAGAGGAAAAGAAATACGTCATCGAGGCCGGGCGGCAGATCACGGCGCGGATCATCCCGGAAATGGGCGAATTGTGGAAGGCCGGCAACATCGAGGTCTCGACGACGCCGTTTTATCATCCGATCCTGCCGCTGCTGATCGACACGAGCATCGCGCGGCGCGCGCGGCCGGAGGCAAACCTGCCGTCGCGGCGGTTCGCGGCGCCCGAGGACGCGAAGCTCCAGATCGAACTCGGCCTGAATTACTGCGAGAAACTGATGGGGCGGCGGCCCGCCGGGATGTGGCCGTCGGAGGGCTCGGTGTGCCCGGAGCTGGTGCCGATGCTGGCGGCCAACGGGGTGAAATGGATCGCCACGGACGAGGAAATCCTCGCGCAGTCGCTCGGCATCGACCGCTTCGCGCGCGACCGCGACGGCCGCGTGCTCGACCCGGACCGCCTGTACCGGCCCTATTCGGTCCAGCACGACGGCTCGGAGGTCGCGATCTTCTTCCGCGACCACCAGTTGAGCGACCTGATCGGCTTCCGCTACGCGGGCGTCGCGCCGGAGTCCGCGGCGTCGGACATGCTGCGGCGGCTCGAGCGCATTTACGAATCGCTCGACGGGGCGCAGGGGCCGCACGTCGTCAGCATCATCCTCGACGGCGAAAACTGCTGGGAGCATTACGAGCGGGACGGCGTCCCGTTCCTGAGCGCGCTGTATCAGGGGCTCGTCAGCCGGCCGGCGCTCAAGACCGTCACGCCGTCGGAATACCTGGAGCTCGCGGCCGAGTCGCGGCGGCTCGAGCGGCTCGCCAGCGGCTCGTGGATCAACCATGACTTTTCGATCTGGATCGGCCACCCCGAGGACAACGCCGCGTGGGATTTGCTCGCGCAGGCGCGCCAGGACCTCGCGCAACCGATGGACAAGGCCCAAAAGCAGCCGCAGGAGAAGGACAATTACGACCGCGCGCTCAAGTCGCTGCTGATCGCCGAGGGCAGCGACTGGAACTGGTGGTACGGCGATGACCACAGCTCGGAGTACGACGACCAGTTCGACCGGCTTTACCGGCAGCACCTGACGAACGCCTACATGGCGCTCGGCCAGCAGCCGCCCGGCCGGCTGATGATCCCGATCAGCCGCGGCGGCGACATGGGACTGCAGGCGCAGCCGCGCGCGCTGATCGAGCCGAAGCTTGACGGCCGCGTCAGCAACTTCTTCGAGTGGTACGCCGCCGGCCTCTACAACCCCAAGAGCGGCGGCGATGCCATGCACCAGGCGGAGTCCGAAATCGAGTCGCTCTATTTCGGGTTCAGCCGCAGCGCGTTTTATCTGCGCGTGGACCTCGTCAAAAGCCTCATGAGCCAGCTCGACCAGGCCGGCGCGCAGCTGGTCGTGTACCTGTTCAGCAAGCGGACGTTCAAGATCCTGTGCCCGCTCTCGGGCGAACGCCGGCCGACGGCGCGCGTGCTCGAGGAAGACGCCGAACAGGGCTGGGTCGATCTCGATCCGATGAACGAGGCCGCCGTCGAAAAGATCGTCGAGATGCGCTTCGATTGCCGCCGGTTCCAGATCGACCCGAACCAGATGCTGCGGTTCCAGGTCGCGCTCGAGCAGGGCTCGATGGAGCGCGAGCGCTGCCCGAGCCGCGCGCCGCTTTCGGTGTGCGTGCCGGGCGAGGATTTCGAGGAGTCAATGTGGACCGTCTGATTTTGCCCGAGCCCCAAGGATTGCCAACGGTCGAGGACATTCTTGGCCGCATGGACCCGCGCCCGAACGATGAGGCCGGCGCGCTCATCCGCAAGGCTTACGAGCGCGCGCGCGAGGACCACGAGAAGCAGCTGCGCAAGTCGGGCGAG
Source organism: bacterium (assembly GCA_021372575.1). Taxonomy (GTDB): domain Bacteria; phylum Sumerlaeota; class Sumerlaeia; order MVZB01; family MVZB01; genus JAJFUE01. Next base: position 98,830 of record JAJFUE010000060.1, on the reverse strand, counting down.
CCCTACTTCGCGCACCCGGCGCGCGTGGCGTGGCTGCTGGCGGGGCTCGTGAACGAACCCGTCACCGTCGCGGCGGGGCTGCTGCACGACACGATCGAGGACTGCGGCGAAACGTACGAGTCGCTCAAGGCGCAGTTCGGCGAGGAGGTCGCGACGCTCGTCGATGGCGTGACGAAGATCTCCACCCTGACCGTGCAGACCGACCAGGAGCACCAGGTCGTCAACCTGCGCAAGATGATCCTGGCGATGGCACGCGACGTGCGCGTCGTGCTGATCAAGCTCTGCGACCGCCTCCACAACATGCAGACGCTCGAGCACCTGCCCCTGGCACGGCGGCGCGCGATCGCTCAGGCGACGATGGACATTTATGCCCCGCTGGCCAACCGGCTCGGCATGATCCGCATGCGCACGCACCTCGAGGACCTCGCGATGCGGCACCTGCACCCGGCGGCGTTCGCGAACCTCAAAAAGAAAATGGAGGTGCGCAGCAAGCGCGACCAGGAGATCGTCGATACGACGCGCCAGATGCTCAGCGAGGAACTCAAGGCGCGCGGCATCCCGGCGATCATCCAGGGCCGCCGCAAGAACCTCTACAGCCTGTTCCGCAAGATGCAGCGCCAGGGCTTGAGCTTCGACGAGGTCCACGACATCATCGCCATCCGCGTGATCACCGATTCGATCACCGAATGCTACGACATCCTCGGCATCGTGCATTCGCTGTGGAAGCCGATCTCGGGGCGGTTCAAGGACTACATCGCGACGCCCAAGGAGAACGGCTACCAGTCGATCCACACGAGCATCATCGGCGTGCAGAACGAGGTTGTCGAGATCCAGATCCGCACGCGCGAAATGCACCACGTCGCCGAGGAAGGCATCGCCGCGCACTGGAAATACAAGGAAGGCGGCGCGGCCGCGCCGGTCAAGGGTTGGCAGAACGACGAGAAACGGCTGCAGTGGCTGCGCCAGCTCGTCGATTGGCTCCAGGAAGTGCGCGACCCGAGCGAGTTCATGACCGACTTGAAGACCGACGTGTTTGAAACGTCGGTCTTCGTCTATACGCCCAAGGGCGACATCATCGAGGTGCCGCGCGGCGCGACGGCGCTCGACCTCGCGTTCCGCATCCACTCGCAGCTCGGCCTGCAATGCGCGGGCGTGCGCATCAACAACCGCATGATGTCGATCCGCACCGAGCTCAAGACCGGCGACATCGTCGAAATCATCACGAACAAAAACGCGCACCCCACGCCCGACTGGCTGCAGTTCGCGCAAACGGGCCGCGCGCGCAACAAGATCCGGCACTGGCTCAAGGAAAGCCAGCACGAGGAGTTCCTCGAGCGCGGCCGGCACCTGCTGATGGAAGGCGTGCGCGCGCGGTTCGGCAACAACGTCGGCGAGGACCAAGTCGAGGAAATCCTCAAGCCGACGCTGCGCAGCTTCAACGTCCCGACGTGGGAGGACCTGCTCGTCGAGCTCGGCTGCGGCACGCTGCGCGGCGGAAGCCTTCTCGGCCGCCTCGGCCAGGTGCTGCATCCGCCCGAGCAGAAACGGATCCCGCGCGCGATCCGGCGCGGCCGCGCCGGCGCGATCGTGCTCGTCGATGGCATGGACGGCGCCGTGACGCGCATGGCGCGCTGCTGTTCGCCCCTGCCGGGCGACGACATCATCGGCTTCATCACGCAGGGCCGCGGCATCTCGATCCACAAGGCCGACTGCGTGTCGCTGGCGCGCATCCGCGAGCGCTCGACGGACTTCAACAACCGCGTCGTGCCGGTCGAGTGGGGCGACGCGAGCAACCTCATGCAGAAGGTCACGCTGCGCATCGTGTGCCAGGACCGCAAGGGCCTGCTCAGCGACGTGTCGGCGGCGATCACGCAGCTGGCCGTGAACATCGTCGGCGCGCACACCAGCAGCAACCTGCGCGAAGGCCGCGCGATTTTAAAATTCATTTTGCTGATTAAAGACACGGAAGAACTCAACACGGTCCTCAACCGCCTCGCCACCATCCCCGGCGTCCTCTCCCTCAGCCGCACCGTCCACGAAAAGGCGTAATATACTTCATTCGGGAATGCTGCCGTCAGGCGTTCGCTCGAAAAGATGGTGGACTTATTATTTTTACTTTGTAGTATTGGGTCGTTGCGAGTGTTTTTCACGTTCGGCGAACCGGTTCCCGATCTTTCCCCCGATCGGAATTGCCATTTCTCTGAATCGAGATCGCTGATGCGCCGTTTATTGTTTGCGTTCATGTGGCTTGCGCTGTTCGGGCTGATTCTGAACTTCCAAATCGCAGGTGCGGCCACAATCTCGCCGCTGGACGGCTTCGATCCGGATGTCAACGGCGTCGTCAGGGCCTGCATCGAGCAACCCGACGGCAAAATCCTGATCGGCGGCGATTTCACCAAAGTCAATCAACGCTCGCTCAATAACATCGCCCGCCTGAACCCCGACGGCACGCTGGACAATACATTCAACCCCGGGACTGGCGCGGGCGGTTACTACGATAGTCATATTTCTGCTTTGGCGATCCAGACCAATGGAAAGATCCTTGCCGGTGGATACTTTGGGCTTTTCAATGGGAAACGCCATTATTGCATTGCCAGGCTTAATACAGATGGATCGGTTGACGACAGCTTCAATGCCGTCGCCCCTTGGACGGGTTCGATCCACGCGCTCGAGTCGGGCAAAATACTGGTAACCAGCGATCACAATCTCGTGCAATTCAATGAGGATGGCTCAATAGACCATTCTTTCTCTTGTCCCATAAATGGCGTATTCAGCATCGGTGCGGTTTTATCCGACGGGAAAATATTAGTTTTGAATGGAGATGTTTATCGTCTCAACCCGGATGGGAGCATCGACGGCAGTTTTCATTTCGCAGATCTATCTAATCCATCCATTAGTGCTCTCGACGTGCAACCCGACGGCAAAATCGTAATTGCCGGCTCTGTTGATAATGCCTACAAACCTTATGTTGCCAGGATCAATCCAGACGGATCGATTGACAACTCTTTCCAGAAGCCAACAAATGATAAATATGGGCAAGTATTTGCTGTCAAGATCCTCAGCGATGGGAATATATTCATACATGGCAACTTATCCTCATATAATGGGATTCCGTTACGGAATATGGCGATGTTGAATCCGAACGGGATCCTTAAAAAAACTTTCGAACTGCAATCTGTAGCGCCCCGGAACTCGTGGGCGCCTTATGCCCGCTTTACTGTTCAACGCGATGGAAGAATCATTATCGCCGGAGGTATTAATTCTTTCAACGGGGCTCTTTGTCATAATATTCTTCGTATCAATGAAACCTGCTCGATGGATGGCAATTTTAACTTCGACACGGGCGCGAATTCAACTGTAACCACGATTGTACGCGATCATACCGGGAAGACGCTCATTGGTGGTGATTTCACGAACGTTCTTGGTCACGAACGAAGTTATATTGCACGTATCAACCCTGACGGCTCATTGGATTTCGGTTTTAATGCCGATTTAAATGGCTCAGTCCGCGGGATCGCAGAGCAGCGCGACGGCAAACTCGTGATTGGCGGTGATTTCACTACTGCTGCGGGAAAAAATCGTAACCGAATCGCGAGGCTCAATCCCGACGGCACCGTTGATTCGAGCTTCGATCCGGGCGAAGGCGCAAACGGCCGCATCAACGCCATCGGGATTCAATCCGACGGCACGATCATTGTGGCCGGCGATTTCACAAGCATCGGCGGAATCAGCCTGATGCGGGTGGCGGCGTTGAAGCCCGACGGTTCGGTTGACACGACATTTGCTCCTCCTTCCCCACCAAACAATTTTAATTTTGAGATCAATACATTGGCGATTTTGCCGAGAGACAAAATAGCCGTTGGTGGGTTTATATGTTTTGCAATATTAAATCCACATGGCTCAATAAGCTCCTACCCCGAACTGGACACTCATTATTTCTATTTGTACTCACTGGCCGTTCATGATGGAAGCCTCTTTGCTGGAGGTGACCACTTCTATACATCCAAGCCATTTTCCGAAGGTTTTGTGAGTAAGTTGAATATAGACGGATCATATGATCATAGCTTCTATTCCAATAGGTTTAATGCACCGATTAAATCCTTTGCGTTCCAAACCGACGGAAAACTTATTATCGGAGGCGATTTCGATGAGACCTATCCAAACATCTCCGTCAAACACCTTGCGCGTTTAAACACAAACGGCAGTTTGGATACGAGTTTCAAAGGCAGCGGAACGAATTCATCCGTTTTTGCAATCTCTGTCCAAGACGACGATAAAATTCTGATTGGCGGGGCGTTTGAGGAGGTCGATGGATGGGATCGCCTCAGATTTGCGCGGATCAATAGCGATGGAACAGTCGATGTCCCGTATTGTTTCGCCGGGACCGGCGCTGATGGCGCGGCGTATGCAATTTCGGTTCATCCCGACAACCGCGTGATCATCGGCGGTGCGTTTGAAACCTTGAATCAAGCTTCACGGCCCCATCTGGCGAGCCTCGACGAAGCAGGCTGGCCCGCCGCAGAATTCAATCCTGAATCGGCGCCGAACGGGAACGTGCTCTGCTCCGCCGCGCAGCAGGACGGCGGCACGATCATCGCCGGCGAGTTTACGAAGATCGGCAATACAACCCGCAACCGAATCGCGAAATTGAACGCGGCCGGCGAACTCGATCCAGATTTCCGCCCCGGCAGCGGCGCTAATGGTTCCATCTATTCGATGGGAATCCAGCCCGACGGCATGCTCCTGATCGGCGGGGATTTCACGCAGTTTAATGGGGCGAATCACGGGCGGGTCGCGCGAATCAATCCTGACGGTTCGCTCGATGCCGGGTTTAATCCCGATGCCAACGGCCGCGTCGGCGCGGTTGGATTGCAACCGGACGGGAAAGTTGTCATCGGCGGCGCATTCACGTCCGTCGGCGGCGCCGGGTGCGCCTTCATTGCGCGGCTGACCGCCAACGGCACGCCCGACGAAAATTTCATCGGAAATGCCCATGCCGATCGGCCGATCGAGGCGTTGATGATCCAGCCTGACGCCAGGATCGTCGTCGCCGGACAGTTTCACTCAATCAATGGGGTCTCGCGCCATCACATTGCCCGCCTCGATCCGGATGGCACGATCGACGTCGGTTTCAACCTCGACGTCAACGCCGACATCCATACCCTCTCGCTGCAGGCCGACGGCTCGATTGTGCTCGGCGGGAATTTCACAATGGTGAACGGTTCGCCGCGCAATGGCATCGCGCGCATTCTGCCCGACGGCTGGCTTGATGCCACGTATGACCCCGGTGCGGGTGCGAACAACGCCGTCCGCGCCATCGCGCTCGACGCCCGCGGCAAACTGCTAATGGGCGGCGATTTCACGACGATCAACGGCCTGCCCCGCAACCATATCGCGCGGCTGTCCAATCCCACCGCCGCAAGCCAGTCTCTCATCCTCGACCATAACGAAACCGTCACATGGTCGCTTGGCGGCAGTTTCCCGTTGCCGTATCAGGTCCTCTTCGAGCACTCGTATGACGGCGTGTGGTGGGAGAAACTCGGCTGGGGCGTGCCGATGCCGGGAGTAGGTTACAAACTGAGCGGCTTCCGCCTGCCGATCCTGATGAACCATTACGTGCGCGCGACGGGGTTCGTCACCGGCGGGCTCAATAACGGCTCCGTGTCGCTCGTCCAATCGACACTCCTCGCATACATTAAGCCCTCCCGCAACGCCGCGCGGGAGTGGATGCTTTATAATTAGCCCGCTTGATTGCGGCGCTGGTTGACAGCGTCCCGTGTATGACCTGCTTCCGAGCCGATCATGAAAAGGCTCCGGACGCGCGCGTGATTCGAATCCACCTACTTCGTCTGATACTCGAGCGATTCGGTGTAGTGGGAGTCCAGTGGAGCGTTCCAGGCGTCGGTCAGCGCCGTCACGGCATAGGCCGTAATCTTTGGATTCTTGATGAACCAGTCGGTCGCCGCCGCCCGTTGTTTTTCATTGGCGGAACCTTTTTGCCCAAGGGCGTATCCGTTCAGTTCGCCATCCGAGCCGCTGCCGCCAAAGTCCAGTCCCTGCGATTCCATCATCGTGATGAATTCGTCGATGAGAGCATCCCGTTCGGCATCGCTCTCGCACTGATACCTGAATCCAAAACCGAAACCGAATTCGGTGAATTCCTTAAGGTGATACTTCTTCCGCAGACGCTTGTTCATGATTGCCTCAATCTACAGGTTGGAATTTTTCAGGAGTAGAAAAATTCGATGAAACCGCTTTGGGAAACCCGCCTTACGCCCCGAGGCCCGGCCGGGGGCGGATGACCGTTCGCTTGCGGCGTTGCGTGCCCTCGGGCGTTTTGATTTCCTTCTTGTCCGCGCCGGGGCCCATCGAGACCGCGATCGCCTCATCGACCGTCTTGACCGGCACGATCTTGAGATCCTTCAGAATCTCGTTGGGGATTTCCTCGAGTTCCGGCTCGTTTTCGTCCGGGATGATCACCGTCGTCATGCGGTTGCGGTGCGCGGCGATGATCTTTTCCTTCAGGCCGCCGATCTTCAGCACGTGCCCGCGCAGCGTGATCTCGCCCGTCATCGCCACGTCCTGGCGCACCGGTTTTTTCGTCAGCGCCGACAGCAGCGCCGTGATCAGCGTCACGCCCGCCGACGGCCCGTCCTTCGGGATCGCGCCCTCGGGCAGGTGGATGTGGATGTCCATGTCCTTGTGGAAGTCCGGCGGCAGCTTGTAATACTCACCGCGCGAGCGCAGATACGACAGCGCGGCCTTGGCCGACTCCTGCATCACGTCGCCGAGCTTGCCCGTCAGCTGCAGGTTGCCCTTGCCCGGCATGATCGTGCATTCGGTCGGCAGCAGCTCGCCGCCGGCCTCGGTCCATGCCAGCCCGATCGCGACGCCGGTCTCGAGCGCCTCGTGGATCGTCGGGTCCTGGAAGCGCTCGGGGCCGAGGTGCTTGCGCACCTCCGCCGGCTCGATGCGCAGCATCTTCTCTTCCTCGTTGCTCACGATCGAGCGCGCCATCTTGCGGCACATCGTGGCGATCTCGCGCTCCAGGCTGCGCACGCCGCTCTCGCGCGTGTAGCGCTGGATGATCATGTCGATCGCCTGGTTGGTAAACATGGCGTGCATGCCGTAGAGGCCGTGCGCCTTGATCTGTTTCGGGATCAGGAACTGGCGCGCGATGTGGAGCTTTTCATCCTCGGTGTAGCCCGGCAGGCGGATCAACTCCATGCGGTCCAGCAGCGGACCCGGGATGCCGGCCGTCGTGTTGGCCGTCGTGATGAACATCACCTGCGACAGGTCGTAATCGACCTCGAGGTAATGGTCGTTGAACGCCTTGTTCTGCTCGGGGTCCAGAACCTCGAGCATCGCCGAGGCCGGGTCGCCGCGGAAGTCCGACGACATCTTGTCGATCTCGTCGAGCAGGAACACCGGATTGCTCGAGCCGGCCTTCTTGATCGACTGGATGATCTTGCCCGGCAGCGAGCCGATGTAGGTGCGGCGGTGGCCGCGGATCTCGGCCTCGTCGCGCACGCCGCCGAGGCTCACGCGCACGAACTTGCGTTTGAGCGTCCGCGCGATCGACTTGGCCAGGCTCGTCTTGCCGACGCCGGGAGGCCCCACGAGGCACAGGATCGGCCCCTTGAATTCCTTGACCAGTTTCAGCACCGCGAGATACTCGACGATGCGCTCCTTGACCTTTTCCAGGCCGTAGTGGTCCTCGTCCAGAATCTTCTGCGCGCGCACGAGGTCGGACTGGTCGCGCGTGGCTTTGCCCCACGGCAGGTCCAGCAGCCAATCCAGATAAGTGCGGCTGACGGTCGCCTCCGGGCTCAGCTGCGCCATCTTCGAGAGGCGCGACAGTTCCTTGAACGCCTTCTCGCGCGCCTCCTCGCTCATCTTGCTCTTCTTGATCTTCTCTTCGTATTCCTCGAGCTCGAAGTCCTCCTCGTTGGAAAGCCCCAGCTCCTTCTCGATGACCTTGAGCTGCTCGTTGAGGAAGTATTCCTTCTGGCTCTTGCCGATCTTCGACTTGACCTGCGTGATGATCTTGTTCTCGAGCTCGAGCAGCTCGTTCTCCGAGGCCAGCAACTCGGAGAGGATCATCATCTTTTCCGAAACGCGCAGGGTCTCCAGGACGCGCTGCTTGTCCTCGGTGCGGAAGTGGCAGTAATTGGCCACCGCGTTGGCCAGCTGCATCGGGTCCTCGAGGCTCTTGATCGACAGGCCGAGGTCCTCCGGGATCTTGTCCGACAGCTGGGCGTATTGCTCGAACTGGCTGACCACCATCCGCTGCAGCGCCTGAACCTTCTTGCTGTCGTCGTCGATGTAGCGGATCGGATCGACGGTTGACATCAGGTAATCACCGTGCGTGTCGAACCCGACGATGCGACCCGAGTAGTGGCCCTCGACCAGGATCTTCGCCGAGCCGTCCGGCAGCCGCAGGACCTGGATGATCTCGGCCACCGTGCCGACGCTGTACAGATCGTCGAGGCCCGGGTGTTCGCTCTCGAGGTTGCGCTGCGCGACGAGCATCAGCTTCTTGTCGCGCTTGAGCGCCGCCTCCAGCGCGATGAGCGATTTGTGGCGCACGATAAACAGCGGCGTGATGCTGTGCGGGAAGACCACGATCTCTTTCAATGGGACCAGGGGGAGCGATTCGGTTTTATACATTTACCCTTGCCTTGCGATTTTCCAAAACTTGCCTTGTTTCTGCCAAATAGGGTATTGTTCCCCCAATAGCATATACCTACTCAATATCGTCGGCTACTTGGCCCCCTGATTCAAGATTTTTATTGTGTAACAACTTACACGTTCGCGGACTTCGAAATGGCAAACGTTTTGCTTGAGACCTGTGCAGCAGCCCGAGCGTAAGCGAGGGACCAGTCCTGCGACTGGATGAGTGCCCGGCAATTCATAACTGATACGAGGTGTGCCATGCAGTTACCGTCGAGTCCGTCCGAGAATCCGCGCAATGCCCAGGCCGTGGCCGCGCTGCTGGAACGCGTGCGGCGCCTGGACGCGGACGCCAAGAAACGGCTGAACGCCATGCTCGATGACGAGATGGACCTGCCGTATTTAGACGCGATGGAACGCGAATACGCCCAGTTTTTCAAGACCGTGTGCCCGGATCAGGCCTCATTGCTGCGCGGCCGGTTCGTCAAGGCCTTGAACGAGCAGCGCCAGAACCTTGTCGGCATGGTGCGCAACGTTTTGCACGAACAGGAAAAATCGCTGCACAATGCGCAGCCCGATTTCTTTGAGAAGCAAGAAGGTTAAGACCGGATTGTATGGGTCCTATGGGTTTCTATGAGTCATTGGACGCATAAGACCCATAGGACGCATAAGACCCATTCACCTTCCCGCTGCTGTCAATCCATCGTTTACCGGCAGCTTCCCCGCCCACGCCGTGATCCGCCGCGTAGCCTCGTCAACCACTTCCAACTTCAGCGCCAGCGTGTAACTCTCGAACAGGCTCGGGCAGCGCTCGGGCCACTCGATCAGCACCACCGCGTCGTCCGTCAGGCAATCTTCCAGCCCGATCGTGTCGAGGTCGTCCTCGCCGCCGAGCCGGTAGAAATCGAAATGATGCAGCGTCAGGCCGCGGCTGCCGCGATAGGACCGGCAAATCACGAACGTGGGGCTCACGGCCGGCTCGTCGATGCCGAGCCCCGCGGCGAACCCGCCGGCGAGGCACGTCTTCCCCGCCCCGAGCGGCCCGTCGAGCAGGATTACCTCGCCGCCGCGGCAAGCATCCGCCATCCGCCGCCCCAGTTCGGTCGTGGCGTCCTCGGAAGTTGAAGTGAATTGCCAGATGGGTGCGGCCATGGTGGATCGTAAATCGTGAATCGTGGATCGTGAATCGTGGATGGGTCCTATGGATCCTATAAGTCCTATAGGACCCATTTCACTCTTCACCCTTCTATTGCATCTGCAACTTCATGTACGACTTCACGAGCTTTTCCTGGCGCGTGTCCATCGAGGCGAACGTGGAGACGCGCGGGATGATCTGGTCGAACACGACGTTGACCATGCTCCAGTCCATGCCGGCGCGGCTGGCGAACAGCGGCACGTACGGCCGGATCAGCTTCTGCGCAATCGTGTTGAGATCGATCACGAAGAAGTTGTACGGGTGCGCGCCCGAGCCGGCCATCTGCATGAGGCCGTTGTAAGCCGGCGATTTGTCGAGCCCCGCCGCCCGGCCCTGAAGCCGCGCGCCGGCCGCCTGGATCGACTCGGGGCTGATCCCGATGATCAGGTATCCGCCCGTGATCGCGTAGCTCGGGCTGATCGGCTCGGCGTCGGACTGGATCCGGATCGTGCGGATCGTCATGCCGTCAGCCTGAATCGAGCGGAACGTCTGGCTGGTCGGCGCATCGCCGGACAGGGCCGCCCCGATCATCGCGTTGCCCGACGAGTTCTGCTCGATGAACCGCTCGAACTTGGTCATGACCTGCTGCATGAGCTTCGCGTTCCTAACCTTCGCGCCAAGCACGAAATCGACCTGCGGGATGCCCATGCCGATCTTGATCGTGTTGATCGCCGCGACGACTTCCGTGCCGAGCGCCGGCGCCAGCTCGTTCTTCAGCGAAATGCTCGTGCTTTCCTCGATCGACTGGATCTTCTCGGCCAGGTCGCCCATGCCGCTGGCGGCGCCCACCGCGCCCAGCGACGACCCGAGGCCGTTGATCTCCTTGACGATGTCTTTGGAGTCGAACAGGCCGTAATCGATCCCGAAGAACGGCGCCGGCGCGATCAGCTTCAGGCCGTTCATCGTGACCTGCTCGTTCGGGATGCCCGGGGCGGGATCACTGCCATAGACCGAGCGCCCGGCGATGCCGTCGCGCAGGACGTTAAACGTCACGACGTATTTGTTTGCCTGCGACTTGCCGCCGGCCACGTCCTTGATCAACTCGGCCACCTGCGGTTCCATCGCGAGCATCGCGTCGGCGTCATACCACACCGACACGTCGGCCTGCTCCCAGTTGATCGCCTGGCGCAGCCGGTTGAACTGCTCGTTGGAGCCCAGGCGCCTGGCCGTCGAGGGCATCGGCGTCATGGCCGCCGTCATCGAGGCCAGCGTCGAGCCGATGTAGAGGTTCGAACCGGCGATGCAGTAGAAGTATTCATCGCCCTCGGGCGTGGTCATGTGCCAGCCCTGCGCCGCGCCGATCTTGACCTTCTCGATCTTGACGTCGTCGGTTTGGAGCGTGCCGGAAGTCTGCGCCGGGGCGGATTCGTCGCTGAGGACCTGCAGCAGCTTGCCCGCCTTGGCCTTGTCCTTCAGGCCAATGATGGCGATCGTGGTCCCGACCCCGCCGTCCGGGTTCGTCGCGCTGTAGAACAGCACGCTGCTGAAAACGTTGGTGAAGATTTCGTCCGGGGTGAGCGGGAATCCGAGCTTCGCGGCGGCTTTCTGCTTCTCCAGCAGGAACGACTGGTAATCGAGGTTGCGGGTCAGCGAACCGGTCGAGAGGAAATCGCTCAGCGCCCCAGTCAGCGGCAGCGCCTCGATCTTCTTCCACGTCGCCGCGGTGTTCTCGATGCCAACGGCGATCATCGCGTTGGCCGGGATGCGGTCGGCCTGGGGGAACCGGCCGAACGCCGGCATGGCCATCGCCAGCATCAGAACAAACAGCGGCAGGGCGCGCAACATCAGTGAGGGCTTCATCATCATCTTCTTCCCCTTCTCATGGATTGGCTCGAAGGCGCCGGGGCAATCGCGAACACATAAGAATACCCGGAGGACGATCATAGCCCTCCGGGCGGTTCATTCAAAAGGCGAAAACTTCACGAGGGCGGATCAGTAGCTGAACCGCTGCGGATAGATCGGTGCCTTCGACGGGTATTCGGGGTCGTTGGACCGGAAATCGGTCACGTACGGAATGTCCGCACCCCAGATATCCGTGATCACGAACTCCGGCTCGATCAGCGGCTTGAAACCGCTCGGGACCGGAAACGGGAACGTGAAGACTTCATAGACGCCGGTGGCGAAGCGGGCGAAGCCCCAGCCGATGCCCTCGATACCGCCAACGAAGAGCCCGGAGACGGGGTCGGTGTTTTCCCACTGGATGGTGATGCTGCGCGGGATTTCCACCCAGCACGTCACCACGTTGACAACACCGCGCCCCAGCTTGTGAAACATCTTGCCCGCATCACTCTGATTGCGTTCGTAATTGACGTTCTGGGCGAACGAAGCCCCCGTCATCAGTACGAAAGCCAATGCGGCAAGGCCGACATACTTGGTCAACTTCATGGCGCCATAACTCCTTTTATTCGTGAAGCTCGGAATTCTTTCATGCTTCGGGTAGCGTGCGGGCGCGGGGCTGTTACCCCTTGCCCTTGAGTTTTAGTGCAAATATTCCTGAAAGACAACCTCAGGTTCAATGTACGGCTGATAATTATTCGTGCCCGGGAAGTAGAACGTGAAGATTTCCCACGTCCCGATCGCGAGGCGCGAGCCGCCCTTCGCGATCCCCTTGAAGAAGCCGACGACGATGCCGGTCACGGGTGAAGTCTTGTAGGCTTCCTGGAAAATCTGGTTCGGAATTTCGGCCGGGCACAGAACGACGTTGGCCAGGCCGCGGGCAAACTTGCGTGCCCGAAGCTCGGCCTCGCTCTGGCCGTAGAACGGCCCCTTGGTGTTCGAGGGCTCTAATACGTACGGAGCCCCGCCCGGCTCAATGTAGTCCTGGGCGCGGGCAACCGAACTCCAAGAGATCGCGCACACCAACAGAATCATCAGGATTGGCTTCACTCGTGCAACCTCCCTCGCCGGCGCTGTCGGCCACATACAGTTGACCGCGCGGAAGACTTTACCCCACGCCGGCTGACTCAGACCGTAACAACCCACTGGGGTAAAATCAAGTAGAATTAAGTGTCTTATCCTGAGTCTTGTGTGAGGCGGACCCAAGGCCCGAAATTCACCCCGGCTCAGCCTCGGCCTTTAAACCTGCGTCCCGCATTTCAGGACTTCGGGATCATGATCCTGTTGCCGGCCGGAACCGACTTGCCGGCGGGGATATTGTTCTTCTTGCGGATCGCATCGGCCGACGTCCCGTAATTGCGCGCGATCGAATCGAGCGTCTCGCCCTGCTTGATCAGGTGCCACGTGAACGCCGGGGCCTGGGCCGGCGTCGAGCGCCTCACGCGCGCGCCGGGCTTGGGCGTCGCAGGCTCGGCGGACTGCGCGTCCTGCGGCTCAACCGCGTCTTCCGAGCGCGCCGGACGCGAACCGATCTGCTCGTTGAGTTTCTGCAGGCCCGACTCGAGCGAACGCAGCCGCTGGTCCAGCGCCTTGTTCGCCTCGGGCGAGCCGCCGCCCTTGCTCGCCAGGCCGGCGACGTCGGTCGAGACGAGCTTCAGGTCCTTCTGCATGGTCTCGACGGTCGTGCGAATGTCCTCAATGCGGCTGTCGAGCTGGATTGCGGTCGTGCCGAGATCCTTGATCGCCTTCGTGTTGTCCGCGCTCTGCTTCTGGAGCGCCTTGAAATCCTTCTCGCTCACGCCGCCGCCGCAGCCGGCCGCGGCCAGAACGAACGTCATCGCGCCAATCGCGATCAAACGGGAAATGATGGTGCGCATGGGAAATCTCCTGCTGGGGTGGGTGCAATGTGCAATGGACGGGTGCGGGGGCATCCATGCTGTCGATCTTCAAAAACTGCGATGATCCGTGCCGAATGTCAATAAAATCTATGGCGACGGGTCCCATGAAATGATGAGTCCTATAGGTCTCATAGGTCCCATAGGTCTCATCGGTCCCATGACTCCCGTTTACTTCCCATGGCTGATCAGGATCTGGATGTTGAACAGCACGAACAGCTTAAGGTCCCGCGCGAGGTTCATCCCGAACCGGACGGGGTTGATCCGGAAGATTTTCCCGTGGCGCAGCTTGTCGAACGTCTGCCGCCAATACTCGTTCAAATCGGCGCGCGTCGGCGTCTTGATGTCAAGCGGGTTGATCCTCGCCAGCGGCGCCCTGAGCGCCCGCGCCCACGAGCGCGGCCGCCGGCTCAGCCGCCGGAACCGCGTGGCCAGCGCCTCGGCCTCGCGGCGGCCGGATTCGCCGGCGCGGATCCACAGGTCCTCGACGCCCGTGCGGATGCCCGCCAGCCGTCTGCCGAGATCGTCCTTCCTCTGGCGTCCGGCCTCGCCCGCGCGCTGCCATGCGGCTTCGGCCTCGGCGCGCAACTCGCCCCAGCGCCGCGCGATGTCGTCGGCGCCCTGCCGTCGCACGCGGCTCGCGCGCAGCCACGACTCCTCGGCCCCGGCGCGAAGCAGCGACACGCGCCCGGCCAGCGCCCGCGACGCGCGCGCCCGCGAATTGCCGAGCCACCCGCGCATCTCGTCCCAGTTGCGCCGCCAGCTCGCCCAGTTGGATTCGCGCTGGGCGCGCTGGCGCGTCGCCAGCCACACTTCCTGCATCTGCAAATACATGTGCACGACCTCGCGCGACCACACCCGCCAATCGTCCACCCGGCGGCGCCAGTATTGGCCCCGCGTCTCGATCGGCAGCCCCGGCCGGCGGTCGAGCCGCCCCTTGAACCGCACGAACCCGCAGATCATCGGGTGCGTCTTTTCGATCAGCGCCGAATAGCGGTACCAAAGGAAATTCTTGAAGATGCTCCAGTAGGTCCGTGCATTGGCGCGCGACAGGACGACCTTCATGTTCTCCGTCGAGTAAAACCCGCGCCACGCCGCCTGGTAGGTCTCGAACCATTCGTCGGCGCTCATGCGCGCGTGCGGCATCGCCGCGTGAAACGAATCGAAGCGGTTGAAGTCCGGGTCGAGCTTTGCGCCCCGCGCAGCAAGCTCCGCGTAATCGGCCGAGCCCGGCAGCGGCGTCAGCATGAAAAACGACGCCTGATCGACCTGGATTTCCTCGCGCAATTTGCGCATGTCCCCGGCCACGCTCGCCGGCGTGTCGAACGGAAAGCCGATAATATACCCCACGTGCACGCTGATGTCGGCGACGTGCCACGCCGCGACCATCTGCCGGTAATCGACCGCAAGGTTCTGTTTCTTGCCGATCGCCTCCAAATTATCCGGGTTGATCGACTCCATCCCGACGAACACCTGGCTGCACCCCGCCGACGCCGCCTTGCTCACGAAATTCCTGATCCGGTGCGCAAGCACATCGACCTGCATCATGAAGTTGAACTGATGGCCCTCGGCCCTCAGCGCGATCAGCTCGTCGAAGATCTCCTCCCAGTGCGGGTTGCGCGAAAAATTATCATCGGTGAAGAAATAATAATCGATTTTGTGCCGGGCGTTGCGGCGGATGCACTCGCGCACGGCCTCCGCCGAGCGGCACCGCATCTTGTGCCCCTGCACGTTGATGATCGTGCAGAAGCTGCAATGGAACGGGCAGCCGCGCCCCGCGTCGATCGTCCCCATGAACGCGTACGCGAAGTGTTTCATGAGCTCGGGATCGACCAGCGGCAGGCTGGCCTTGTCGAGTTCGGGCGGCTGCAATATTTCGTAGTAGCTGCGCAGCCTGCCGTGCAGCGCGTCGCGCAACAGGTCGGCCCAGCACTCCTCGACCTCCCCGCGCACGAGCGTGATCCCCCCGTCCATCAACGCCTGAAATTCCGGCGGCGTTCCGGCCTTGCTCATCGCCATCACGCCGGAGACGTGAAAGCCGCCGATCATCACGCTGAAGCCGGCGTCGTGCAGCATCCTCGCCAGGTCGGCCGCGCGCGGAAACTGGTTTGTCTGCACGCCGGCGAGCGCCGCCACGGCGCGGACTCCGCGGCGCACGTGCCGCCTTCTCAACCGCGCGACGTCGATCCGCTGCACGGTTTCGTCGAGCATCACGACGTTGATCTTCACGTCGCCGAGCGCGCGCGATTCGGCGACCTCGCGCGTCAACCCCGCGAGCGTCGCCAGCGTGTTCGACGGCAGCACCCCCCGCCAGTAACGCATCACGTAGCCATCGTCGTCGTACTTGCTCGGGCGAATTAAAATCAGGTCGAGCTGCTTTATTTTTTCAGGCCGGGGCGCATCGGCCGGTACAACGCCAACGCGGCGGGTTTCACCATTTTCCAACTGTAACATGAATGCGGATCGATTCTCGGCAAGGCCGGTTCAAACGCGGTTCAAACATCGTGCTTCGCGGCTAAAAACCCATATGCCTATTTAAACACAATGCCGGCGACGCAACAAGTAATCTCGCCGAATAAGACTGATTCCGCCGACATATAGTTTGTTGTCAGTTGAGTTCTTGCAAAGCATCAGGCCTATGCGTTGGAAACCGTTGAAACGGTTTCCCGAATGAGCGTGAACCCCGCGTTTCAACGCGGGATGGGGTCAATCACTCGTTTTCAACGGTTTAAATTACGCGCGCCAAACACATACCTTTGGCTTGAAGAGGCACGATTGTCTCGATTTTCTGATTTGACTCTTTTCATCATTCATCATTCATCACCCATCATTGATTTTTCATCTTTCATCTCTCATCTCTCATATTTCATAATGTCTCAACTATGCGCCCGCGGGGCGAAACGGAGAAGCGCCATGGGTTGGGAAACCGTCATCGGGTTTGAAATTCACGCCGAACTGGCCACCGCTTCCAAGATCTGGTGCGGCTGCTCGACTGAATTCGGCCGCGCGCCGAACACGCAGACCTGCCCCGTCTGCCTCGGCATGCCCGGCTCGCTCCCGGTCCTCAACCGCAAGGCGCTCGAGCTCGCCACGCGCGCCGCGCTGGCGCTCGGCTGCCGCATCAATCGCCCCACCCAGTTCGAGCGCAAAAACTACTACTACCCCGACCTGCCCAAAAACTACCAGATCAGCCAGCTCCGCAAGAACCTCGGCGAAGGCGGATTTCTCGACGTCAAGGTCGGCGATTCGACCCTCCACGTCCGCATCAACAACGTCCACCTCGAGGAGGACGCCGGCAAGAACATCCACCCCGACGCCCCCGGCGCCGATTACTCGCTGGTCGATCTCAACCGCGCCGGCACGCCGCTGCTCGAGATCGTCACCGAACCCGACCTGCGCTCGAAGGAAGAAGCGCTCGCGTTCATGGAGTCGCTCAAGTCGATCCTCGAATACAGCGGCGTCAGCGACTGCAACATGCACCAGGGGCGCCTGCGTTTCGAGGCCAACATCTCCGTGCGCCGCCAGGGCGACGACAAGCTCGGCACCAAGGTCGAGGTCAAAAACCTCAACTCGATGAAGACCGTCCTCAAGTGCATTGAGGTTGAAACCGACCGCCAGATCATCGAGCTCGAATCCGGCGGCCGCGTCGTGCAGGAAACGCGCCTGTGGGACGAGGCCGCGGGCGTCACGCGCGCCATGCGCAGCAAGGAAGTCGCCAACGATTACCGCTACTTCCCCGACCCCGACCTCGTCGCCGTCGAGATCGATGACGCCTTGCTTGAGCGTATTCGGGCCGAAATCCCCGAGCTCCCCGACGCGAGAAGGAAACGGTTCGTCGAGAAATTCGGATTGTCGGATTACGACGCCGGCGTGCTGACCGCCGACAAGGACCTCGCCGATTATTTCGAGTCCGCGCTCGCGGTTTACGGTGCCAACCCCAAGGGCGTCGCCAACTGGATGGCCGAGCCGCTGCGCTGGCTCGGCGAGGACCCCGACCGCGACATCGGCGAATACCCGATCAAGGCGGCCGCGATCGCCGAGCTCGTCAAGCTCATCGACGGCGGCACGATCAGCGGGCGCATCGCCAAGGACGTCTATCGCGCGATGCTCGACGGCGAAGGCGCTCCCGCCGAAATCGTGAAGAAAAAGGGCCTCGTCCAGATCTCCGACACTTCGGCGATCGAGCCGATCGTCGATAAAGTCCTCGCGGCCAACGCCGACGCCGTCGAAAAAATCCTTGCCGGCAAGGAAAAGGCGATCGGCGCGCTCGTCGGCCAGATCATGCGCGAAACCAAGGGCAAGGCCAATCCGCAACTCGTCAACGAAATGATCCTGCGCAAGATCCGTCAGTAGGTCGCTTCGGCTCGAAGCGACATGGTTTCAGCAAAATAAATTTTGAACTCCTGACCGAAATTCCATCAGCGCGCGGACGGAGTCGGAATTTCAGTCAGGAGTTCAAACTTCAGTTTGCCTGTTCGGATCACTTGAATAGTGAGTCTCCACACCTCGACAAGCCGCGCTCAGTTGACCGCATTCGTATTCCTTTTGATCATCCCCACGCATTTTGAGAAGCCCTTGGCCTCGTAAAACGGCGCGACGGATTCGTCGCAGACGATGTCGATGGCGTAAAAGTGCCGGAACGTATCGACCATGCGGCGGACGAGTTCGGTGCCGATGCCGCGATGCCGGCACTCCGGCAGCACCTCAAGCAGCGGAATATACGCCGTCAGGATTCCGTCCGAAAGCGCATTGATGTACCCCACGCACTGGTCGCCGTCCATCGCGAGCCACACGGCGAAGCTGGCGCGCAGGATCGCCAGATGCCGCGCCGGCGAGGGCGGATTCGGCCAGTCGCTGAAAAATCCGGCGAGCTGCGCGGGCACAAGCGAACTCGGGCTGTTCGTGTAATGGATGATCATGCGATTTCTCGTTTTCCGTGAATTGACGGGAAATCCTGGTTGACCCGTTACGCCCATGGCCACAACAAATTCAAAACTTATCGGGGTCACCATGACAAATCCGGGCAAAATGATCAATCGGAATAGAAAAACGCCGGGGCTTTTGGGGGCCCCGGCGTTGCATGGTGGAATCGATCGGCTTACCAGCCGCCGCGGTCGCGGTCACGGCCGCCGCCGCGCGGGCCGCGGTCACGGCCGCCGCCACGCGGGCCGCCGGCCTCGCGCGGACGGGCCTCGTTGACCTTCAGGTTGCGCCCGCCGAATTCCTTGCCGTCCATGGCCTGAATTGCTGCCCGGGCTTCGTCGTCGTTGGAAAATTCAACAAACGCAAAACCTTTCGAACGGCCCGTGTCGCGGTCGGTGATCACCGTGATCGATGACACCTCGCCAAACCGGCCGAACAGCTCGCGCAATTGGCTTTCACCGGAATCGTAGCTCAGATTCCCGACGTAAAGTTTCATCATCCATAACCTCTCGTCGATGTTTCATCGACATGTGTAAAATCGTGCCGGATTCGGATCCGCCACGGCATCTCGTTTCCGCGCTTGGCTTTCGAAAGGGAATCGCGCGAACTGCAATCTCTGCGAAAGTGGCTGAATCGAGATTATGCTTCCTTCTAACATGAAGACGCTATCGATGTAAAAGATTTATTCGTTTTCGGTCATGTCGCTCTCATTGTCCTCTTCGCCGGGCGGCACCATGATCGGGGGCATGCCGAGCGCTTTCTCGACGTCAAGCCCCATGCGCGCAAGCATCCCCATGCACCGCGCATAGAGCTTGTCCAGCCCCTGCAGCACGATCTGGCCCTTGTTATAAACCGCCGCCAGGTCGTCGCGCTGCGGCGGGATGTCGATCACCACCGTGCCGACGCTCACGTTGCCGTTGGGGTGCTCGAACGGGTAGGGCGTGTTCTTGAGCCGCATGTACAGCGCCTCGATCGAGCGATAGACGGAGCCGCGCATCTGGCGGATGCGCGTGATCATGCGCTCGTCCTCCTCGCGCCCCTTGACCCCGGCCAGCAGCGCGCTCAGTCCTTGATGGCAACGGATCAAATCCTCGATCGCCTCGCTGACGCTGAGCATGCCCTCGATGGCGATCGCGATCTTGTGCGCCTGCCGCAGCATGTCGCCCGCCTCGGGGATCCGCTGCCTGAGCTGCGGCGCGTGCAGCAGCCTCAGCGACGACGTCAGGCGCCGCCGGATGCCGTCCTCGAACGCCGCGATCTCCATCTCGGCATCCTGCTTCATGTTCGTGCCGGACTCGAGCATCGACGCCGCGACCTCGGCCGAGATGCCTCGCGCGTGGATGCCGGCCTGGAACTGCTGCTCGACGGCAAACCCGGCGAGCGTGATCTGCCAGCCCTTGCGATACCGTTTGAACGCCGGCCGCACGACCTGGATCGCCTGCTGCAAGTAGGCGCGCGCCCGTTGCAGCTCGGCCGCCACGGCGCGCGGGTCCTCCGGCGCCCTCGCGAGCAGTTCCGGATCGGGCCCGATCATCCGCGTGAACAGGAAGCAGCCGAAACAGTATTCCCGGAGCGCGACGAAGCTGTCGCCGATCGTCTCGCGCCGGCCGATCAGCTCCTGCGTCGGCACGAACGTGCTGTGCACCGCGGCCGGCCCGAGCGTGGCCGCGTAGAAATCCATGCTGATGTCCCGGCACAGCTCGTCGTATTGCGCGAACAGGCACGTGGCCGGCGCCGCCTCGTCGCGCAGCAGCCCCTCCTCGTTCAGCTTCTCGAGCTTGCGCAGGCGCTTCTTCGCCGCGGGGTGCGTGTCGAAGATCCCGGTCCGCTCCTTCATCTCCTGCTCGCGGATCTTGTCGCGCAGATCCTCGGGCATCTGCTCGTAGTTGTTGTCGATCAGCATCGGCAGGTTGTCGCCCAGGCGCTTTTCCTCCCATGCCTGGCCGAGGTCCGAGATCGACTTCTGCCACGCGATGTAAAGCAGCCGCAGCTTGCCCAGGGCGTCCGATATTCCCTTGGACCCCACGACGCGCGCGGCATTGCGGTCGGCGTCGTATTCCATCTGGCGCGACATGAAGCTGCTGATCAGGTGCCCGATCATCATCAGCACCCACAGCACGCGCCGCGTGACCCACACCATCAGCATGATGAGCCAGAAGAAGATTTTGACGCGGATGTCGGCCTCGCGCTCGCACGTGCGCAGCCATTCGTCCCACGCGTCGCGCTCATACACCACCCGCGCGAACCACAGGTTGACCGAATGAATCAGGTAGCTCAGCCGCATCGCGAAGCCCTGGCTGAAATGGCCGAACTCGTGCGCGAGCACGCCCGTGAACTGGCGCAGGTTCAGCCCGCCGGCCAGCGGCAGCCCGATGCACAGCGTCAGGTCGCGCACGATCAACGACGCCAGCCCCGGCCGCAGGCTCGCCGAGGCGTTGACCTCGCAGTTGACCTCGATCCGCCGCGGCACCGGCGCGCCCATCAGGGTGCACAGCCGCTTGATGAATTCGAACAGCAGCGGCTGGTCCTCGGGCTTCAGGGCGCGCGACGGGATGCCGCGCTTCATCGGCGCCAGCAGCGGCTTGATCATGAACAGGATCAGCACGGCGCCGGCAAGCAGCGGCACGAGGTAAACAAACAGCGCGGCCTCGGCCTGACGCGGCCGGTGAACCTCCTTGAAGATGGCAACGCCGTTGATTGCGTATTCGTAAAGCCCATACCCGGCCGCGCCGATCATCGCCAGATAGACGAGCGGCAGGATGATCATCGCGATCGCGACGAGCAGCAGGCCGAACTGGTAAAAGATCGAGATGCGCGCGCCGCGGACCTTGCCCTCGAGCGTCTTCAGGATCGCCCGGGACTCGGCCAACGACGTTTCCTTCGGGCTTGCCAAAGCCATGCCCACAACCCCCGTCCAACAAAAATCCCCACCCGACCTGAATCATTGAACCCAGTCTTATTTAACACAACAAATCGTGGGGAGTAAAGTCAGTAGGCCAATTGTCAGTAGGCCGCTTCGGCCCGAAGCGGCATGAGAAACCAAATCGATTAAGTGACTCTCACCGATACCATATCCACCCCCGCGCGCCGTTCTTCGTCCCCTCGGCTTCGTACGCCCCCATGTCCGGCCCATTCTTGCGGGGAATCCCCAGAATGTCCTTTTCAGGCGCGAGGTATGCCGTTCCCGCATTCACGCACTTCGAGCCTGCCTGCAATCTCAAGCCGTCATCGATTGTCCGCCAGATATCATCCGGCCCGTCGGGATCCATCTCATGCACGAAGAGCGGCGCGGCCTCGATGTTGCCGCCAAGGTCGGCGCCGAAATCCGTATTCCACTGCGCGCCGCTTCCACGGCTTCCTTTGATGTCACTATATTTGACGGCCAGTGAAGCACCGCTGGCAATGCGTATCTCCGGTGCGGTTGTGGCAGTATTGTCCCACAGAATGCAATTTGTGACAGTGGCAGAGGCTCCATTCTCATAGTACAATCCACCGCCCCAAAAAGTCGCTAAATTGTGGATAAATGTGCAATTCTTCAAATCTGAAGGATAATCCCAATCGCTATTGATCCCACCGCCACGAGACGCCTCATTCCCACTGAATACACAGTTGACCAGACTCGGCAAGTTTCTCCTGCTGGCTAATCCCCCGCCGTAGCCTCCAGTCCCGACCGCTAAATTATCGCTGAGAACACAATCTTTCATCGTGAACAAGGTACTATAGCAATACATTCCTCCGCCGGCCGATCTTGCCGTATTGCCGGTGAACGTGGAATTTAAAATCGTCATCGTCATGCCGATGTTATACATTCCACCGCCGCAACCGAAATACCATCCCAACGCCGTATTGCCGACGAACAGGCAGTGGCTCAAATACAAAGAACCAGACCAATTATACATACCCCCACCTTGGCTGTTGGATGATGAATTGCCGCTGAACGTGCAATACCTCACGGTCAACGAGCTTCTGTAGCTGTATAAGCCGCCGCCGTCCGCTGCTTCATTGTCTCTGAAATTACAATGAGTCAATGTCAACGATTCCGCGGATTCACAAAACATCCCTGCACCCAAGCTCCACGGATAAGTTAAGGTATCCGCAGCGTTCCCATCGCGAATCGTGAAGCCATCCAGCGTGGCTCGACTCGCAGCGACAACCACGTGGTAGGAGTTATCCGAATTATCCCCCTTCAGACCGATGTCGCCACTCAGAATCACTGGATGGGTTTCCCAATTGCGTTGAAAACGATTTGTTTCGGTGCCAGCAAACCCGCCATAAATCGCCACGTTGGCAACCAGCCTGAAAGAGATTGTTCGATCGGTCCCGGCTGTCGTCTTGTAAGTCCCGGCGGCGACCCAGATTTCGTCGCCGTCCTCCGCCGCCGCCAGCCCCTTTTGCATGTCTTGAAAGGCGTTCGGCCACGACAAGCCGTCATCAAGGCCCTTGGCACTGGCGTTGACGTAAATAACTCTCGCCCACGCCGGCGTGATCATGCTGAAAACCACAAGGAATAATCCGCAAAAAACCGGGGGTTTCATGGCGGGCTCCTAATTCTTTTCAGGCATGCCGATCTCACCAGGCTGCGCGCCGGCGAAGCCCGGAAATCACTTAATCAAAATCCCACCCGAATAATTAGTGAATAACAAACAAAGGATTTCGGCGACAGGTTATTTGTTAACAATCGCATTCTGGCCTCAGAGTCCCATAAGCCCCACACGCCCCATAAGACCCATTGGACCCATAGGACTCATAAGACCCATGTTTTATTCTTCTATTCTTCCCCCACCTGCGCCGACAGGAAGTTCTGGAGGCCCATCTGCTGGATCTGGCTCAAGTGTCCCTCGAGTTCGTCGATGTGGCCTTCCTCGTCCTTGAGGATTTCGGTCAGCAGGTCGCGGGTGGCGTTGTCGCCGGCTTCGGCCGCGAGCTTGATCGCCTCGTTGTACATCTTGTCGGCCCCCTCCTCGAGCTTGAGGTCATTCTTGATCTGCGCCTCGACCTCCTCGCCGATCTTGATCGCATCCAGCTTGCTGACGATCGGACGGCCGTCCAGAAAGAGAATGCGCTCGATGAGCTGTTCGGCGTGCTTCATTTCCTTGAACGCGCGCTTCTCGATCGCCTTGTGCAGCTTTTCATACTTCCAGTTCTCGCACATCTCGCTGTGGACCATGTACTGGTTGATCGCGGTCAGCTCCTCGGCCAGCAGCTCATTAAGCTTCTTGATCACGCCCTCATTCCCTTTCATCGTTCGGCCTCCGTCGCAAAAAGATTTTAACAACCCGATGTTTTGATCATACAGCAACAGTCGGGAAAAGATGAGTTTTGGATGACGCGGGACGACTGGCTTCAGATCAACGATTTCAGCGCGGCGTCGATGAAGGGGGCGGCGCGGGTGGCGAAGGCTTCGCAGCAGACGGCCGCGCAGATGGCGGCGAAGATGTCCATCGTGTAGTGCGCTCGCAGGATGAGCACGGTCGAGATTTCCAGCAGCGCGACGACGGCCGCGACGGCCGCCAGCCATGGCAAGCCGAGATACGCGATTTCGATCGCGCCCAGCACGGCGATCGAGGTGTGGCCCGAGAAAAAGAAGTCGTTGCCGACGCCGTACGTAACCAGCAGCGACGGCACGCCGGGATCGCGCCAGATCATGCCGCGCGGCTCGGGCAGCGTGCAGATCCCCTGGCACGCCTGGCGCAATACGAACAGCAGCAACAACCCGATGAACGGCCGCAGCGTGGGCCCGAACACCGACGCCGCGATCAGGTAAATGCCGAACAGATCGATCCCGCCCGAGCTGGCGATGAGCAACAGGTTGGCCGTGCGGGGGCGATCGAACAGCCACTTGTGCAACGGCGCGGTCCACTCGTGCACGCGGTCGCCGACGCCGTCGCAGGGGGCGGATTTGGCGCCGATCAGTTTCTGCGTCCAGAACCACAGCACCAGGCCGGCGCCAATGAAACCGATCCGCATCCCGATTTGGATTGCACTCATTTCAATACCGCCCCTTCCCGGCGTTCGGCCAGCGAGGCCGCCAGCATGGATTCCAGCCGCTCGCGCACCGTGTTCATCAGGGGATCGCCGTCGCCGCCGCGCGTGCGCTCGGGGCTGACCTCGATCGCCTCGCCGACATCGACGAGCGCGCGGAACGGCCGCAGCGTGCGCACCTCGTCGGTCATGTCCTCCTCGAAGCGCTCCACGGTTTCGATGATGCGCTCGGGCGTGGGCGCCGGCAGGAAGTAACCGGCCGGATAGAGGGCCACCTGCTGGGCGAGATACAAGTCGGCGAGCTGCCGCCAGCGCCGCTCGCGCTCGGCCTCGGCCACCTCGCCGCTCACGAGGTCGGGCAGGATGGCGGAGCGCAGCTTCTTGACGCGCGTCACCACGTCGCCCTCGTGCGCGCCCTTGAGCCACTCGTCCTCCAGAGGACCTAACAAGCGATGAATCAGCCCTTGCGTGCGCGCGGCGATGTCGCCCTCGCGCGGCGCGCCGAAGTATTCGATCTCCTTGAGCGCCAGCAGCGCCGAGCCCACCTTATAGATGCGCTCCGCGAGCGGCAGCTCGTTTTGCGACCGCCATGTGAGCCGGTGCTCGATGTTCTCGAGCATCGGCCGGGCCGCCGCCTCGACGTTGCCCTCGAACAGGTATCGGATGGCGACCGGGTGGATCACGACGCGCCCCGCGGGCTGGGCGGCGGCGCGCTGTTTGGCCGCGCTGCGCGACATGAGCGCCGTCCCCTCCATCAGGTGGTTCAACCGGTCGTTGTGGCGCGAGATCACGCCCTCCGGGAAAACGACCAGCGGGCGGCGGGCCTCGACGAGGATCTGCACGGCGCACTTGAGCGCCTCGCGGTCCGTGCCCTCGCGATAAATGCTGAACGCCCCGGCCCGCGGCAGCAGGAACGACTGCAGCCGGTTCTGCCTGAACAGGTGCCAGCTCGCGAGGATGTGCACGTTGCGGCCGATGGCCTGGCCCAGCCGGTAAACAATAAAAGGATCGCACGGCCGGCAATGGTTGGGCGCCAGCATGATGCCGTGGCCGGCCTGGGCGGAGGCGCGCAGCCGCTCCAGCCCGCGCAGCTCGACGGTCTCGACGCCGTAGGACTTGCGCAGCATCCACGGCACGATCGGCCGCAGCACGGCCGGCCAGAAGTTGCCACGCCTCGGCGGGATGAACGTGTACGGTTTGGCGATAATAATGTTCTGCATGGCCGCACCTTTTGTTAATACATAAACAAACAGGCGGCCGATTGCAACTGAAATTTGGTGGGTGGACGAGGTGGTCGTTGTACAGCAGAAAGCGGGCCGCGAGAGGCAGCATTGAGGGGAAGACGGGAAGGTGGATTCAATGGGGGTGAGGGACGGCGGTAAGAGGGCGGAGTGGTTTTTCAGCTGGAGTCGAGTGGGGAAGGTTCGGGCGATGAGGCGGATTGCCGCTCAGGAGAGCGGCGTTCCCAGGCTCCTTGATCGGGAGATGAAGGTTGCGGGTCAGGAGAACAGGGCTCACAGGGTAATTCGGCGAGATCGGTCATGATACGGTTGAGCGCGGGCGCGATGCGGTCAAGGGGCATCGCGGGGATGCTGGCGATCGCGCGAGTCTCCGGGATGGCCGAGATGGATGAGGTCCGAGGTGTATCGGAATCATTTGACGAGGAGGCGGGGAGGTTGTCCCTCGCTGACGCTCGGGCTACTGCATCCTCGGGCGATTCGGGAGCAGGCGAATTGGAATGAGTATCTGTTGCGGACGGTGTCGGAGTCGGGTCGGAGACCCGACCTACCTGTTTGGGCGAAGTGCGTTCGGAAAGATGGATGAGCGATTTGCGGACGGCGGTGACGCGCGCAAGGATATCGACGGCAAGATCGAGGGCGTTCCAAGTGGTGGGTGAGGTCTCGAGCTGCTGGAAGCCATGATGAAGAATGCGCTCTGCAATATCGCAGCAGGCGTTGAGCGTGGGGAGGGTGGCGGCGGCTTCGGGCATGGATGCAAGGACCCAAGGGACCAAAAGAACGTAAAGGACGTAAAGAACTTACAAGGAACGGTTGGGGTGTTCGATTACGATTACGATTACGAGCACGAGCACGAGCACGAGCACGAGCACGAATTGCGAAGCGGCCAACTGACGCTTCGACCTGACGCGGGAATGATAAACCGAAAAGCTTGAAAAAGTTGATTCCCTTAGCGACCCTTATGGCCCTTAGGAAACTTAATTTTTAAAAATAATTAAAAAAATGGTGGGAGTTATGGGACTGATGGGACTGATGGGAGCTATTGTAGTGTCGCACGCTGATTGCAGATCATCATTGTCGGATGCGCGATGATGATCGAACCGGTAAACCGGTTCTGAAACTTCGGCGCATGTGTCCGGGGGTAGGTTCGGCTCGCATGCTCGCCAAACCAACCCCCGGCTATGGGATCGAACCACTTCGTGGTTCAAAAACATCATCGACTCCACTTGTGAGGCACGACACTACGGGACTGATGGGGCACCATTTTCAAAGGGGCCGAGGGCGTTGGGGTAGAAAATCCCCGGCAGGCGGTGGGGCTTGCCGGGGATTCGATTACGATTACGATTACAAGCACGAACGGTTAGAAGATGCCCGAGTCATCCATCAGCGGCAGCTTGATGGGGCCGCCTTCTTTTGCCGATTTGTACATCGCCAGGCAGACTTCGAGCGTGTGGCGGGCGCTCGGGGCCGGGGCGACCGGGTCGCCGCCGGCGAGGATCGCGCGCGTGAAATCCTCGATGATCATCTGGTGGCTGACGAATCCGAAGTCGGCCTGGCCGGTGGCGCCGGTCGGGCCGCTGTCGATGCCGAGCTGGCGGATCGCCTCGTCCTCGGGGCGCTCGTCGCGGAATTTCCAGACGGCCATCCGCTCGCCGATCATCACCGCGGTCCCGTTTTCGCCGCTGATCTCGATGCGGATGTCCTGGCCCGGCCACAGCGCCGTCGAGCCGATGAACGAGCCGACCGCGCCGTTTTCGAATTCGACGAATGAGCGCACGGTGTCGTCGATCGCCACCTGCTGGTGGGCGAGGTTGCCCATGCGCGAATCGACCGAAACGATGCGCCCGCCGAGATACTGCATGAGGTCGATGTAATGGAAGCCCTGCTGGATGGTCGCGCCGGCGCCGCTATCCTTGCGCTGGCGCCACGCGTCGCCGAGGTAATACTCGGTCGTGCGCCACCACTTCATGATCGCATCGACCTGGTAGATCTTGCCGAAGCGGCCTTCATCGAGCGCCTTGCGCATGGCCACGATGGGGGCCTTGGTGCGGCAGTTGAGCACGATGGCGAGCTTGACGCCGGTCTCGTTGGCCGCGGCCATCATCGCATCGACGTCGGCGAGCTTCATCGCCGGCGGCTTTTCGCACAGGACGTGCTTGCCGGCCTTGGCCGCCGCAATCGCCACCGGGGCATGAACGTGATTGGGCGTCGTGATGTTGACCACGTCGATTTGCGGGTCCTCCAGCATCGCCTCAAGCGATCCCCACGACTTGCAGTTGAATTCCGCGGCCAGCTTGGCGGCCCGATCCTCGAGGCGGTCGGCGAAACCGGCAAGAATGCCGTTGGCCGCCAGGATTCCCTTCGCATGAAACGGCGCGATGAGCCCCGCGCCCAGGATTCCGAAACAAATTTTGCGCTCAGCCACGGTAGAACCCCCCGGAAATGATGAATGATGAATGATGAATGATGAACCAGCCAGCCGGCTCCACACACCATCCACTCAGCGCCGTATCTTATTGCAAGGGATTCCGAATTTCATCATTCATCATTCATCGTTAAGGATTTATTTTCTGGGAGAGATAAAGGAAGAGCAAAATGAATTTTGAACTCCTGACTGAAATTCCAACTCCGAACGAATCGGTGACGGAATTTTGGCCAGGAGTTCAAAATTTATTTTGCCGATCATGCGATTAGCTAAAAGAGGACCTTCTCGTCCAAAAGAGGCAGCTTGACCGGGGCGCCGGTTTTCGCCGACTTGTACATGGCGAGGCAGACTTCGAGCGTGTGGCGGGCGCTGGGGGCCGGGGCGAGCGGTTCCTTGTTCTCAATGATCGCGCGCGTGAAATCCTCGATGATGCGCTGATGGCCGAGGAAACCCATGTCGGCGGGGCCGGAGGCGCCGTTCTGGAAATCGCCCAAGCCGATGTTGCGGATCGCCTCGTCCCCGGGGCGCTCGTCGCGGAATTTCCAGACGGCCATCTTCTCGCCGCTCATGACGGCCGTGCCGTTTTCGCCGCTGATCTCGATGCGGAAGTCCTGGCCGGGCCAGAGGGCGGTCGAGCCGAGGAACGTGCCGACCGCGCCGCTCTCGAACTCGACGAATGAGCGCACCGTATCATCGACCGGGATTTGCGGGTGCGCGAGGTTGCCCATGCGCGCCTCGACCTGGACGATACGGCCGCCGAGATAGTGCATGAGGTCGATGAAATGGAATCCTTGCTGGATGGTGGCGCCGGCGCCCCATTCCTTGTGCTGGCGCCACGCGTCGCCGAGGTAATACTCGTTCGTGCGCCACCACTTCATGATCGCGTCGATCTGGTGGATCCTGCCGAAGCGGCCCTCGGCGAGGGCGTTGCGGATGGCCAGGACCGGGGCCTTGGTGCGGAAGTTGAGGACGATCGCGATGCGGACGTTGTTCTCGCGCGCGGCGTTGATCATGGCGTCCACGTCGGCAAGCGTCATCGCGGGCGGCTTCTCGACGAGCACGTGTTTGCCGGCCCCGGCCGCGGCGATCGCCGCCTCGTGGTGCAGGTGATGCGGCGTCATGATGTCGATCGCATCAACAGCGGGGTCGGCGAGCATCGCCTCGAGCGTCGGCCACGATTTGCAGTTGAAGTCCTGAGCGAGCTTGGCGGCCTTGGCCTCGGTGCGGCTCGTGAAGCCGGCGAGCTCGGCGTCGGGCGCGGCCAGGATGGCCTTGGCATGAAACGGCGCGATGAGGCCCGCGCCGAGAAGACCGAAGCGGATTTTGGCCACGGCGAGATCCTTTGAAA
This sequence comes from bacterium, assembly GCA_021372575.1. GTDB lineage: Bacteria > Sumerlaeota > Sumerlaeia > MVZB01 > MVZB01 > JAJFUE01. The sequence continues at coordinate 69,315 of JAJFUE010000060.1, read as the reverse complement.
AAGATGAAATATGAAAGATGAAAGATGAAATACCAAAAAATTAATCACATCTCACCAATCGGCGGAATCGTATCGAACCGCCACGAAACTTTCATCTTTCATCATTCAAATTTCATCTTTCCGGAATCAGATGCAGTTCGCAGGCCGTCAGGCGGCGGTCGAGGTCGCGGTCGCGGCGGGCGTTCATGCGGAGGGCCGCGACGCGCTCGGCGTCGATCGAGATAAACGTGTCGCCGTGCATGGCGGGCAACAGGTTCTCGCGCGTGGAGGGCAGGCCGCTCGGGCCCTGCGGCAGCTCGACCGGAATCCAGTCGCGCCCCGACCACACGCGCGCCAGCGGCTTGTCCATGAACCAGATGCCGAGCGTCTGCAACGTCACCGGGTGCACATACAGGCCGATCTGGTCGGGCCACGGCGTCTCGTCGGCGGCCGACTTCTGCCAGAGCTGATGCCACTCGTTGGACTCGAAGCCGTCGAAGCTCTTCGGCGTGAGGTTCAGCAGCAGCCGCGCGCCGGAGTGGTAGGACAGGTCGGATGTGATCTTCATCGGCGCGTCCTTGCCGACCGGCACGATGCGGCGCCAGTTCTGGCCGTCCCACTGCCAGAGGTCCTCGTTGGCGTTCATGAAATGATAGACACGGCCATCGACCTCGGCCTCGACGGCGTGCTTGCCGCCGACGAGGTAGAGCCGGTTCTTGACCGAATCGACGACGAGCCGCGCGCCCTGGCAGAACGTGATCGGCAGCGGCGAGATTTCCAACCGGGCCGGCTGCTGCGCCGTGATGCGCGCGACGAAGCCGTGCGTCGGGATCTCGGTGTAGCCTTCGTCCTGCAGGCCCTTGATGCGCTTGCCGAACTGGCGCAGCTCGCCGAGGCGGCCGCTCCAGCCGACGAGCACGACCTGCGCGGGCGATCCCCACACGACGGGATTGCAGAGGTAGAGCTGGCTGCCGGGCGAAGTGTCGATGAGCGGGCTGCCCTTGAGCGGCAACGGATCGGAGGGGAGCCATTGCTCGTTCTGCTCGGTCGTGGCGTGATACTCGTAACGCAGCGTGTCGTTCGTCGGGAAGATCCACGACAGGCTGCGGTAGGTTCCATCGGGGGTGCGGTAGCTGTGCGGGTGGCCGATCGCGGGGTGGATCTCGTAGGCCGGCTTCATGAACTCGACGATGTCGCCGCGGAACACCCAGAACCGGTAGGGACGGCGGATGAGGTCGATCGTCGGCGCGGTCGAACTGGTCGGGTCGGCCTGGCCGGTGACGGCCGGTGAGAACGGCACGCGGCGATGATCGAGGCCGAGACCTTCGTTGGTCGGGATCACGAGGCCGCCGAGCGCGGGGACGTAGGCGGCGGCATCCTGGCGCAGACCGGCCAGGGATGGCGGAAGCTCCAACAGCTGCACGTCCCGGGCGCGATAGACCTCGTCGTCGGTTTCGCCGGAGATCTTGAACGCGAGCTCGCCGATGCCGCCGAGGCCGGGCGTGAACGTGCCGGCGGTGGTCGGCGCGTCGGGGGTCTTGGCGCGCCAGCGCCCCCAACCGACCCAGTCGCCCGTTTCATCCTCATTAATGCGCAGCTGCGAGATCTGGGTAAACGAGTGCGCCTCGGCGTCGGCCTTGGCGCCGTCCTCGAGCGGGATGACCTCGATGCGCTCGCGGGCAAGGTCGCCGTTCCAGACAAGGAGGAGCTGGTCGGAGGCCGGGATGCACCGGGCGACGATCAGCCCCGCGGTGGAAACCTTCTGGACGCTGCGCCAGGCTCCGGCGCGGCGGATCCAGATCGCGCCGTCGTCGAGCATGATCACCACCGAGCCGTCGAGGGCCTGGCCGAGGATGCGCCGGGTGTGCCAGAGGCTCGGGCCGGCAGCGTGGCCGCCGTCATCGGGCCAGACGACCCACTGGCGGCGGTTGAGGACGAGCGGGGTCGTGCCGGCGCCGGCGATGAGCCAGCGGCCGCGGTCGGCGAGCATCTGGCGCGTCATGGCCATGCGTGCCGGCGGCGGCTCGGGAATTTCAAAACGGCGCCACTGGTTGCCCGAACGCCACAGGAGCTGGACCCGGTCGGAACCGGCCCACGGCTCGGTCACGAGGATTTCAAGCGTGCCCTGAACCGGATTCCATGCCGCGTCCCAGCCGTCTTCGGGGAGGGGCTGGTCGAGCGAGCCGACCGAATCCATCCACCAGGCGCCGGCCTCGTCGAAGTGGTACAGGCGGCCGTAACGGTCGATGGCGCTCATGGCGTAGCCGTGGGCGACGCTCCAGGACGGAGGGACGCCGACCCGGCCGGCGGGGATGACCACCAAGCGTCCGTTGTCGAACAGGTGCGCCAGCGTCGGCGAAAACGGCATCGACTCGAGCCGGTAGCCGGACGGGGCGCCGAAAGCATCGGGCCAGAACCGGCTCACGTTCTGGTCGATGACGGGGGCCGGATCGGTCTTGGACGCGGGGCGGCACGCGGAAATCGCCAAGAGCAATGAAATCAGGCAAATACTCTGGCAAAAGGCGCGCGCGGAAGGGGGTGTGGCCGGTCCGAAGCTCATTGAAATGCCATTTAGCGCCGGGAGCGGCCGTTGCGGCAACTGAAAAGTGAATCGTGGGTCGTGAATCGGGGATCGTGAATCGTGGATCGCCGGCAGAGTAAAAAAGTGTCGGTTCATGATTCACGATCCAGGATACACGATCCCACAGAGACAGGGGTAATCGGATGGAAGATCGATTACGATTACGATTACGAGCACGAGCACGAGCACGAGCACGAACACGAGCACGAACAGGATGAGGGATTCGCTTAATAATTCGACAATCGGCGCCAATTCACCCAATCCTGTGTTGACAGGCATCCGAAGGCGACCTATAACTGAGAACGAGTACCGTTGCTCGCGCTAAACGGTTTAGACGCAATATACAACGCCCAACAGCGGTCACTCGCAAAGAGGCAGAAACGACATGATCGGCGCAGCTCATCGCCAGCACGCACGCAGGGGCTTTACGCTTTTGGAGATCCTGATCGTCGCGATGCTGATCACCCTGTTTTCGGGCATTGCCATGTTCGCCGTCCGCGAGATGTACGAACAGAACCGCTACAAGGCGATGCCCGTGGAAGCGTCACAAATCGGATCGGCACTTTCTTTCGCTTTTAACGATATTGGTTTTTATCCGCGGCTTCACCTGCTCAACCAATCGCTGAATACGATGGCGATCACGACGAGCGCGAACCTGCTGCTGTCGCGGCCGCACCCGGACACGTATGGGTATTACAACGCAACGATCAAGGCCAACACGATCAACACCAAGTGGGCGGGGCCGTATGGCGGCAAGAGCCCGGTGCGGGTGTCGGTGGGCCAGCGCGCGACGGTCAAGATGCACCTGGTCGATATCCAGACGCTCGGCTACAAGCAGCAGTTCCAGCAGCTGGCCGACATCAATATTGAGACGGTGGATTGGCCGGCCGACACGTGGGGCAATCCGTGGATGGTCTATCACGTTTCGAAATCGGTCGATAGCAGCGGGAGGGTCACCTACAAGCTGGCCAAGCCCGACGAGCAGCCCGATTTCCTGAACGCGGTGGTCAGCTACGGCGCCAACCACGTCCCGGGCGGCAACCTTTACACGCAGGCGGGCAACCCGGCTTACTACGACGAAATGAAGACGCGGTCGGCGCTGTATTTCGAGGAGAACCCGCAGGTGGCCGGGGCCGAATTCGTGCTGCGGTCATATGGCAGCTCGCAGATGAACCTGAGCACGCTGACGAGCGATGAGCTTCGCGATTCGTTCTATTTCCCCGGCACGGCCGATGCCAAGACCGGCGCCGTGGGGATGCTTCAGGAAGGGACCGACGACATCGTCTGGGTATTCTAATGGCAGGAAGAAACCGATGAGCCATTGCAAGGCAACAAACCGGCGGCGCGGCTTTACGGCCATTGAACTGTCGGCCGTGGCGACGATCATCGCCATCCTGGCGCTGATCCTGATCCCGATCATGCGCAAGCGGGTCGAGGAAGCCAAGATCACGGCCGCGCAGGCCGACATGCGCCAAATCGAAACGAGCCAGATGATGATCCATGCGGACACGGCGTTTTACGTGCGCCTGTTCGACATGACGCGGCCGCAGCCGGAGACGGACGACACCGCGGCGGTGATCCAGGCCAAGCTGCCCAAGGCGAGCTGGAACATTCCGCGCGACACGTCGATGCTGAACACGTTCCGCAACAACTGGCGGGGCCCCTACGCGGCGCCGCACCGCCAGCGCTCGCTGTATGAGATCGTGCGCGGCTACCCGCAAATGTTCCGCGGTGACAACGTGCTGGGACTGACGCCGCAACAGGGTCCGGTAATCGTCCTGAACGCCGACAACACCGACGAGCAGGGCGTCAACGCGCTGATGCGGCTGCAGTATCCGACCGACCCGTGGGGCAACCCCTACATCTTCTTCGGCAACGGGAAGATCGGCACCTACGGTTACGAGACCGCCATCCAGACGCAGAACGAAACGAACTTCAACACGGCGGTGATTTACTGCACGGGGCCCAACGGGACGCCGGGCAACCTGCTGAACCCGGATTCGGGCGCCTACTTCCGCGAGAGCGGGATCATCGGCACCGAAGACGACCTGTCGTTCCAATTCTGAGCTAACTGAGGAAAGAAAGCCGGCCATGGCATATACGAAACACCAACATCTCCAAGGCAACGGCCGCGGGTTCACGATCGTGGAACTGATCGTGGTCGTGCTGATCATCGGCGTGCTCGTGACGATCATGGTCCCGGTGCTGTCGAACCGCTCGGCCGAGGCGCGCGTCACGGCGACCAAGCAGGAACTGCAGCATCTGGGCGACGCGATGGAGCGGGCACACATCCAGACGAACTACATGTACCGGCTCGACGTGCTCAACGACGCGATCAAGTTCGACAACATCGCCAACACCGACCCGGCCAACGTCCAGAGCGGCATCCGCGACAGCGGCATCACGACGAACAACCTCTACGGCACGCAGTTCCCGTACACGATCTTCATTTCGCTCGAGACACAGTCGTTCCCGCCCAACCAGCTCGAGCTCTACCAGCGGCTGTCGCGCAGCGAGACGGCGTTCGGGTGGCAGGGGCCGTATGTGAACTGGCACCGCGATGTCAACAAGAACGACTGGCCTGACGATCCGTGGGGGAACGATTACCTGTTCTTCACGATCAACGGCATGATTTACCCGCCGGTCGATACGCCGCTCACCGACCAGGCCCTGGGCTGGCAGTTCCGGCCGACGGGCCCGAGTGTGCAGGTGCGCGACACGAACGGCAACGTCACGACGCGCCAGTTCCCGGCGGCTTACATTTTCGACCGGCCGACGCTGCTGTCGCTGGGGCCCAACGGCCTGCCCGGCAACGGCACCACGGCGACGGACGACCGCTACGGCAAGGGAGACGACCTGATCTACCAGTTCGGCAGCGCCGGCAACGACTGAGTGCTGAGTCCTGAGTCCTGAGAGCTGAGAGCGGAGCGTGGAGCCCAAAGAGCGGAATGAGGAATATCAGAATTTGCAATAGCCTGAAGAGGCGCAGGGAAAAAGGTTTTTCAGGTTTTGACATGGAGGAGCGATCGATGAGATTGAATCAACTGCGCCGCACGGCGGGCGTGACCATGACCGAGTTGCTCGTGGTCGTGGTGGTGGTTTCGCTGTTGGCCACCATCGCCGTGCCGGTCTATACGAACCAGGCGGCCAAGGCCCGCGTGGCGACGACCACGATGGAGATGAAGGAGATCGCCGAGGCCGAGCAGCGTTGCGCGATGGAGTTCGGCTACTACATCCGCTTCTACGCGCTCAACGACGGCTTCACGGGCGACACGATCCCCAACTGTTCCATCGACAGCAAGCTGGGTGGCGTCGCCGACAACGCGTATTACCACTCCGACCGGCCCGAACAGATCTACCACCGTCCGCCCGAGATCTTCCTGACCACCGACCACGGCCTGCCGCCGAGCGATGGCAAGGCGCTGTTCGCGCGACTGATCCAGAACGAGACGGCGTTCGGCTGGGACGGTCCCTACATCAACTGGCACCGTGACGTGAACCAGAACGACTGGCCCGATGACCCGTGGGGCAACGACTACATGTTCTTCAGCTTTGACGGTGCGATCTATCCGCCGCCCGACAAGACCAACCCGTTCGAATACTTCCCCGACAACGACACGTCGCCGATCATGGCCTCGCAGGGTCCCGAATACCAGGTCAGCCCGGCCAGCGGGATCGGCACGACCGTGCTGAGGCGGTTCTACACGGGGCGCGTTTTCGACCGGCCGACGGTCCTGTCGCTGGGGCCGAACGGCCTGCCGGGCAACGGCACCGACGCCGCGGATGACGGTTACGGCAAGGGCGACGACATCATTTACCAGTTCGGCGGCTGGAAGGGCGTATATATCGAGCAGTAGCGGCCGGCGGGTGAACCAACCCGAGACCCGGCCCTGGAAGGCTTGACAAGGATATGGCGATGAGACAGACACGATACATGGCGCACCGATGGGCCGTAACGATGATCGAGTTGATGATCGTGGTGTTGATCATCGGGCTGCTGGCGACGGTGGCCACGGGGATCTACACGAACGAAGCCGACCGGGCGCGCGTCGCGGCGACGCGGGCGCTGATCAACAATCTCGAAATCGCGATCACGCGCTACAGCACCGACACGGGGCAGTTGCCGCCGAGTGGCTCGGGCGAGTACCTGCCGCCGAGCGAACCCCTGATGGATCCGGGGACCCGGCGCGACGGCAGCGGCTACCTGCACCAGGCGGTGGTTCACAGCCTGAGCGGCAATTCGACCAAGCCGTATCCGCAAGGGTGGGTGGGGCCTTACATCAACCTGCAGAACGAGCAGCTTTCGCCGTCGAAGGTCAATAACACGACGGTGCAGCCCGGCGAGATCGACATCGTCGATTCGTGGGGGACCCCGATCATTTACGTGAAATGGACCGATTACGGCACCGTGGGCACTGATTTCACGGGTGGCACGATGCTGTTCCCGGGCACGGCCCCGACGGGAGCCAACCCGAGCCTGCCGGCGCCGAACCCGTCGGTCGCATTCGGCGAGACGTATTACAACGCCAAGAGCTACCAGATCATTTCGTTCGGCAAGGACCGGAAATCGCTCGGCATCTCCGGCTCCTATCATTACAACGGCGCGGATGAGGACGACGTCACGAATTTCGGATACTAACCGTCCCGAGTTGTCTGGTCGGAGTTGCAGATGTGAAGTCCCGAGTTCATGAGCCGCCATGCTCAACAACTCGGGACTTCTCGTTTTCCGGCGCGGCGAGAGTTACCGTTACCGATGGTGATGTCTGATTCAATTAATATTACGAGCGAGAATAAGATCATCCGAGTGTATTTTTTTTCCTGCCGACTGTTGACCATGGTGCGCGAATCCGATTAAATGATAGAGAACAAGGCAGCGCCATGCGAAGGTTTCCGCAAATCATGGACCCGGATCGTGGAGACCCCAAATTGGGATTGGCGGCATCGCGGCGAGCCTCACGCGGCGTTCCCCCCAGCGCATGGCTCTTGCTGATCCTGTTTCTGATCCTGCCCGCCCTTGGGCACGCCGACGTCATTCACCTCAAAACCGGCCGCAACATCATCGGAGTCATCGAGGACGACAGCGATCCGCAAACGGTCGCGATCCGCAGCGCGGGGGCGCGGATTTCCGTGCAGCGCAACACGATCGCACGCATCGAGCGGCGGCCGCGCACCGAACTGGAAGGCGACGCGGCGATGGCGCGCGGGGACGTCGATGCGGCCGTCGATCTGTTCCAGCGGGCCCTGGGCGAATTGCCCAACGACTCCCAAATCCGGAGCAAGCTCGACAGCGTGAGAAAGCAACTGGCCGAGCGCGACCGGAAGCGCTACGGCGCGCACTTCGACGCGATCGAGCAGTTGCTCGTCCGCAAGCAGTACGCGCGTGCGCTGCAGGATGCGCGCGACCTGGAGAAGCAGGTGCAGGAACCCTCGACCAAGCGCCGGGTGCAAATCATGATGAGCCGGGCGTGCATGGGGCTGGCGCAGGACGCGCGCAACCGGCTCAGCATGCAGGAGGCCGAGGAGCAGGTCAAGCAGGCCGCGCGCTGCGCGCCATTTTATCCGCCGCCCCTGCTGGAGTTGGCGCGCCTTTACGACCAGCCGGGCCCGCGCCGCTCGGCGGCGATCGTGCTTTACCAGCAGGCGCTGGAGCAGGCCCGCACGCAAAGCGACACGGTGCCGGCCGCCACGCTCAACACCGCGCGGTTTCGGCTCGGGCAGTTGCTGTTCGACCAGGGAAAGATCGAGGAATCCCTGCGGCAGTTCATGGAACTGGCCCGCGGGAACCAGCTCGACAATTTCCCGCCGGCCGCCGATTACATTGACCAGGCGATCACAACGATTTACGCGCAGGACGGAACGAAACGGGCCGATGAGCTGTCCGGCTACCTTGGTGAAATCATCAAGCTCAAGCCCGGCGACGACCGCGCGCTGGCGCTGCTGGGCCGGATCAAGTACGACCAGGGGCAATACGACGAGGCGCTGGGGATCTTCCGGCGAGTGGTCACGCTGACGGGCAATAATTATATCCTGCAGTCGCGCCAGGACGCGGGATATTACCCCGGCTTGATCTACCGCAAGCGCGGGGATCTGGACAAGGCGGTGGCGTCGCTCGAGCCGATCGCCACGGCGCAGACGCGCAACTACAACGCGCTGTGCGAGCTTGGTGAGATCAACCTCGACCAAAACCTGTTCGAGAAGGCGCTGGCGCGGTTCAAGATCGCGCGGCTGCTGCACGCGGACCGCTTCCGGGCGAGCCTCGGCATGGGACAGGCGCTGGTGTACCTGAAAAACTACGATGATGCGCGCGAATACCTGAACGAGGTGCTGGCGCGCGACCCGGAAAACATCAAGGCGCTGACGGCGCTCGCGCATAGCTACTTCGAGGAAAAGAAGTTCAACGAGGTGCTCGACAAGGCGGGCAAGGTCGTTCAGATCATCGAGACCCAGGCCGGCAATCACCCGACCCCCGACCAGGTCTCGAAGCTGATCGCGCTGCGGACGATGCTCGGGACGGCGTGCACGCGGGTGAACCAGATCTTCATGGGGCGGTCGCACTTCGAAAAGGTGCTCCAGCTCAAGCCCGATTCCGCGCCGGCGCTCAGCGGAATCGGCGAGGCATATCAGCTCGAAACGAACTACGAGAAGGCCGACGAATTCTTCAGGAAGGCCATGGAAGCCGACCCGAAGAATCCGCAGTATCCGCTCAACATCGCGCTGAACTGGCAGAAATACCGGCAGTCGCCGCAAAACGCGCTGCCGTACTACAAGAAGTATTACGAGCTCGGCGGTCACGACCCGTCGGTGCGGCAGTGGTATATCGAAGCCGGCGGATCGCCGGAAAATTAAAGATGAAAGATGAAAGATGAAAGATGAAATAACGGCCAAATACCGGCAGCGGTGCTCTTTTGAGAAACCTCGATCGCGCATGGCGATTCTTTTCATCTTTCATCTTTCACCCTTCATCTTTCTTTTCGCGTGTTCGCGCGCTGCCGACCAGGCTCCGTATCCGCACGAATCGGTGCTGACGGTCGTGATGGAGTTGAAGATGTTCCTCGCGCAGGATCCGTATCGGCGGGCGCCGGGGACCGATCTGGAAGGGCGCAATATTTACCGGGTGTCGCTGGCGCGGCTCGACGCGCTCAAGGGGCTGACGGGGCCCGAATACGCCGACGTGCTGGCGTTTGCGCGCGGGGAATGCCTCGAGCGGCTCGGCGAATGGACGAAGGCCGCGGCGGCTTTCGATGAGACGGAAAAGGCGGGGACGAAACTTTCCGATGCGGCCCGCCAGCGCGCGGCCAGCGCCCACCGGATGGCGGAGATGGCCGATCGGGGCAGGTTCGAAACGACGCTCGAGGGGTATCTGAACGACCTCGAGGTGCTCGAGCGCAGGCTCGACGAGTGGGCCGAATCGAAGCCGGCGTTCCCCTACGAGTCGCTGGCGCGTGCCGAACGCGAACGCGCCCAAGAAGAACGGCTGCGGCTGCTGTTGCAAAACCGGCTCGTGCTGAAGGACGGCGTGGCGCGGGCGGCCGCCGTGGCGGCGGCGCTGGTCGAGCAGAACGGCGGGAGCTGGCGCGTCAACCAGGACCGGCTGCTGCAGGGCGAAATGTTCGAGACGTTGGCGCGCGACCTGACGGCGGCCAACCGGCCCGAGGGCATGGGGTTCAAGGCCGAGGCATGGACGGCGTGGGTCGAGCGCGCCCGGGAGGCCTACCGGCAGGTCGCGCAGGCCGACGGCGACCCGGCCAAGCCCGAAGGGCAGGCGCGCCTCAGGGTGCTGGACACCTACGCGATGCGGATCAAGTCGCAGGCGAAGTGAAGTCCTGAGTGCTGAGTCCTGGGTGCCGACGGGCGGCCGATGATTCGACAGGGTGATCCCTTCGGATATTCTCTCAAACAAAATCCTTTAAATATCCGCTCCATTGCGATTACGATGACCGCATAAGATCCATGTGTTTTCAGTGGCCCTGGCAACAAATTCAAGCCCCGGCTTGTAAAATCGGTGCGATCCTCAAAGGAGTGGGAGTATGGAATTCAAAGTGCTCGATGCGAAGACCATTCGCGAATTGATCGGGATCGAAGATGTAATCGAGGCGGTCGAGAATATTTTCAAGGATTACGGACATGGCGACGTGCGCATGCCGAGCAAGATTTACCTGGACGTCTCGGGCGGCGATTTTCGCGCGATGCCGGCCTCGGTTCCGGGGCTGGCGGGGATCAAATGGGTCAACGTTCACCCGGGCAACTCGGCGCTGGGGTTGCCGGTCGTGATGGCGATGATCCTGATCAACGATCCGAAGACGGGCCGGCCGCTGGGGCTGCTCGACGGCACGTGGATCACGCAGGCGCGCACTGGGGCCGCGGCGGCCGTGGCGACGAAGCACCTCGCGAGGCCCGATTCCGAAACGGTCGGGATGATCGGCTGCGGCGGGCAGTCGGCAACAATGCTGAAAGCAATCGGCTCGGTGATGAAAATCGAAAAACTTTACCTCGCCGACAAGGATCACGACCGGGCGGCCGGGCTCGCGAAGAAATTCGAGAACATCGATATTCAGATCGTCGATACCGCGCTGGCCGCGGCGGCCGACGTGGTGTGCACACTGACGCCTTCGCGCACGCCGGTCGTGATGGCCGATTGGATCCGGCCGGGGACGCACATCAACGCAATGGGCGCCGACGCCGCGGGCAAGGAGGAACTCGACCCGGAGATCCTCAAGGATGCGCGCGTGTTCGTCGATGACTGGGCGCAGGCGTCGCACTCGGGCGAGATCAACGTGCCGCTCAAGAACGGCGTGATCCAGGGCGTCGCCGGATCGCTCTGCGACCTGCTCGTGGGAAAGGTCAAAGGCCGCATGACGATCGATGAGGTCACGGTGTTCGATTCGACGGGGCTCGCGATCCAGGACATGGCCGTGGCGCGGATGGTGTGGGAGAAGGCGCAAAAACAGAACGCGGGCGTGACGATCAACCTGGAGCCGTAAGGGAATGCGGAGTAACCGAGCCCCCGCAGGGGCGATACAGGATTTCATTGTGTCGCTCTTGCCGGGGCTCTTATTATTCTATACAACGTCATAAGAAAAACGATTCCGAGCGTGATGCACATCCATTGAATAAATATCGTAAACATCGGCACGATGAGCCAAGCCACTTCACCATGAGGGGGCTTGTCATATACAACCGACCATTGATCTGCCAGCCAGAATGCGGGGCCATTTATAAATATAAAATTGATGGGTTTCAGGTATTATGGATAAATAAAATGAATTTAGCGGGCATAAATTCTTGGATTGATCTGTTGTGTCGCCCCTGCCGGGGCTTTGTTTTTTTGGGGGATCGCTGACCCAGCGCTTACGCGCTGGGCTAAGTTGTATCGCCCCTGCCGGGGCTGGGTGGTTGGCGCAGTCATTTTGGAAAAAGATGGTGGTTGGCATGAGTGTGATGTCGCTTCGGGCCGAAACGACCTGCTGACAACAGCAAATCGAAATGAAAACGCGTCATGGGGGATTCGATTACGATTCCAGCCTTCGCCCAGGCTTCGGCTGGCAAGACGAGCACGAGCACGATGCGATGGTGCTGACAGATTCAATTTGAGTTGGTAGAATTCGAGCCGGGTTTTGGACCCGGCTTTAGTTTTTTGTTGGGGATGATCATGCGGCGACTGTGGGGCGGTTCGCTTTTGGGGCGCAAGTGGTGGATCCTGCTGGTCATGGCCGGGGCGCTGGCGGTTCGGTGGGGGGCGTGGGATCGCACGGTCAACGAGGACGAGGCGTTCTTCTTCGTCGAGACCACCGAGGCGTATCGCCACCAGAACCCGGCGCTGCAGGCCACGGGCGCGAGCCCCAACGCATACTTCACGAGCCACCGGCTGTTCAACGTTTCGGAATGGCTGCGCGCGACGGGGCACATCCGGCTCGTGCGGCTGCCGTTTTTGCTGATCGGCATCCTGGCGTGCTGGTTCGGCCTGAGGCTCGGGCGGTCGATGGGCGACTGGCTGGGCGGGCTGCTGCTGGCGATCGCGCTGGCGCTGTGGCCATACAAGGCCTACGCCGACGTGGAAGTGCGCTATTACGGCCTGATGCTGAGCCTGCCGGTCGCGCAGCTGTGGCTGCTCGAGGCATGGCGGAGGAATCCGACGTGGGGGCGGATGGCGGGCGCGCTGGCGCTGACGTTCGCCGCGTGCCTCACGCAGGTGCTGTCGGTGGTCCTCGTCGCGGCGCCATGGATTTACATCGCATGGAAGCTGCCCGAGGGAATCGTGCGGATGGCGCGGCGGCGCCGAACAGCGAGCGAATACAATCGGTTCATGTTGAGGTATGCCGGCCAGGTGTTGCTGGTCGTGCTGCTCACGATCGCGGTGCTGCTCGGCAACCGCGGCAGGTATTGGTTCAAGGAGCGGATGGGCCTCGTCCCGAAGCCGGTCGCGACGGCGAAGACGGATCAGAATGCGGCGAAGACGGCCCGGACGCCGGGGTTGCGCGAGGCGCTCGGCTGGACGAAGGCGACGCTTGCCGAGGCGATCGCGAAACGGAACGCGCCGCGGCTGCTGGGGCTTCAAAACGATCCGAACTTCTTCTGGGAGTTGCTGACGGGGCTCGGCGGCAAAAGGGATTTCAAGCCGGGCGACTGGGCCAACGCCGGGCTGCTGCTGGTGCTGATCCTTGGATCGGTGGCGCTGATTTTACGGTCGCCGCCGCTGGCGGTTTCGCTGTGGGCCGTGCTGATCGCGAACGGGATGTTGATCGACCTCAACCGGCAGAACTACTCGATCCTCACGACGCGGTATTACACGCTGGCGGGGCTGATGATCGTGATGATCGCGGCGCTGGGGGTCGGAGCAATCCTGAAATTCGCACGCTGGCCAGTGTGGCGGATCAGTCATCGCGGCAATGCCTATGCAACGGCATTGATCGCGCTGATTGCGGGCGCGTTTGCGTTCGCGGCGCTGCAGGGACCGGTGCGCGCGCGCACGCAGTATTACATTCAGGACTGGAAAGGGCTGTATCGCGACGCGACGAAGCGGTTCCCGCTCGGTGCATATTACCTCGGGATGGCCGCGCACACGCAGCAGCTTTACAACGATCTCGCGGCGGCACGGTTCGACGAACGGACGCCGGCCGATTACTGGACGTCGCCGATGCGCAACCGCGTCGAGGAGGCCTACAACCAGATGGGCCTCGCGGACATCCCGCTCATCGAGCAGCTGAATCCCTATTCGGGGCTCGTGGTGTTCAACCCGTCGTATTGGCAGAACGATTATTTCCCGCTGCGCGAATACCACGATTTCTTCACGACGCAGTCGCTGACGCTGCACGGCGTGAAGGCCACGCTGATCCCGACCGGGCGCAATGCGTTCGTCACGCGCGGGCACCTCACGATGCCGGTCATGCCGCGGTTCTATGAATCGAAATCGGCCGGCCGGGTGAATTACCGGCTCGATTGCCACTACGAGGAGCCGGGGATTTACGAGCTGGTCATCGGCGGGCCGGCGTCGGCGAAACTGCTCGAGATCAAGGTCGATGGCGAGGCGCTGCAGTTCGAAACCAACGAACTGAAACCGGCGCGCAGCGGCTACGGGTTCGGCGATGAAACCGAAAAGGGCTGGGCGCCGGCGCGCGCGTTGCCTGTCAACTGGAAGGTGCGGTTCGAGACCGGCACCAACCCGATCGTCATGCAGCCCGCGCGCGAATACCGGATCCGGTTCAGGGCGCCGACCGAGTTTCGGAAAATTCAGCCGATCGAAATGGCGTGGTCGGACCGGCTGACGACCGCGACGCCGATCGCGAGTTGGTCGTTCAAAAGCCGCGAATGGATCCCGGCCACCAAGTCGGTCAGCGTTGGCGACGTGTATTCGTGGAGCGACGCGAAGGGATACTGCTTCAGCGCGCCGCTGCGGATCGGCTCGCCCGAAAAAGAAGTGTTCGAGGCGACGCTCTACCTGGACGATCCGTCGTCGAAGACGGTGGTCGCGACTCGCCGATTCCCGATGATCTTCAGCCAGCGGCAGTTCAACGCGGGCGACATCACGTGCGGCCAGCCGCTCGAGGTTACGAATGAACAGGCGAAAGCGCGGCTCGGCAAAACGCTACGGCTGTGCCTGCTGTGCCGCGAGGGCGAGAACGTGCCGAACGGATGGAAACTCAAGCCGGAGGAGATCGTCACGCCGGCGCGAAAAATCGGCCCGGGGACGTTCCTCATCGGTTACGTGAAGTTCGCCGAGAAGGACGGGAAGATCGGGATCATGTTTGCGGAACGAGGCATGTGAGTCCTGAGTCCTGAGTTTTGTCGCAGAGAAGCAGAGATGGGCGGAGTGGCAGAGAGAATTGAATGAGAAATGAGAAATGAATATAGAAACAGCGGAATGGTTTCTAACGAAATTTGCGGATCATCACTGAAGCTCGGTTTTCCATATCGTTTCGAGATGAAGCGAGTTATTGGCTGATTTCGATCAGGCGGGCGGTTGCGGGGGCGTGGCGGCGGTAGCCTTTCGCGCCTTTGCCCTTGAGCTGCACCGATTGCAGGCGCTGCTTGATCTGGTCGCGCGTGGCGGCGAGTTCGTCGCTGCGGCGGCGCACCGCCTCGACCATCTTTTCCAGGCCCATGCGCAGCTGAATTTCGAACTGCTTGACGTCGTTGTTGAGCGAAGGCTCCAGCGGGGCGCCTTCGGCGATCGCCTCGCGCAATCCCTGCATGTGCGAGTCGATCGAGCGCATGAGCTGCTCAATCGAGGTATCGACCGCGCCGATGGCCTGCTCGAGCGGATCCTCCGCGATCGACTGCACGAGAAGCAGGAACAGCTCGGCGTAGAGATCCTTGACCTGCTGAAGCTGGTAGGCGATGGCTTGTTCGGCGTTGGGCGTCATGGGTCATGTCCTGATGAAGATCTGATACGCGCATCGAACGGAACAGTCGTTTGCGTGAGGGGTGCTATAAGAAATGCACGTGCGCGAAAGGGAATAAACCTTCGGTCGGGATCGATTACGATTACGAGCACGAGCACGAGCACGAGCACGAAGAATATAAGAATCGGCTCGGAGACCCGACCTGTCACTTACGCCGAAATGCGCAGCTGGTGTTCTTCGGTGTCGTTGTGCTCGTGCGTGGCGGCGGCCTGCTGCCAGGCCCCGTGCAGGATCACGAGGATGCCCTCGCAGGACTCGATGCCTTCGCTGTCGGCGCGCGACATGGCCAGCGTCAGCGTCACGATGAGGTGGTTGTAAATGCTGTCGAGGCGCAGCGCCATCTGGCCCCCGATGTTGTAATTCAGGCTGCCGCTCAGCTCGATGATGATGTGGATCGCGCGATCGACGGCCTGGCCGGCCTCGCCGCGGCGGCCGTCGCGCAGGGCCTCGACGGCGCGATGCAGGTAACCGATCGCCCCCTCGTAGAGATAAACGATGACCTCGGCCTTCGACGCGGTCAGAACTTTCGTCAGCAGGTAAGCCTTGGAGAGCGGGGTTCCCATGATCGTCATCCTTTCGCGGGTGAGTGGTTTTGGCCTTGGGGGCATCTACACTTGGGATTCGAGGCGCCGGCGTCGGCGCGTCATTGCTGCAAGAGCTCAAGCGCGCGCCGCGGGGCGGTGTTGGCCTGCGAGAGGATCGCCGTGGCGGCCTCCTGCAGGATCTGCGCCTGCGTCAGCTGCGTCGTCTCGAGCGCGAAATCGGTGTCGCGGATGCGCGAGTCGGTCGAGGTCAGGTCCTGCACCTGGGTGGCCAGGGCGGTCGTGAGCGTCTCGAGCCGGTTCTGCACGGCGCCGATCCGCGAGCGGCAATCGCTGAGCTGCTCAAGCGCCGTGTCGATGCTGAGCAGTGCGTTGTTCGCGTCGGCGGTGCTGATGACGTTGATGTGGGCGATCGCGCTCGACGGATCGGCCGTGACCTGCATGCTGGCCGATGCCATCCCGAGCACGCCGGCCGTGTCGTTGTAGGTGAACGAACGGCTCGAGCTGAGCGTGATCTTGCCGGTGACGACTTCGTCGATGTCGCCGTCAGTGGAGGAAAGGCCGAGTTCGTCGGCCACGGAACCCTGCGTTTTGATCTGGATGTTGCGGCCGTCGGCGGCCTCGAGCTGAAGCTTACCGGCCGAATCGATGCTGGCGGTGACCCCGGTCTGGTTCGTGGAAGCGTTGATGCGAAGAACGAGCGCCTGCGTGGAGTCGCCCGATTGGACCGACACCGGATGCATCGCGACACCGTTGATCCACAGGCAGCGCGAGACGCCGTCGAGGTTGACCGACTGGATCGCCGAGCCGCCGGAGCGGGTCGTGGCCTGCACTTCGGCGTGAACGCCGGTGCGCGCCTCGATCGAGTTGATCGCGGTGGCCTTGGCGATCGCCGAGGCGTCGGCGTTCGCGGTCGAGATGCCGTCGGAAGTCGAAACGGGCACGGCCGTGCCGTTGATCGTCAGGGCGCCGGTGGTGATGGCCGTCGTGCCGACTGGATTGGCCGAGGTGATCTGGCTCGACGAGCCGAGGCTTGCCGTGCGGAAGTCGTTGAAACTGAGGCGGATCGTGTCGCCGCTGCCGGTGCCGACCTGGATGCCCACGTCGGTAAACGAGCCGTTAAAGAGGTGGCGGCCGGCGAACTGCGAGTTGGCGGCGGTGTTTTCGAGGTCGGCGACGAGTTGGTCGATTTCCTGCTGGATCGCGACGCGGTTTTGCGCGTTAAGCGTGTCGCTGGCGCCTTGGATCGCGAGTTCGCGCAGGCGCTGGAGGGTTTCGACCATGCCCGAGACCTGGCTTTCGGCCGTGCCGAGGAGGCTGATCGAGCCGCTGACGTTTTCCTGGTTCTGGCGCAGGCCGCGGATCTGGAAGCGGACCTGTTCGCTCATGGCCATGGCGGCCGGGTCGTCGGCCGAACGGCTCAGGCGCGTGCCGGAGGAAAGGCGCTCGTAGGAGGTCTCGAGCTTGTCGGTGGATTTCTCAAGGTTGCGCCGGACGAGCAGGCTGAAAATGTTCTGGTTGATCTTGATCGACATCCGCCGTGGTGTCCTCTGTCAAAAATTCACGACCACTGCCGTGGCATGAAAGAAGGCAATGGGTGTGCCAAGCGCACGAAACGCAAAAAATCGTGCTCGTGCTCGTGCTCGTAATCGTAATCGTAATCGAAACGGAATCAGTGTTGTAGGTTGTGGGCGAGTGACCGATTAAGCCCGCGAAAGGTGCCAAAGATGGCTTTTAGGGTGGCGTCTAAATATTGACGTTGGCTTTGAAATGAAGTGGCCGGCGGGGACGTTCGCCAAAGTATTGACGGAATGCGCGGGCGATCATCCGTCCCTACGGGACTCGGAATCGTCGTGCGTTCGCAACCCGCCATTGGCATGGCGGGCTGAAAGCAACCGCCCCTGCCGGGGCTGGGATAAAATGTAATCCTAGTAGTAACCAGCGGAACGGATGCGTGTCCCTCGCTCACGCTCGGGCTACTGCTTGGAGCTGACGGCGCATTCGGTAGGTTATCGTATGCGGAAGGTGGTTCGATTACGATTACGAGTACGAGCACGAAAGATAGCGCGGAGAAGATGCCGCTTCGAGCCGAAGCGGCCTACCGATCGCCTCACCGGAACAGGTTGTATTTGAGGATGCACAAAATCGCGCGGACGCCGTCGCGCCAGCCGATCTTTTTGCCCTCTTCGTAGGTGCGGCCGTAGTAGGAGATGCCGACTTCGTAGATGCGGCAATGCAGGCGCGCGACCTTGGCCGTGATCTCGGGCTCGAAGCCGAAGCGGTTCTCCTCGATCCGGATCTTGCCGATGATCTCGCGGCGGAACAGCTTGTAGCACGTCTCCATGTCGGTCAGGTTGATGTTTGTGAACATGTTGGAGAGCGTCGTGAGGAACTGGTTGCCGATCGAGTGCCAGTAATAGACGACGCGGTGCGCGCCGGTGCCGAGGAACCGCGAGCCGAAGACCACGTCGGCCTTGCCGGTGAGGATCGGCTCGAGAAGGATGTGGTATTCGTTGGGGTCGTATTCGAGGTCGGCGTCCTGAATGATCACCCAATCGCCGGTGCAGCTTTGGAAGCCGGTGCGCAGGGCGGCGCCCTTGCCCTGGTTGACGGCGTGATGGAAAACGCGCACGTTGTCGTAACGCTTGGCGAGCTCCTCGAGGATCTGGCCGGTGTTGTCCTTCGAGCAGTCGTTGACGATCACGATTTCCTTGTTGATGCCGTCGAGTTGAACCGCCTGCACGGCCTCGACGATCGTCGAGATCGTGGCGGCTTCGTTATAGACCGGGATCACGATCGAAAGCGTCCCGGTGCGGATGGGTGGAGTATGGTCGGTCATTGTGGGCTCAATTCGTGGGTCGTTCTCAACCGGGGCGAACCCCGAATCCGTATTGTTCTATTCATGAATAACGATTTTCAAGTACATAAACCGAGCCGTGCTTATAGACCGCCAGGTTTTTTTCTTCTTGCCACCCGAGTAAACGATAACTAAATTGCATTGATCATGGTCAAAAAGACGACGGCACCGTTCAAACATGCGATGAATGAATCGCTGGAAATGATTATGAGAAGAATCATTGGTTTTCTCATTGCTGCATTCGTGATTCATCCTGTTTTTGCCGCCGATTGGAAACAGGTTCTGGCGAACGATCATTGGACATCGCGCGCGGGTCATGCGGCGGATGTGTTTCAAGATAAAATCTATGTTCTTGGCGGCAGACCCCCAACTGCCGACGTGTGGTACTCAGGCGATGCATCGAACTGGTCGCGAGCCACTGCCAATGCAGGTTGGCCGGCACGGTGGGGCCATGCGGCACTGGCCTTTGATAACAAGCTCTGGGTCCTTGGCGGCGAGACGAACTCATCGTATTTCAATGACGTTTGGAACTCCGAGAACGGTGTCGACTGGAGCATCGTCACGAATCACGCGGCATGGGCGCCGCGGTCCGAATTCGGCGCCGTTGTTTTTAACGGCGCCATGTGGGTTGCGGGCGGCAAATCAACCAACGCGGCCTTCTCCGATGTATGGCGCTCCACAAACGGAACGAGCTGGACGCTCGAAACTCAAAACCCGGGCTGGTCCGATCAGTATGGATCGGGCTGTTACGGTTTGGTCGCTTTGGTGCACCAGGGGAATTTATGGTTACTCGGCGGGATTCCAGGCTTTCCTAATCTTTATTCCGTTGATGGCCAGGAATGGCACAAGACTCAGCCATGGGATTTTCGGGCGGGATTTGGGGCTGTTTCGCTGCATAATCAATTGATCGCGTTCGGGGGGTGGGCGCCATATAGCGAAACCGACAATCCGGACATGATTGCGTCTTCAGATGGGAATGACTGGTTGCTGATGGGCTACAATTACGGTTGGAAATGGCGCTCTTACTTCGCCACCGTTTTATTCCACAGTCGCATTTACATGCTTGGCGGATCGCAAGACCCGGGGGCAGGCATTCTGAATGATATCTGGGTCTATGACGACGTCAATGCCGTGAAGCGGAGCTGGTTGTTATATAGATGATGCGATGTCTCATGCCGTTTCGATGACGCGGAGTTTTTCTTCTTTGAGGCGGTCGAGGGCGCGGCGGGCGGCTTCGCGGCGGCGGTCGAGGCGCTCGAGGAGGACGCGGATTTTGTCGCGCAGGTCGCCGACCGCCGCAAGCGAGCGGTTGATCCTGGACTGCACGATCCAGTCGGCGATGAGGCCGTCGAAGAAGTAGTCGGCGAACGTGGCGAGGCCGCCGATCTCGAGCGAGCCGTCGGCGTCGAGGCGCGCCTTGACGTCGGTCAGTTCACGATTGAAGCGCGCCAGGGCCTGCTGCGCGCGGTGGACTTCCTGGCGCGCCTGGTCGATGCGGGCGTGCTTGATGGCGGTTGTCATCAGGCCGCCGCCGAGCATGTCGAACGTGCCCCAGCCGCGCGCCGTTTCGAGATGGTCATAGGCCGAATCGACGCGCGACCTGGCCTCGTTGCCGGCGAAAATGGCCTCGGCCAGCTCTTTCATGTCCGACTTCGCGTCGGCCATCGACTGCTCGATATCATAAATCCTGCGCGCATTTTCGTCGCCGGCGAGGCGGATGGCGGATTCCTTTTGCTGCATCAGCTCGTTCCAGTGGCTGCGCGGGTCGGCGAAACTCTCGCGCTGCTTTTCGAGCTCGGCGATTTCCTGCTCGACCTTGACGAGCGAGGCCCGGCATTCGGTGCATTTGAGCGCGGCGGCGGCAGCTTCCTGTTTCTCGCGACGGGTGCGTTGCTCGATATCGCCGAGGAAATAGTGGAGCACCGCAACGAGCGACATCGACTCGAAGCGGCGCACGTCGCGTTCCTCGCGGGCCAGGCGGGCTTCAAGGAACGACAGCCGGTTGCGCTGGTCGGCGGCTTCGGCCCTGGCCGCTGCAAGGCGGCCCTCGAGCTTCTCGAAATCGCGAACCTGCGCACGCGTGGCGGCGAGTTGGTCGTTGAGGGTGCCGTCAATCGACATGGGTCACATAGGTCCTATAGGTCGTATAGGTCGTATTTCATGCAACCACTCAGCGCTTGGCCGCCGCTGTCTGTTCCATGATGTTCTTGGTGAAATGAACCGGCTTGCCGGCCGGGTAGTCGCCGTTGAAGCACGCCGTGCAGAACGTCTGCGTGCGCGGCACGACCTGCATGAGCCCCTCGAGCGACAGGAACCCGAGCGTGTCGCAGCCGAAGTGCTTCGTCATCTCGTCGTGCGTGAGCTGGTTGGCGATCAGCTCTTGTTCGGTCGGCGTGTCGATGCCGTAGAAGCACGGGTGCTTCCACGGCGGTGCGCTAATGCGCAGGTGCACCTGGCGCGCGCCGGCGCGGCGAAGCATCTCGACGATCTTGACGGACGTCGTGCCGCGGACGATCGAGTCATCCACGACCACGACGGACTTGCCTTCGAGGAGCGAGGCGACGGGGCTGTATTTGAGTTTCGCGCCGAAGTTGCGGATGCCCTGGTCGGGCTCGATGAACGTGCGGCCGATGTAGTGCGAACGGATGAGGCCGAGGTGGAACGGCAGGCCGGCGGCCTTCGCGTAACCGATCGCGGCCGCGTTGGAGGAGTCGGGCGTCGGGATGACGAGGTCGGCGGGGGCGGGCTGCTCCTGCGCGAGCCGCTCGCCGAGCGCGAGCCGGATCTGATAGACCGACTTGCCGTGCATGACCGAGTCGGGGCGCGAATAGTAGATGTATTCGAAAACGCAGAACCGTTCCTCGACCGGCGGAAACGGGAACTCGTGGCGCACGCCGCCGTCGCCGACGATGATCATTTCGCCGGGCTTGAGCTCGCGCAGATGCTGGGCGCCCATGATGTCGAGCGCGCACGATTCGCTGGCGACCACGGTTGCCCCATCCAGTGTCCCGATGCACAGGGGGCGGATGCCGCGCGGGTCCTTGACGGCGTCCATCTGCTTCTCGCGCAGAAACAGCAGCGTCCACGCGCCGCGCATGCGGTAGAGCGATGTCGTGAGGCCCTCGAGGAAGTCGTCGCTGGCGGCCTGGGCGATCTGGTGGACGATGATTTCGCTGTCGGCGGTGCCCTGGAAGATCGCGCCGCGGCCTTCGAGTTCGGAGCGCAGCTCGGCGGCGTTGATCAGGTTGCCGTTGTGCGCGATGGCAAGCGAGCCGCCGCGGTAATTGACGAGAAGCGGCTGGGCGTTGGCGATGCGGTTGGAGCCGGTCGTCGAGTAGCGCACGTGGCCGATCGCCATCGAGCCCTTGAGCTCGTCGAGGCGCTCGCGCGGGCTGAAGACCTCGCTGACGAGCCCCTTGTTCTTGTAGATGCGAAGCTTTTCGCCGTCGCTGGCGACGATGCCGGCGCTCTCCTGGCCGCGGTGCTGCAGCGCGTAAAGCCCGAGGTAGGCCATTTTGGCGGCTTCGGGGTGGCCATAGACGCCGACGATGCCGCATTCTTCACGGGGAATTTCCGGGCGGAGAATTTCCTGGTAACTCAACTGCATTCACCCTTCGCGCCGCATGCCGCGCCGGCGCCGGTTGACTCAACCCACACAGGCCCATTCTAGCCAATCGCGAGGGGACATGCCAGTGGGAACCCCGGGGCAAGAGAGGGGAAAAAGAGGGTAGGTCGGGTCTCTGACCCGACTCTGGTCCGGAGTCGGCTCATAGAGCCGACCTACCCTCCCGGCCAACTACTCGCGGCGGGCAACGCGCAGGACAATGTCGCCGGTCGGGGTAGGTCGGGTCTGCGACCCGACTCTGGTCCGGAGTCGGCTCGTAGAGCCGACCTACCCTCCCGGCCGGCTACTCGCGGCGGGGGACGCGCAGGACAATATCTCCAGAGCTGAACGTGCCGTTGGTCGGGTCGTAGGAGACGACACCGAACTGGTCGGCGCGGTCGGGGCCGAGGCTGTAAATGCAGAGCTCGTTTCCGACGGGAACCGTCTTGAGCGGCTGCTTCGTGAACGGGTCGGTCTCGGCGGCCGGTTGGCGTCCGGCGACCCGGTCAAGGCCGGCCAGGTTGAGATTGAAACTGGTCAGACTGACGGCGGTGCGCACATCGGCTTCATCGAAATTCGCGCCGAAAAAGCGAATCGTGAACGGCATCTCGGATGAATCGTGGTTCACCGGGGGCTCGTTGCGCTCAACCTCTTTCAACAGCGCGCCATAGAATCGATCGAAGCGGTCCAGTTCCGAGGACGCCGATGCTTTCAGTTTGGCCAGGTCGATCGTGTGGTATGTCATCTGGTAAGGGTCCATGAAAAACCTGGTCAGAAGCGAATCGCGCTCGGGTATCTCGCACGCCTTGTGCACCATGTCGGTGAACGGGCTGTTGAGCAGGCGAACCACCTGGGCGCGCTCCGTTTGGTATTCGACTTCCATCGGCCGGCGAAACTGCGCGATTTCGATTTTCTGCGCGGTGAGCCGGTCGCGCAGTTGGCCAGCAATGTCGGGCGCGATCGAATCGGAGATCCACCCGGCCAATTCCTGATTCGTGATCGACTGCATCGCGACAGCGACCAGATGATTGACAAGGAGCGGCTCCTGGATCGATATGGCCAGCGGCTGGACCGCCAGGATCGTCTCGGCGGCTCCCTTGGGATCGCCGGCGTCGCGGCGGCGGCGGCTTTCGGCGGCGAGGATTTTCGAGAACCGCTGGTAGAGCGTTAATTCCGGAATGGGCTGCAGGCCCCGGTCCATGCTGCCGAGGTCGAGCCGCTGCGCCTCCTCGCACGTGATGATCGGGCCTTTCGCCGAGGCAGCGGCGCGCAGGAGGTCGTCGATCAACTCGCGGTTGGCTAGAAGCCAGGCAATCTGTTCGGGATTCAACGGCCGCCCTGGGATGCGCGTATCGAACGGATTACTTAAGTCATGATAAGCAAGCTTCGGCGCCCATTTGCGGTATAAGGCGGCGGCATCCTTGTTCGTGCCCGCCATAAGAACTTCATGAAAATTCTTCGGAATATCGGTGGGTTTCGTGGTGGCGGGATTCGACTGGATCGTGACCAAACCCTTCGGCGGGACAAGCTGATCCTTCCGCACGCCATTGATGAAAAAGACGAACTGAAAAAACACAAAAACAACAGCAGGCACGCCCACGATGATCGACAGGAGAATCACCCGCCACGGGCGATGTTTTTTTGCCAAGGGGTCTGCCATCAAAGCCTCGTTGAGAATCCAACTAAAACAAGAGACGGTCAGGGTGGAGAAAAGTTGGTATTTTTTTTAAATGGCCGGCGGTGGCGCCGGCCCCACACCGGCCTGCAGAGCGCGATGTGGCGCCGACGCCCTCGCCGGCGATTCATATTACGGCCGGTTTGGGATCCGCACGACGATGTCGCCGGGTGTGGGGCGCAGCGGGGTTTTGGTGGCGTCGTAGGGAATGAGGCCGTGGTCGTCGGTGCGATCGGGGCCAACACTGTAGTAGAACGTGGCGTCGTTGGTATGGACGACCTTGATTGGCTCGTTGGCGTAGGGGTCGGGCTCGCTGCCGGGCGAGCCGTTCGCGATGTTGTTCAGGGCCATCGTGAGCGCGCGCAGCTGGGCGAGATTATTGCAGATCATTGCGTATGTGATCTCGGGAGGCGACATGGGCAGCATTTCCGGCGCGATCCTGGGCTGGGTCATCGGCTGGTTGCGATCGATGTCGCTTAGGATCGAGCGGTAATAACCGTCGAAACGTTCCAGGTTCTCGGAGGCATTCGATTTCATGTGCGAGGAAGTGGTCGTGGCCGCGAAAACGTCCGTAGCCGTTTCGATCGGGTTGCGGAAGAAAACAGAAAACAGATGCCGCGCGTCGGGTTCGTAGTCACGATACGACCGGCCTTTCACTTGATGCGTCAGCGAGTTCATTTGCAGCGTATGAAACATCACATCGCTGAAGGGGGCGTTGAGTAACTTGCAATAACCAACCCGCTCGATGCGGTATTGCAGTTCGATCGTGCGGCGGGCGTCCGCGAGCGTGATCGGGCTTTTTACGAGCTGATCGCGAATCCGCGCGGCGATTTCAGTGGGCATGGCGGCAGTTGCAAGCCAATGCATTAACTCTTTATTCGCGGTGGATTGCATAGAAGCCGCGATGCGGCGACCAACTTCGAAAGGCCTTGCGGTGGCATGCGAGAGCCGGTAAATGGCCATGAGCGCGCCCGCGGCGCCGCTGAGATCGCCGGATTCGCGGCGGTGGCGGCTTTCAGCCGCCAGGATGTTCGCATAATTAGTGAAATACATGTAACGGGACACAATCTCGACGTAGAGCCGTCCCAAGCCTTCGTCATTAAGAATCGCTGCCTGTTCATAAGTTAAGGTCGGCACGCTGTCGGCCGTGCCTTGGAGGAGGTCCCGGATCCATTCGACATGTTTGGTCAGCCACTGGACTTGATCAGGACTCAGGGGACGGTCGCCGTCCCAGAGCG
Source organism: bacterium (assembly GCA_021372575.1). Classification (GTDB taxonomy): domain Bacteria; phylum Sumerlaeota; class Sumerlaeia; order MVZB01; family MVZB01; genus JAJFUE01. The sequence continues at coordinate 43,940 of JAJFUE010000060.1, read as the reverse complement.
GGAACCAGTTCCCGGAATTGCCGTAACCGACGTATCCGGCCTCGATCTTCTCGAGTGCCACGGCGGCCTTATCCTTCGAGGCCGTTGCGATGAGCTGCTCAAGCGTTTTTGTAGAATCGGCAGTGAGCTGGGGTTTCACGACCAGCAGCTCGGCGCGGGGCTGAAGCTGGTCGGGGCGGACGGAATGGGCGGAATAGATCACCGACATCATCGTGATCAGCATGACCGGCGGGATGATCATGATCGCGAGGGCGAGCCACAGGAAGCGGAGCCATCGGCGGGGCTTGAGTGAAGGGCGGTCGGAAGGTTGATCGGGCATTCGGGGGCTCCAATGCAACGCGCTTTGCTCGGAACCGCGTTAGCGGTTCGACTTCCAAAGCCGTGGGTTGAATCGGCTTTTGCGATTCAACCCACGGACAGAGTATGTCACGAAAATGAACCGGTTTACCGGTTCGACAATCTACATTCGTGCGCTCTTGTCGAACCGATAAATCGGTTCGAATCTTCCTGCGCGCTCATCCGTGGGTTGCCGGAACAGCTTCGGCAACCCACGGCTTTGAATGTCGAACCGCTGACGCGGTTCCGGAATGAAGCCAATCATCTTTGAGGCCTCTTGGTGACTCTCAGCACGATGTCGCCGGAGCTGATGGTGCCGTTCGTCGGGTCATAGGAAAGCGCGCCGTGCTGGTCGATGCCGTCGGGACCGAGACTGTAGATCAGCGTGGAGTCGCCGGAATCGACGGTCTTGAGCGGCTGGTTCGTGAACGGGTCGGTCTGGCTTGAGGATTGGTTGCCGACGAGCGCGTCCAACCCGGCAACATTGAGATTCACCTTGGCCAGACTCGTGTTGGTGCGTACGCGGATCTCGCGTTCATCGCGCATAAACGCACTGAGTTCGGGAGGAAGAGCCGCATTGTTTTTGGCGCTCTCGCGATAGGCGGCATCGAAGCTGTCGAGGCTGCTCTGCGGCGTCGCACGCATCCAAATGGATCGCCCTGCCGCAAAAATCACCACCTTCGCCATCGCACTCTTTTTTCGTTCGCTGGGAGGCGAGTCAAAGATCCCGTTGCGCGCGGCTTCATATTCGAAATTGTAGGTGAGGAGGCCTCTGAAATTGTTGTTCGTCAGACCGTCCACCAGGAAGTTGCGGCCGTTACAATAGATCGCGTCGAGCGTGCGGCGATAGTCGGACATCGTGATGGCGTCGGCGGCGAATTTGCCGCGCAATCGTTGGGCCAACTCGGGCGTGAGCCTGGAATCCGAAATCCAGGCGGCCAGTTCGCTGCCGGCTTTGGACTGCATGGCGATCGCAACCAGGTGGTTGATCAACAACGGTTCGCGGACCGAGCGCGCAATGGTGTTAATCGCGAGCAGGGCATCGACGGCGCCGGCCAGGTCTCCGGCATCGTAGCGGCGCTGGCTCTCGGCGGCGAGGATGGTCGGATAATGCAGGATTTCATTCCATCGATCAGTTATCGGATTGAGCATTTGCTGCGATTCGCGGTAGCTGAGTGCCGAGTATTGTTCGCAGGTGGTGCCGGGGATCCCACCGGCCGCCGCAAGCCGAAGGAGGTCATCAACAAGATCGCGGTGATCGAGTAGCCACTGCGTCTGTTCCGCGGTGAGGCGCTGGCCGGGTCGCCAGTGTTTAGCAAGCAGATCGTTCCAGTTGCGCTGATCTTTATGCCGGCCGACCCACTTGTCAAAAATCGCGCGCGATTCCTGGCTTTGGGCCGATGGATTTGCAACAGGGTCCGCGGCGGGCTTGAACGACAGGACACCGGCCGGCGGCGCGGCTTGATCCGGTCGCGGGCGGCTGAACGAGAACACGAGAAACAGGAACAGGATCAACATCAACGGCCCGCCAAGCAGGATCAGCAGGATGATGCGAAACCAGCTGCGGGGCTTGCGGGCGGGTTGGTCGGGCATTGGGGGCTCCAGAAAATGGGTCCTATGGGACCTATGGGACTCATGGGACTCATGGGACCTATAAGACTCATCTTAAACAGTAAGACGCACGAGAGGGGGAAAAGTTGGAAATAAAAATCACCGGCGAGGGCTCGGGCCCCACATCGGCTGGTAGTGCGCGGTGTGGGGCTGGCGATCTCGCCGGCGATTTGATGAACGATACGGTGCCGAATCGATTACGATTACGATTACGAGCACGAGCACGAGCACGAAAAAACAACTTTCGGCAGGAGCTTTAGCCTAACATCTCCTCGACTTTGCGCATGAGCTCGAAGGCGTCTGCGACGTAGAGGACGTCGGTCTTGCCTTGCGCCCAGCCGCAGCCGGGGTTGGTGTTGACGGCGCGGCGCTCGCTGATGAAGCGCCAGCCGACGACGTGCGGCTCTTCGCCGTGGCAGCACGTGGCGAGGCCCTTCGGGTGGCGCGGCGAGGCGCCCGTCTGGCCGATCTGGTTCAGGTGGCTCATGAACGGCAGGATTTTCTGGCCCTCGCCGCTCATGTCCGCCAGCGACTTCGAGCTGCCGAGCGACGCGCCCGTCTGGTGCAGGAACTGCAGGATGATCTTCTCGGCCTCGTCGATGTGCGACGCGCCGTCGGCCTGCTGCTTCGTCCAGCCGGCCCCGGCGACGAACAGGAGCTGCGCGTCGGGGCGGATCGTCTGGGCGTCGGCGGGCGGCGACTGGATGCCGGTGACCTGCGTGCGCGAGGCCGGCGCGGCGACGGCGACGTTCTCGACGCTCGCCGAAGCCGGCGCGAGTTGCAGCTCGGGAAGGCTGCCGGGGGAAAGCGTGATGACCCACGGCCGCTGCGGGCGGCTGAGGGTGGTTTCGATGCGCTGGCGGTAATACCAGCGCGAAACGGCGGGCTTGCCGTTCGTTACGGCGATGGCGGTGGCGTTGGTTTCGATGCGGCCGCCGAGGCGCGCCGTGACGCCGGCCAGGACGCGGCTGAAGCGGCTCGTCGCCGGGGCAAGAACGATCGTCGCGCCGGCGGCCTTGGCGAGCGCTTCGCACGCGGCGGCGTCGGTCGCGTATTTGGGCTGCGCGAAATCGGCGCCCTGCGCGGCATAGATTTTTTCGGCGCCCGCGCCGGCGACGGCATTGGCCGCGTTGGCGACCGATTCGCCGACGATGCCGATGGCGAATTGGGAGGACAGGCCGGCCGCGAGGTCTTTCGCGGCGCCAACCGCCTCAAACGCCGACTTGTGCAGCGAGCCGTCGGATTCGGTGTGGAGCAGGCAGAGGATTTTTTCCATTGGGCTTATCCTGAAGGTCAGTTTGAAGGTTCGAGCGTTCGATTACGATTACGATTACGAGCACGAGCACGAGCACGATTCTTTACCGTGCGTCTGCTTGCCTCACTTCTTGATCCATTCGACGATTTCCTGGGCCATCTCTTCGATCGGGACGTCCTTGACGATGCGGGTGTCGCGGCGCTGCTGCGGGAGCTGGACCGTGACCCATTCGACGCCGTCCTGCGCGACCTGCGCCGGCTTGGCCTTCTGTAGCGCGGGCATGATCGCGCGCATGTTCATCATGCCGACTTGCGGGTTGTTCGGGGGCTCGGGGAGGTTGCCGGTCGCCCAGCCGCACACGATCGGCGGGCCCTGGCAGATCGAGACCTGATGCCGGCCGCCTTCGATGCGCTCGAGGATGCGCAGCGAGCCGTCGGGCTGCACCTTGCATTCATCGACGCCCTGGAACTGGTCGGTGATGCCGAGCTTCTCGCCGAGCATCTGCATCGTCGCGCCGGCGGCGCGGCTTGCCGACGCCCAGCCGCCGAACACGAGCATGTTCGCCTTGTCGAGGCCGGGGATGGCGTTGATCGCGCCGGCGAGCGCCTCGGCGACCTGCGCGGCTTCGGTGAAGCCGCCGGCCGGACCATCGACGGCCACCAGCTCGAACGGGAACTTCTGCGCGACGGTCATCATCACCTGCTGGAGCTTGGCCTTGGGGCCGAGGCTCACGAGGTAAACCTTGCTGCCGGCGACCTGCTTGGCGAGGTTGGCGGCCTCGAAAAGTCCGCAGGCGGCCCACGGGTCGAGCACGGCGGGCAGCATCATTTCATTCTTGAGGCCCGGGCCGGCCGGGGTCGAGACAGGCTCGAGGGTCTGCAACGGGTCCGGGACGATCGATCCGCAGACGACGATGTGGAGGGGCTGTGTCACTGTTCAATGGCTCCTGTTCAAAAAAAAGTCAGACCACGGAATACACGAAATCGCTTACGAAATGCACTAAAAAAATCCATACAAACACGAAATTCACGAAAAGGTTCACGAATTGACACGAAAAATAAATCAAAGAACGACGCGGCGATGTTCTCGTAAGTTTTCTCGTGCTGGCCGAATCGAAAATATTTCCACACTTTGATGGCGGCGTTGACGATGTTGTAATACTCATCCCGGTAGAGTAATTCGTCATCCATGTTGCCTCGGCCTTTATTTCGTGAACTTTCGTGTTCTTCTTTCGTGCATTTCGTGTTTGATCGGAACTTAGTTTTCCGCGCTGTGGAGGCCGCCGGCGCCGGCGCGGAAGTCAAGGACGGCGTGTTCGGGGTCTTGCGGGTTGGCCTTCGTGCAGTTCCAGAGGCATCCGCCGCAATGGACGCATTTCTCGCGGTCGAACTCGGGGACGCCGCCACCGGCCCGCGCCGTGATCGCCTGCGCCGAGCAAACCTCCACGCACGTCTGTTCCGCGCATTTGGCGCAGATTTCCGGGTGCGTGAACGCGACATGGTCGGCGTAGCCGGCCGGGGCCTGCACCTTGCCGCCCATGAGCAGCGCGTCCTGATGCGAAACCAAAAGCTGGCCGTCGAGCTGGATCGCGGGCCAGCCGGCCTTTTCCATGAGGGCATCATGAAGGGCCGCGCCGCGCGCCTTGCAGTCGGCGCGGATCGCCTCGATTTCCTGGGGCGAAATGCGGCCGCGGTAATATTCCTCGATCGACGGGATGCGCTCGTGCGGGCGAAGCGGGTTGCCCGGCCACGCGATGCGGCCGCCGGTGAAGCCGGCCAGCGCCATGCCGATCATGCCCTGAATAAAGCCGCTGCCGAAACCGTCGCGCGCGCGTTCGGCAACCTTGGATTCCTCATCGACCCAGCTTGCGCGGCGCCGCGCGACGTAGGCCGCCTCGAGGTTTTCGCGCGTGAATGGCTTGCCGGCTTTGAGGATTTCAAGCACGCCTTCGGCAAGCTGCACGCCGGTCGTCCAGGCTTCATCGACGCCCGAGCCGGTGAGGACGTTCGTCGAGCCGGAGCCCTCGCCGATGCGCGCGTAACCGTCGCCGGCAAGCAGCGGCTCGCCTCGCCTGCCCGCTTCCTGCAATGTCTTCGCGCCCCACGAACGCAGCCGGCCGCCGTTGAGGTGCTTCCACAGCGCCGGGTGCTGCATCCAGTGCTGAAGGTAGCGGTAGGTCGTGCGCACGGGGTTGTCGAACCACGACGGCACGAAGATGCCGAGCGACGCGACGCGGTCGGGGTAGATATACATGAAGCCGAAAATCTCGGGCTCGGGGTAACCGAACGTGTGGATCACCGTGCCGGGCTCGAGCGTGCACGACTCCGGCAGGTCCACGACCATCTTCATGCCGACGGCCCACTCGCGCTGGTGGTGGCCTTCGGGCATGCCGAGCTCGCTATTGAGCTGGCGGCCGACGGGGCCGACGGGGCCGTCGCCGATGACGGTGAGCGCGGCCTTGATGTCCATGCCGGGCATGAAGCAGGCGTCGGGCTTGCCCTGCTTATCGACGCCCTGGTCGGCGAGGCGGATGCCGACGACCTTGCCGTCTTCGGTGAGCGCCTTGTTGACGGGCGTGCCGGGCCAGATCTGAACCATGCCGCTGCCCATGAGCTGCGCGCCGACCCACTGATTAAACTGGCCGATCGACATCACGTAGCCGCCGTGCTTTTCGAGGAACGGCGGGATGTAAGGCAGGCGGAACGCGTAATCCTCGTAATAAGGAAGAATGGCCTTGAAGGTCTTGATCGCCGCGTCAGCCATCTTCATGAGCGCCGGACGGCGGCTGGCGCCGATCGGGTCGAGGAGGTAAAGAACTTTTTCCTTTTTGACGGGCGCGGTCAGCGGGATCTGCGCGGGGTCGAAATCGGGGAACGTGGCGCGGATGCCGCGCGCCTTCGTGACGACGCCCGAAACGCCGAAGCCGATGTCATCGGCGCGCTCGTAGCAGATGACCTGCGGCGGCATGCCGGGCATGGCGCGGCTCTCGAGCGGGGCGCTCTCGTCGCTCATGCCGCGCGCGAGCGTCGTGAGGAATCCGCCCATCGCCGGGCCGAAGCCCACGCAGGCGATATCGACGTCCATGGACTGGCGAAGGCTGTCGTCGGCGGTCTGGTCGAGTTGATCGTTCATGTGCATCCCATTCCTCTACAAGTGCGCGCGCCACAAAGGGGGTGGCTTATTATCCTGAATCGAAGGGCGGGGAGCGAGTGGAAAATGGCGATAGCATGGGTCCAATGGGTCTTATGAGTCATGTGACCTATGGGACTCATAGGACCCATAAGACCCATAGGTCCCATTAGTCCCATGGGTCCCAAAAATTTTTCTTGCTTCTTTAGAACCATTCCATTATAAGAATTATTGTAATCGGATGAACTCATCCGAAATTTGGCAAAGGCGCGAGTGTTGGGCGATACTGGATACAAGGCTGGGCCGCTTGTGCCGGATGTGGCCGAGGAACTGCTCCGGGCGTCCGGCGTCCGAATGACGCCGCAGCGCCGGGCGGTGCTGGCCGTGCTCGAGGGCAACACGAGCCACCCCACGGCGGCCGAGATCGTCGAGGCGGTGCGCGCGCGCATCGGCCTCGTTTCGGTGGCGACGATCTACAACACGCTCGAGACGCTTGCAGACCTTGGGCTCGTGCGGCGGCTCGACGTGATGGAAGCGAGCACGCATTTCGATCCCAACACGCTGCCGCACCACCATTTCGTGTGCCGCGAGTGCCATGCGGTGCTCGACGCGCCGCCCGGATTCGGCGCGCGCATCGCCGGCTTCGGCGGCCACACGATCGAAGACGTCATTTTCAAGGGAACCTGCGCCAAGTGCGGTCCCGGAATAAACCAAAAGAAAAGGAAGTGCTGATCATGAAGTGGATCTGCTCCGTTTGCGGTTACATTCACGAGGGGCCCGAGCCCCCGGCGACCTGCCCCCGTTGCAAGGCCCCGGCCTCGAAGTTCACCAAGATGGCCGAGGACGATGGCCTGCTCAAGCTGGTCGATTGGAACCGGCTCGGCGTGGCCAACGGCAGCGGTTTCGAGGAAGACCTCAAGATGCAGTTCCAGGGCGAATGCGCGGAGGTCGGGATGTATATCGCGATGGCGCGCCAGGCCGAGCGCGAGGGCTACAGCGAAATCGCCGAGACGATGAAGCGCATCGCGTTCGAGGAGGCGCACCACGCGGCGCGCTTCTGCGAGCTGCTGGGCGGCGTCTCCGAGAGCACCAAGGAGAACCTGATGAAGCTGGTCGCCGGCGAGTGCGCGGCCAACGCGTGCAAAAAGGACATCGCCAACCGCTCCAAGGCGCAGAACCAGGACGCGATCCACGACTCGGTCCACGAGGCGTGCAAGGACGAGGCGCGCCACGCGTGCGCGTTCAACGGATTGCTCAAGCGCTATTTCGGTTAGGGGGCAAGGTTGACCGCTACGGCGATCAACGACTAAAAGGACGCAAAAGAGGCCGCCCCTCGACGGCCTCTTTTTCATTGGAACCTTTTCTTCGGATTCGGTGTCAATCTGACAAGGTTGTATTTTCCATCACGCCGGATGAAAGAGGAGGAACCATGAAACCCGCCACATTGATCACGTTGTTGCTGATGACATTTCTTGCTGGTTGTGCCTCGGTCGAGGTCGGCACCGGGACGCAGCGGCACCGCAGCTCGAACTGGTGCGACATCAACCTGGCGCTGACGTTCCCGGCGTTCGACAATTACGACGGGCACATCTTCAGGGCGTCGCTGCTCGACTGCGACGAAGGCGAATTGGCATCGGTCGATGTGTGGCCGATCGCGAGCTGCGGCATCGGGTTCGTCGGCGCACGCGCCAAGCTCTTCCCGGTCGAGGTGGGATTCGGGTTTCTGGGTTACGATCCCAAGCCGACGCTGCCCGAGCCCAAATGCAAGCCAAAGCCCGATTGCAAGGAGACGCCGAAACCGGCGCCGAAACCATGCGATTAATTACCCGGGCCCGCGGCGGCGCTGGGCTTTCAGGAATTTGACGATGTCGTTGAGCTGCGCGCTGCTGACCTCGCTGCCGGAGAAACGCGGCATGGCACCGAGGCCCAGCCGGACCTGGCTCTTGATCACAAAACCGGGCAGGGACTTGCTGTTCAGGGCGGGACCAATTCCGGCATCGCCACCGGGGTGGCACCGATCGCAATGGCGCATGAACACCTCGCGGCCGCGCTCGACGGCCGAATCGGGCGTTAACGGGCCGGGCTCGCCGGTGCGCGCCGAAATGCAACCAGCCATCCCAAGCGCCATCAGCCAGATTGCAGCCGGGGAAAAAATCCTTCGTGGCGCGCTCCGCTTCTGTCTGCCTCGCTGCGGCTCATCGGATTGAAGCATCGGATCACTCCTCGAAATCGGATGGATCAATTATAATGGAATCCGCCGGCAACGGCGAAGAACGGCCAATCCGGTTGGAATGGACAATGGCGCACAATGTTGTTCTAATCAGAGCATTCCCGGGCCGGAGGGCGCCAGTGCGCAAGATCTATATCCTGCCAAACATGTTCACCTCGGCAAGCCTGTTTTGTGGCATGTGGGCAATCTTCACCATTTACAACAACAATGGATCACCGAACCCGGGGGCCATCCAGGAAGCGTGCTGGCTGATCGTTTTCTCGGCGTTCCTTGACGTGATGGACGGGTTCATCGCGCGGCTGACGCGCACGCAGAGCTTCTTCGGGCTGAACCTGGACTCGCTGTCGGACCTCGTGGCGTTCGGCGTGGCGCCGGCGCTGATGGCCTATGACGTGATTTCGGACACCGTCCCGCAGGTGGCCGCCATCACGGTGTGCGCGTTCTACGTGATTTGCGGCGCGCTGCGGCTGGCGCGGTTCAACGTCCAGGCCACGCGCGAAGAAAGCAAGACGTTCCTCGGCCTGCCCATCCCCGGCGCGGCGCTGGCCCTCATCTCCATCGTCTGGGTGTTCGACACGATCCCGCTCGAGCAGTACCTGGAAGTCGTGCACCTGAACCTGGACAAAATCCTGACGCCGCTGGTCGTCGTGCTCGGTTCGCTGATGGTGAGCAAAGTCCCCTATGTCGGGTTCAAAAGCTTCAACCTCGCGCACCGGCAGCCGTTCGAGATCCTCGTGACGATCGTCATCGTGGGCAGCCTGCTGTTCATGATGAAGCAAAACCTCAACATCCTGCTCATGGTCGGCATCTGGAGCTACATCGTGATCGGGCTGTTGCTCCTGCCGCTGCGGCACATGCACCCGAAATCGACCATTGAGCCCGACTCGCATCCGCGGCCATGAACAAACCCCACAAACAGCCCGCAAGCCCGGCCCGCGTGGCCGCGTGGAAATTCCTGTGCAAATCGGAAGAGATCGCGGTCAAGGACCCGCGCGAGCGCGCGCTGGCCGAGCATCTCGTGCGCGGCATGCTGCGACGGCTTTCATTGATTGATGCCTTGATCGATCGAAGCAAGCTGGTCGATCCGCAGAAAACGCCGGAGCCGGTGCGTTGGGTCGTGCGGCTGGCGGCGTTCGAAAAGATTTTTCAGTCCGGTGCGCCCGATTACGCGATCGGCCAGCAGGCGGTGGCGCTGGCGCGCGTGGCCGGCGGTGAACCCGCGAGCCGGTTCGTGAACTTCGTCGTGCGGCGGCTGCTGCCGGCGCTGCCGGAATCGATCGAAGAACTCGAGGCCGATCCGTTTGTCGTCGCGCTGCCCGATGACGCGCGGCTGTCGATTCCGCGGCCGGTTCTGGACGCCTTGCGTGAGGGCTACGGCGCATCGGGACTGGATGTGGCCCGGGCGCTGGCCCCGGCCGAGGCCCCGCTGTGGCTGAGGGCGAATACGCTCAAGACAACCGCGGCCGCGCTGATCGAGGCGGGACTGCCCGCCGCGCAGGGACTGCTGCCCGAGGCACTGCGGTGGACGGATGAGGACAGCCAGCCATGGAAGACCGAGCCGTGGGCGCGCGGCGAACTGACCGTGCAGGACCTCGGGGCGATGCTGGCGGCGCGGCTGCTCGAACCGTCGCCGGGGTCGCGGGTCGCCGACCTGTGCGCCGCGCCGGGCGGCAAGACCGGGCACCTCTGGGAACTCATGGGCGGGCAGGGGCGGCTTGTGGCGGCCGAGATCGATCCGCAGCGGCGGCGGGTTTTGGCCGAATCGCTCGAACGGCTGTATGGGAGTCGGCTCGAAGAGCCGACCTACCATATTGAAATCATTGGCGATCCGGCTGGCGGCGACGGAACGGTCGACCGCGTGCTGGTCGATGCGCCGTGCCAGGCGCTGGGGCTCATCGCGCGCCACCCCGAAATCCGCTGGGACGACCGGCTCAGTCACCGGGACCCAGTCCTGCGCACGCAAAGGGAACTACTTGAAACCGCGTCGAAATGGGTTGCCCCCGGCGGCCGGCTCCTTTGGGCGACATGCAGCCCGACGAAGGCCGAAAACGAGGGAATCGTCAAGCCATGGCTCGCCGGGCACCCCGACTGGCGGCTGATCGATCCGAAACCGATCCTTGAGCATCTCGGCGCGACCGACTGGACTCAGGTTGATGACGGATTTATTCGGACGCGGCCGGACAAGGCGGCCTGCGATGGATTTGCGTATGTCCTGCTCGAGCGGGCATTTTAGATTTCCACACACAGATTGAACAGATTGAACCGATTCCCACTGATCCGGACCCAATCCGTTTCGAGCCGTTCGATCCGTGTCATCCGCGTGTGGAATTTCGAATTCCGTCATGATCTTGACGCAGCCCCGTTCCGATTAAAGCCGATATAATGGATTTTTGACACCCGTTTGAGCTTCTCATAACCAGATTACCCTGAACGCAGATTCATCCAAGCTATTGATTCGATTACGATTACGATTACAAGCATGAGCACGAGCACGATGGCTTCGGTTGGGAGGGCAATAGTGGCACGGGAGTTGTTCCATGTTGTCGCGCCGTGGAATGCGCACCTGCGTTCCGTGGTGTTGTAAAGAGGACCCCGAATTCAGGTCAACATGATGAAGCAACGATAAGATAAGGGGATCGTCTCATGGCCAAGAAAGCGGAAGCCGCGGAAACCACAACTCCAGCGCGGGCTCCGGAAACCAAACCGGAAGCGCCGCCGCAAGTGGGCGGAAAAGGGATGAAAAGCAAAATCTTCATGGCAGTCGGCATTTTTGCACTGGTCGGCGTGAGCGTGGCGGGTGGCTGGTTCATCGGGCACAGCAAAAGCTCGGACACCGCGGCTCAAACGGGCTCCAGCACTTCCGAACAGGTCGTCAGCGATACCGCCGCGGGCGGCGAAAAGACCGAGAAAAAGGCGGGTGGCGAAGGCGAAAAGGGCGAGAAGGGCGAGAAGGGCGAGAAGGGCGAAGGCAAGGCCGAAGCGGCTGACCTGTTCTTCGACTTCAAGAAGAGCTTCGTGATCAACCTGCTCGACCCGACCGCGCGCCAGGTCGTGCAGATGTCGATCCAGATCGAGGCGGCGTCGGCCGAGGCCAAGGCGGCGATCGAGAAGAACGAAGTGCGGCTGCGCGACGCGACGATCATGCTGGTCTCCAGCAAGACGCTCGCCGAACTGCAGGGCAGCGGTGGCCTCGAACGCATGCAGAACGAGCTGCGCACGCGCTACGAGGGCGTCCTCAACAAGCCGAACTCGATCAAGGATATCAAATACGCGGATCTGGTTTTTCTGAGGCAGTAGCCCGAGCGTAAGCGAGGGACACACTATCGAGAGAGTATCGATTACGATTACGAGCACGAGCACGAAGTGAATTCAAGCGGTCGGATGCAGCAAGATGGCGAACGTTCTGTCACAGGAAGAAATTGATGCCTTGTTGGGCGGGTTGTCCGGCGGACAGATCGACGCCGGCGGCGCGGCCCAATCGGCCGAAGGCGAGGTCGCCGCGTTTGACTTCTCCGACCAGGACCGGTTCATGCCGGGCCGGCTGCCGACGCTCGAGACGATTCACGATCGTCTCGCAAGGCTGCTGCGCCTTCAGCTTTCGACGACGCTGCGCCGGCCGGTCGAGATTCAAATCAGCAACCAGATGGTGTGCAGCTTCGGCGACTTCACGCGGACGCTCGAGAAACCGTCCAGCCTGCACGTGCTGCGCATGGAACCCTACAAGGGCTCGCTGCTGCTGGTGCTGCCGGCGCGCCTGATCCTGACGCTGGTCGATTACATGTTCGGCGGCCTCGGCAAGCCGATCCAGATCGACGAAGACCGCGACTTCACGCTGATCGAGAGCCGCGTCATCCATAAGATCACCGAGGAAATTTCGCGCTGCTACACCGATTCGTGGGCGCCGGTTCACCCGGTGCATTTCAACCCGATCGGCAGCGAAGTCAACGTGCAGTTCATCAACGTCGCCGGGCCGAGCGAGCCGGTCAACGTGGTCGATTGCGAGATCACGATCGAAAACAACAAGGCAACGCTGGCGCTGTGCATCCCGTACACGACGATCGACCCGGTCAAGGAGATCCTCAAGGGCATCTTCGCAGCGGAAGAGACCGAGACCGACGCCACGCTGACGGCGCGGCTCAAGCAGCACCTGATGGAGAGCTCGCTGGAAGTGAGCGCGATCCTCGGGTCGGCGACGATCACCGGGCGCGACCTGCTGCGGCTCAAGGCGGGCGACATCCTGCAGCTCAACGAGGACAGCGAGGCGCCGGTGGAGATCCTCGTCGAGGGCATTCGCAAGTTCTGGGGAATGGTCGGGGCGCATAAAAGCAACCGTGCCCTGCAAATCACGGGAATCGAAGAGCAGAAGAGGGACAGGCCATGAGCACTCAAGACGACGTCGTCGAAAAGGCAATGATGGAGATGGCGGGGGTCGCCGCGCAAAACGCCGCGGCCGCATCGGAACCGTCGGCGCTCACGCCGGGCGCGGTGAAATCCACCGCCGATCCCAACGCCAAGCCGCTGGACCTGGACTTCATCCTCGACATCCCGCTGCAGGTCAAGGTCGAAGTCGGCCGCACGCGCATGATGATCCAGGAGCTGCTCCAACTGAGCAAGGGCTCGGTCATCGAGCTCAACAAGCTCCTCGGCGAGAATTTCGAGGTCATGGTCAACGACAAGCTGGTGGCGCGCGGCGAAGTCGTCGTCGTCAACGACCGCTTCGGCGTGCGCCTGACCGACATCATCAGCACGAACGACCGGGTCAAGTCACTCGCGTAATTGGATCGGAAAATAAATCCGGATATCGGATTTAAATCCGAAAATCGAAAATCGAAATTCGAAACAAATTCGAATATTCGTAATTCGAACCGGAGAACCCTTTGTCATTAGGATTTCTGATTTCGGGTTTTAAAATGAAAGCACTCACCCGCCACTTTCTCCCACTCGTCCTCCTTATGGTGATCGCCGCCCCGGCGTTCGCTTTGACCGACCAGGACGTCGCTTCCATCACCGACGAAAAGCCGGCGGTGAATGCGCCGAAGAACGCGGCGCCGGACATCACGGGGCTGATCATGCGCGTCACGCTGTCGATGGGCGTCGTGCTGGGGCTCATGAGCGCGGCGGTGTGGGCCGCGCGGCGCTGGATGCCGCAGGCCGCGCGCACCGGTGCGCGCCAGACGATCGACATCCTCGCCCAGCGCGCGCTCGGGGCGCGGCGCAGCCTGATGCTGGTCCGCGTCAACGGCCGCACGCTGCTCATCGGCGCGACGCCGCAATCGATCCAAATGCTGACCGAGTTCGAGGCCGAATCGGGCGAATGGACCGAGGCGGGCCGCCCAACCTTTGAAGACGAGCTGCGCCGCGGCACGACGGGCCTGGAGCGTTAAATGAGAATCCGCCCGCAGACTACCCTTTTGGCATTGGCGCTGTTCGGCGCGCTGGCGGCCGCGGGCTGGGCGCAGGCAGCGGCCCCATCCGGGCCGGCGATCACCGTGAACCTCGCGCCGACCGGCAGCGGCAGCGGCCAGATCGCGACGGGCCTGCAATTGCTGGCGCTCATGACGCTGCTCACGGTCGCGCCGGCGCTCATCATCATGCTGACCTCGTTCACGCGCACGATCATCGTGCTCGGGTTCGTGCGGCGCGCGCTCGGGACGCAGGAAGTGCCGCCGACGCAGGTGCTGATCGGCCTGGCCCTGTTCCTTACGTTCTTCGTGATGGCGCCGACGTGGAACGCCGTGCAGCGCGACGCGCTCAAGCCGTACCTGGCCGGCCAGCTCGGCATGCAGGAGGCGTTCAGCAAGGCCGAGGCCCCGGTGCGCGATTTCCTGTTCCAGAACACGCGCAAGGCCGACCTGGCATTATTCATTAGAATTTCCAAGACGCCGCGGCCGCAGAACAAGGCCGAGGTCCCGAGCAGCGTGCTCGTGCCGGCGTTCATCATCAGCGAGCTCCAGACCGCGTTCCTCATCGGCTTCATCATCTACATCCCGTTCCTCATCATCGACATGGTCGTCAGCTCCGTGCTGCTGTCGATGGGCATGATGATGCTGCCGCCGGTCATCGTCTCGCTGCCGTTCAAGATCATCCTGTTCGTCCTCGTCGATGGCTGGGGACTCATTATCGGTTCGCTCGTGAGGAGTTTCCATTAACGCGAAGCACGAAATCCGAATTTCGAAATCCGAGACAAATTCGAAATTCGAAACCCGAAAGAAGGCATTCATTGGAATTTAGAATTTCGGATTTGTTTCGTATTTCGATATTGGAATTTCGGATTTTTTAACCACTGTTTCGCAAGGTAACCACCATGTCACCCGATGCCGTAGCCGAAATCGTCGCCGATGCGTTCAAGATCGGGCTCATGCTGTCGCTGCCGATCATGATCGCCACGCTGGTCGTCGGCATCATCGTCAGCATCGTGCAGTCGATCACCTCGATCCAGGAACAGACGATGGTTTTCGTCCCGAAAATCCTCGCCGTGTTCATCGCCCTCCTTGTCTGCTTCTCGTGGATGATGAACACCGTCATCAACTACACGCAGCAGCTTCTCGGCAGCATTCCGGACCTCATCCGATGATCCAGATCCCGCTCGAGCCCTTTTACGTGTTCATGCTGGTGCTGATCCGCATCGGGTTCGTGATGGCGTTCTTCCCGCTCATGGGCGAGTCGTTCGTGCCGGTGCGCGCGCGCATCCTGATCGCGGTGGCGATCTCGGTCGCGCTGGCGCCGGTCGTCCCGGTCACGGCCGCGCAGTTCCCGGGCACGATCGTCGGCTTCGCGGTGATGGTCCTTTCCGAGGCGATGCTCGGTTTCAGCATCGGGTTCATCGGCAAGATCGTCTTCGCGGTGATTCAATTCGCGGGCCAGATCGCCGGCGAGCAGATGGGCTTCGGCCTCGTCAACGCGATCGACCCGACCGGCTCGCACCAGACCTCGATCGTCGCCGAGTTGCAATACATCATGGCGATCCTGATTTTCCTGACGGCGAATTTTCACCACGGTTTCCTGGCTGCGGCCGCGGCGAGCTTCAACATGATCCCTCCCGGCGACGCGGTGGCCGGCGCGGCGGTGAAGGACCTCATGATGGGCATGGGCACAATGATGTTCGCACTGGCGGTCAAGTTCGCGATGCCGATCATCATCATCGTGTTCGCGATCAACGTGGGCCTCGGCATGATCGCGCGCGCCGTGCCCCAACTCAACGTGTTCCTTGAGAGCTTTCCGCTGCGCATCATGGCCGGCATCTCGATCCTGCTCCTGTCGCTGGGCTTCATGGTCGGCCAGTGGGAGAACATGATGGGCGGAATCGACGGCTGGCTCGTGCAAGTGGTGAAGGGGATGAAATAAAATGAATGAAATCCGAAATACGAATTTCGAAATCCGAAACAAATCCGGAATTCGAAATTCGAATGAGAAGTAAAGAGGATGGAAAATTCGGATTTAGAATTTGTTTCGGATTTCGATATTAGGATTTCGAATTTCGCCTGATACATCGTTTCCGATAATTGGGAACCCACAATGGCTGACAACGAAGATAAAACCGAATATCAATCTCAAAAAAAGCTCGAGCAGAGCCGCGAGAAAGGCGAATTGCCCCGAAGTCAGGAGCTCGGGACATTCGTCGTGTTTACGGTATTCCTGATTTATTTCTCATCGACGGGGACGCTGTGGTTCGAATCGATCGGCGCGTTGATCAGCGAGATGCTGCGGTTCGATCAATACCTCGGGCTCAACCGCGAAAACCTCGTCGATTTCCTCACGCTGCCGGTGATTCACATCGCTAAGCTGGTCGCGCCGCTGCTGCTGGTCATCCTGGTCGTCTCGCCGCTCGTGAGCCTGTGCCAGACCGGGTTCAACATTGCCCGGGACAAGCTCGCGCCGGACTGGAGCCGGCTCGATCCGGTCGCCGGTTTCCAGCGCATTTTCAGCCTGCGCCAGGTGATCGAAGGCCTCAAATCGACCATCAAGGTCGGGCTGTTCGGCTGGCTCGCGTGGACGGCCGTGGCGAGCCGCCTTGACCGGATCATCGCGATCGGCACGCTCGACCTGCGCGACCAGATCAATTTGCTCATGGACGTTTCGCTGGCAATCGGGATCCGGATCGCGATCCTGATGGCCGTGCTGGCCGTCGCGGATTTGGGATACCAGTGGTGGGAATTCATCAAGCGCATGCGCATGTCGCACCAGGAAATGAAAGAGGAAGCCAAGGAGCGCGACGGCAACCCGCTCATCAAGCAGCGCCAGCGCAGCCTCGCCATGCAGGCCGCGCGCCAGCGCATGATGGCCGAGGTGCCCAAGGCGAGCGTCGTCGTGATGAACCCGACGCACTTCGCCGTGGCGCTGCGCTACGACTCGGCGAAGGCCCCGGCGCCGATCGTCGTCGCCAAGGGCCAGGATGAAATCGCGCTGCGCATCAAGAAACTCGCGCTCGATTCCGGCGTGCCGGTCGTCGAAAACAAGCCGCTGGCGCGCGCATTGCACCGCAAGTCTAAGGTCGGCAAGATGATCCCGAACGAGTTCTTCCGCGCCGTCGCCGAGGTGCTGGCATTCGTCTATATGCTCAAGCGCAAAGGCAAGAAGTCCAATGGCGTGATGAAGCAACCGGCATCGATGATGCGGCACCAGGTAGCGGCCAGGGCGTAAGCGAGGGATTAGCGGCCGCGCGAATTTCGATTACGATTACGATTACGAGCACGAGCACGAGCACGAAGAAATGCCACTTCGAGCCGGAGCGACCTACCGGCGCGGGATGCGAATCGTCAGATCGCCGGGGCTGATGTTTCCGTTTGTCGGATCGTATGGAATCGTTCCGTGCTGGTCGAGGCGGTCGGGGCCGAGGCTATAGATTAAGGTCGAACTGGTCTTGTCGATGCGGCTCAGCGTGGCGCTCGTGAACGGGTCGATGCGGCGGGTTGCGCCGCCGTGCCCCTTAAGAAGTTCGTCCAATCCCGCCAGCACCAGATTGAGCCGCGCCTGCGTCGTCAGGCAGACCGGAACGAAGTATTCGAACGCCGGCACGTAGGGCTTGATCCGCTCGTCGGGCCGATTGAGCCGCGCACGGAATTCGGCGTCAGTCACGAGGTGGCTGGCGTCGCCCGCGCTGAACCGCTCCATCTGAACGCGGCTTCGCTCGTCGTATTCCTTAAGGAGCGAACCGGCGTTGGCCGAAATGCGGAACGAGTCGTAAACGCGGATCGCCGCCGGCCCGAGATGGCCGCCCGGCATGTCGCGCACGTCGTCGGCCAGGAGCCACGGATTAAAATTTTTGATGACCGAGCCGAATTGCGCGCGCACCCAGAAGGGTGTTTCCAGAATCTGAACCGCCTGGCTGCGCTGCGCCTGGTATTCGATTTCCATGGCGCGGCGGTAGTCCGGGGCCTTCGCCTTCGCAAAACCGTCGCGCAGCTTGAGGGCGACCTCCACGGATGGCGGATCTTGGGACAACCATCTCGCCGCCTCGACATAAATTTGATTTCTCCAGTCGTCCGAGAACAGACAATTGAGCCAGCTCGGCGGGGCGAACGACTCGGCGAGCGATTCCATCGCGAGCAGAATTTCGGCCGCGCCGGCGCCGTCGTGCTTTTCGCGCCGGCGGCCGTATTCGGTGAACAAAAGATCCCGGATGTAATAAGCGCTCGTTTCGAGCCGGAACGGCAGCGTCGCGTTGACGTCGATGCTGCCGCGCTCCTCGACGAACTCAAACGGGTAAAGCGGCGCGCCGTCGAGCATCTTCGCCAGCCGCAGCAGCCGGTCGATCACGTCACGCAGATTTTTGTCGATCCACTCGTATTTCATGGCCTGCGTCGCAACGGGCAACTGCCGCGCAAACGGATTTGATCGATCGGCGCTGAACAAGGGACCGGCAAGCACCTGGCTGAAAAGCTTTTCGGCGGCCGGGTTTCGCCCGCGCAGTCCCTCGAGCATCTTTTCCTGAGTAAAACGGTCGGGCGATTTCTCCTTTGCGGCGGCACGCGCGGACGGGTTCGTGTGCGCGATCATTGCGGCCGGCGGGGTGCGTTGTTCGGGCCCGATACCGTTGGCGATAAATATGAGCTCAAGGAAAAGGGCGACGAGCGCCGGGACGCCGAACGCGGCGGCGGATCCGATCAAAAGCCATTTGCGCCAGCGACGGGGCGGTTTGTCGTTCATTGGCGGCTCCAACTCGACACAATAGACGCATAACACAATCAAAAGTTGGGGGAAAATCGAATCCTGGTCAATTCGTGGTCAAATTCGGTGACATATTCGGCAGCTGTCACCAGCGCTGTTTAAAGGTTTTGTTTCTTTTTGAGGTGGCGGGTTTGACCTTTGCTCATGGTGTTGCGATGCCATAGACCGTACACTCCACACAGCTGCCGCAACCGTTTCAACGCCGCCCGCATGCGGTCCACCGTCAGGCCGCCGTTGGCGTCGCCGTCGCCCGCCATGATCAATAGTACGCTGACCAGCACGGCCACCTGCGCCAGAAACGCCAGCCCGTTCTGCTGAAAACTGTATAGATGCGCCAGCCCCAGCGTCTCCTTTAAATAAAAATGAAATCGCTCGATCTGCCAACGCTGGCAATACGTCTGCAATAAATATTCGGCGCTCGCGCACGTCATGCCGCTGACCAGGATCAACTCTTCGCCCGTTGGCAGCCATGCGCGCACCAGGCGCGCGAGCGGCCGCACCTTGCGATCGGCCCGCCCCAGCCGCACAATCGCGTCCTCGAAGATGTTCACGGCACCGACCCGTCGCGGCCGGCCCATCGTGCGCAGCGGCTCGTAGCGAATCTTCGTGCGCTTGGCCCGCACGATGAACCGCACGTGCTCCCCGATCCAGCGCGCCACCAGGCGCGATCGCATAAAACCCCCGGTCCATCAGGTAAATCGGGCCATCGGCGGTCAGTTCCACATCGGCCATCAGCGGAGCGTCGCTCCACGCCCCTTCGATGAGTTTTAGAATGCGCACGGGATTGACGCCGCGCGCCGCATTGAGCGCAAACGCCCACAACACACCGCCGCCGACCGTGTTGCGCGTGATGCGGGCGCAGCCGTGCTGGCGCGTCGCCGGCAGCGTCAACGGCATCGAATCGATCGCGATCAGGTCGCCGCGGCCGGGCGCGCGGCGCGGGGCGAGTATTTCTAATAGATATTCGATCATTGTGACCGAAGATGCGCGTCGCAACGCGTGCGACAGGGCGCTGTGGTTGCAGCCGCCCAGCAGGCCTGCGCCGCGCGATGCCACCGCGCGCAGGCCGGGTAGCCCCAGCACCAGCGCGAGCATGAACGCCTTGATCAGCCCGCATGGGTCGATCCGGCGCGGGTAGAGGCGCGGCTCGGCCGCCGCCCACAGCGGCGCGGTCGTCCGCAGGGGGAAAAAGCTGCTGGAACTTGGAAAACACCTGGGGCAGACTTGACGGCATAAGGGGCTTCATGGTTTTCCTCCTCAGCAGGAAGTGCAGCAACGGGAACTTTCAAAGATCACCCAATTCCCATTGCGCCATGAAGTCCCTTTGTTTTCAATGGTTTACCATGCCAAAACCTTTAAACAGCGCTGGCAGCTGTCACCGAATGAATGCGCACGTTTCCCCCCACTTGGAACTCAAGAATTTGCCGCATTTTACCGAAAATATTTTTGACAGGCCGCAGTGTCTGGCGGAGAGTAATGCCGTCAGGCAAGGCCGCATTGATGCCATCGGTGCGTCACGGATTGGGCACGGGAAAGGCGCCACGGTCATGCCGGAAATCATCGTCAAACTGGGTGACAACGTCATCCAACGATATCTTTTCTGCCAGGACCGGTTGACCATCGGCCGGGCGCAGGAAAATGACATCGTCATCGAGAATCTCGCCATCTCGCGCCTGCACGCGGTGATCGAGCGCGAGCCCGACGGCTACTTCGTCGCCGACCACAACAGTTCCAACGGCACGCTCATCAACGGCACGCGCGTCAAGCGCGGCCAGGTCGTCAACCGCGACGTCATCTCGATCGGCAAATACCAGCTCTATTTCTTCGATACGCGGAACGACGAAATACGCAAGTCGATGCCGTGCGACCAGGAGCGCACCATGCTCGTGCCGGCCGAGGCCGAGCCGCTCCCGCCGGAAATCGTCATCACGCGCGGCAAGCAAAAAGGCCTGCGCGTGCGCCTCGCCGGGTCGAGCGTCAGCGTTGGCCGCGGCACGGACAACATGATCCGCCTGACCGACTGGCTCGTGTCGCGCCACCACGCCGTGATCGAAAAACGCGGCAAGGAATACGTGATCCGCGACCTGCAATCGTGGCGCCACACCACCGTCAACGGCCAGATGGTCAAGGAGGCCGTGTTGCACGACGGCGACGCGATCGGCTTTGGCCCCACCGTGGATGCCGAATTCACCATGCCCGAACCCGCGATGCCGATCATGCGGCCGAGACTGCCGCAGGAAATGGCGCCCGAATATCCGGAGCCGGAATCGCCGCAGCACCTGGAAGCCGCGCAAGAGGCGGCCGGCCGGGCCGTCGAGCAGGCGGCGGAGCCCGTGCCCGAAGTCGTTGAAGACGTATTTGATTTCCAGGAAGAAAAAGCGGAAAAACAAGAAGACGAGGACGCCGGGGCGCAGGCGGATTCCGAACCGATCCCGGTCGAGGCACACGTCGAAGAGGCTGCCGCCGAGGCCGAAGCGGTCGCGGCCGATTCCCTGCCGACCGACGTGCGCTCGGTGATGGAGGACATGGCGGTCGTGTCGCTGCACATCGCGGCGAGCGAAACCAGCAAGGACCTCAACCGCGAACTGAACATCAAGCACGAGGCCGCGGCCGACGCCCGCCAGCAGATCGACGAGATCCACATGTGGGAAAACGCCCTCAAGAACAAAAGCCAGGCCATTCGCCGGCAGGCCGCGCGGCGGCTCAAGCAACTGACCGGACACGATTATGAATATGAGTAAGCCGACGCGCCTTGCGGTTTTCTCCGACATACATGGGAACCTGCACGCCCTGGACGCGGTCCTGGCCGCGATCGACGAGCTCAAGCCGGACGCCATGATCTGCCTTGGCGATGTCGTCGGTTACGGGGCCTTCCCCAACGAGTGCATCGACCGGATGCGCGACCGCGGAATCCCGACACTGGCCGGCAACCACGACCAGGCGGCCATCGGGCTGACGCCGATCAAGTATTTCAACGAAATCGCGAAATCGGCGCTCGAGTGGACGAGCGCGCAGCTGCTGCCCGAAAACGTGCTGTGGCTCAAGGACAAGCCGTTTCGCGCCGAATTCGACGATTTTTATTTCGTGCACGCCTCGCCGAACAACCCCGAGGAGTGGGGTTACGTGCTGACGTTCGGCGACGCCCGCCAGGCGTTCACAAAATTCCCGCACCGCTTCGGCTTCATCGGCCATTCGCATCAGCCGGCGCTGATCCAGCTCAACGGCGACGAGCTCACCTGCCCCGAGGACATCAACCAGCCGTTTAAGGTCCGCACCGGACCGCGTTACCTGATCAACGTCGGCAGCGTCGGCCAGCCCCGCGACCGCAACCCGATGGCCTGTTTCGTGACGGTCGATATGGACCAGGAACTCGTCACGTTCCACCGCGTGCCCTACGACATCGAAGCCGCGCAAAAAGCGATCCGCCTCGCCGGCCTGCCCGAAGAACTCGCCGCAAGGCTCGGCTACGGCTGGTAATGGGGCTTCTGGGTCCTATGGGTCCTATAAGTCCTATAGGTCCTTGATTTCCCGATTCAGCGTTTCAGTGTAATCCGACTCCTGCGGCAGCGCATTCAGCGACCCGTCGTGGATGAGCCTGCCGGCCTCGAGGATCAACGCGCGGTCGGCGGGGTTGAGCCAGCGCTCGACTTCGTGCGTCACGCACAATGTCGTGAGCCCGAGCTCGGCGTGCAACTCGCGAAGCCGGCGCATCAGGCCGTCGCGCAGATGCACGTCCAGATGCGTTGTCGGCTCGTCCAGCAACAAAATCGAAGGCCGCGCGGCGAGCGTTCGCGCAAGCTCCGCGAGCCTGCGTTCACCGCCGGAAATGTTCGCCGGAAACTTGTCGGCGAGGTGCGCGGCGCCAAGCCGCTCGAGCCACTGGACGGCTTCGGCGCGGCGGGCGGCGCCCGGCCTGATTCGGCCCAGCCCCAGCTCGACGTTGGCGCGAACGCTCAGGTGCGGCCACAGGCTCGCGTCCTGAAACAGAAGCCCGAGGCCACGCTCGTGCGGCGGCATCACGATCCGCCGGCCGCTCGCCGGTTTTCCGTTGATCAGGATCTCGCCCGCCGCGAGCGGCTGCAGGCCGGCGATCGCGCGCAGGAGCGTCGTCTTGCCGCTTGCCGAGGGCCCCATCATCACGGCCCACTCGCCCGCGCCGAGCGCAAACGAAACGCCCTCGAGCACGACGAGCTCGGCGGGCCGGCAGGTGACGCCGCGGCATTCAATCGAGTTCATGATGCGGAACCAGCTTCCTCCAGAAATGGCCGCCCAGCCTGGCGAGCGCCGCCAGAATCAACACCGGAACGAGCGCGACGGTCCACGCCGTCAAGCAATACGCCGCGACCAGCCGATCCGGAGCATAATGCAAAAGGGTCATCGCGCGCACGGACATCGTTTCCTGACCCGGCGCGACAAGAAGCGTCGCCGTCTGGACCTCGTTCATGCACAGGATGAACACAAGCCCCGCCGCAAGCAGCGCCGGCCGCGTCAGCATGGGCAAGATCAAATGAAGCCAGCGCCGCGCCGGAGGAATCGGCTCGAGCGCTTCGAGCTCGACCAGCGTCTTCGGGATTTCGCTCAGCCGGACGTGAAAAATCAGCCACGCAACGGGCAGGTTCACCGCGGCCAGCCCGAGCGGCAGCATAAAGCCGCTGTCGTAAATCGCACCAAGCGCCGGGCGGTTGTAAAACCGGATGAACGCCATCGCGATGACCGACCCGGGCAAGGCATACAAGACAAGCATCGCGGCGGCCGAGATCGCGGGGTGCGTGAGCGTGCGCGCGATCGCGTTCTGGCCGCCGCGCCGCCACAGCCCCCGCGTGGCAATGCCCGCCGAGAAAACCAGGACGGCGGCCGTCGCAAGCGCGCTGAGCGAAATACTCGTGACGATCTGGTCGCGTCCGCCGGCGATCACGTGCGCGAACGTGCCCCAATCGCCCGCCATGCGCATGAGCAAAACGAGCGGAAGCACGAACGACCCGATCGCCACGGCGCACGCGCAAACGTTCAGAATCTTCTTCGATATCGTCCCGATTTCGGGCAGCCGGCACGGTCGGCGCGCCATCACCGGCCACTCGACGCGCGAAAGGAGCCGCCCCAGCATCGCCGCGCCGGCGAGGCTCACGGCCAGCAGCGGCAGCGCCAGCGCCAGCGCGTCCTGCGGCTTGTAATAGACGTTGAACGCGGTCATGATCTCGACGCTGAACACGTGCTGGCGCATCAGCATCGGGATCGTGTAATCGAGCAGCGCGGTGATCAGCACGATCAGCCACCCGGCCCCGAGCCACGGCCGTATCCATCCAAACAGAAACAGCCGCCACAGCCGGCCGGGCTTCATCAAGACCGATGCGACTTCAACGGAGCTCGTCCCGGCGCTGCGCCAGCCGATGTAAATGAATCCGAGCGCGAGCGGATAATTCTTGAGCGCCATCACGAGCGCCACGCCCGGAATCGAGTAAAGCGCGTTCGGAAGCCACTTGCCCGCCGGGCCAAGCCACTGCGTCAGCGTGCCCGCAAACCCGAGCCACTGGATCCACGCGATCGCGATGAAGTAGCCCGGCACGAGCAGCGGCAACATGAACAGGAACGGCCACAGCCGCCGCCGCGCCAGCGCCGGCTCGGCAGCCGCGAACACGATGACCGACAGGACCAGCGCGATCGTGGCCGAAAGGATCGCGAGCGCCGTGGTGCGCGCGAACAGGCGGCCAAGCCGCTCGAGTTCGCCCGGCGCGAGCATCAACGAAATCGTCCGCGCCGGCGCGCGCAGGAAATCCGAAAAATACAGCGCCAGCGGCAGCAGGATCAAGACGGCCACCAGCGCCGGCCCGAGCCAACCGGCAAGCATCGACAAGACGTGGCGGCGTGGAATCATTTCCGGGTGAAGAGGCCCTTGAGGAAATCAGCGCTCGGCTGAAGCTGGTCGGCGGCCGCCGCGTAATCGGGCAGGAACCGCTTTGCCTTCGCGAGCTCTTCCACGTTCTTCGGAAAGCCCGTCACGCCCGCGTGAAGCGGAATCTGCGCCGACGGCGAGCCTGCCAGCGCGAGCTCGACCTCGGTGCTCAGCAAATAATCGATGAGCTTGCGCGCGGCGGCGGGATTCGGCCCGCCCTTGATCAGCGCGACCGTGTTCGGCACGATCAGCGACCCCGAGCCGTCCTGGTCGAGCAGCGCGAGCCGGACCGGCTTGCCTTCGCTCATCAGCAGGTTGGCGTCGTCGGTATCGACGACCGCCATCGCGACCTCGCCGTCGGCGACCATCCGGCACGCCGTCATGTTGCCTTCAACGATGCGCACGTCGTTCTTCTTGAGCGCGGTGAAATAATTCTTCGCGCGTTCGGGCCCCCACGCCGAGAACAGCACGGCCGCGTGGCTGGCCGTCGTCCCGAACAGCGGGTAGGCCATCGCCGCCTTGCCCGACCAGGCCGGATTGGCAAGATCCTCGATTTTTTCCGGAACGTGTGAAACCAGCTTGGGATTATAAGCAAGCACGCGCAGGCGCGCGGCGAATCCGGTCCAGTAGCCGGCGGGGTCCTTATACGCGGCCGGGATCGATGCCGCGTTGGGCGAAACGTAGGGCTCGAGCAGCCCCTTTTTCTGAAGCTGGATCGTGCGCAGGATTTCGTTGTTCCAGAACACGTCGCACCGCGGCCGCGCGCTTTCTTCAATAATGCTGCTTACCAGCCCCGTGGTCTTGGCCGCCTCGGTGTCATACTTCGGCCGGACCTCGATCCCGGTTTCCTTCGTAAATTTCTTAAGGATCGGCTCGGAGTATTCCAGGTCGAGCGCCGTATAAATAACGACATGCCCCTTGTACTGCGGCTCATTGCGGCAGGCCGAAGCAATCATGAGCGACACGAAAGAAAGCAGCACAAAATAGCGTTTCATAAGCAACCCCTTAATCTATCGAAATATACTAAATCCGATCCGCGTTCATCAGCATCAATCCGCGTCGTCCGCGTCCAATATACGCGGATCCTGCGGATGAAGCGGATGATTACGGATTGGTTTGATACGAATGGCTTTAAACATAAGACGCCCGGCTGCCGTAAAAGTTTCCCCGCGGCGACAAATTATTTTTCAGCGGTTATTTGAGATTTGACGGAACTTGGAAAAGGGTGCTTCAATCTCAGTATTGGGGTGCCGGGAGCGGAAAGAAAACTGGCGTTATGGCTTGCTTGTCCTGATCGGAGGACGGGGATGAATCATTCCATTCATGCCACCATCCGCGCGGTGCGCCGGCGCCTCATGCTCGTGCATGCCATCCGCCGCGCGCTCATCATCATCTATTGGCTCGCCATCGCCCTTTCAGTCCTCGTGCTGGCGGGCCGGTTCAAGCTGCCCGTGCCGACGCTTTCTCAGGCTGCTCCGTGGGCCGGCGGCCTCGGGCTGCTGTGGCTCGTCGTCTGGCTGATCGCCAGGCGCGTAAGCCTGTTCGAGGCGGCGGTGATCACCGACCAGTCGCTGCTGCTCAAGGAGCGGCTTTCAACGGCGATGCTGATCGGCGAGCCGCGCAACGCGGCCGAAAGCGCCGTGATCGACGATGCCGTCGCGCACGCGCGCGCCGTGCGGCCGTCTCAGGTCGCGAAGCTCGAATTCCAGCGGCAGCTCGGGTTCGCCGGCGGCTCGCTCGTAATGCTCGCGCTGCTGTTCCTGTTCATGCCGACGATCGACCCGTTCGCCAAGGCGAACAAGGAAAAGCAGTTCAAGATCGAGCAGGTCAAGGCCGAGCGCGAGCGCGCCAAGCAGCTCGAAGAGCTGCTCAACATTTCGTCGGACCTCACCGAGATTAAAAAGCCCGAATCGATCGCCAACGCCGAGAAGGAAATGAAGGCCCTCGCCAAACAGCTCGAGGAGCAGCGCATCAACCCCGAGCAGGCCGAGGCCAGAATGGAAAAGATCGGCGAGCGCATCAAGGACCGGCGCGAGGAGATCCAGAACCAGCTTTCGGACGCGTCGAGCCTCAACACCCGCGGCGAGGGCCGCGTGACCAACGAGGTCTCCAAGGAGCTCGCCAAGGGCAACTTCGAGGAAGCCGCCAAAAAGATGGAGGAGCTCCAGAACAAGCTCGCGCAGGGCAAGCTCAACGAGCAGGAAAAACAGGCGCTCGCCCAGGAAATGAAGGCGATGGCCTCCAAGATGAAGGACAACCCCGATCTGGCCAAGTCGCTCAGCGCGGCCGCCGAACAGATGGCGCAGGGCAACGCCAACGCCGCGCAGTCCAACATGGCCGAAGCCGTCAAAAGCATGACCAACATGCAGTCGCTGTTTAACGAAATGAAGGCCATCGAGAAGATGGAATACGACATGAAGGGCCGCGCGCAAGCCATGGCCGGCGCCGCGCAGCAGGGCAAGTGCCCCAATTGCGGCGGCCAGCTCGACCCCAACGGCCAGTGCAAAAGCTGCGGTTATAAGGGTGAAGGCAAGGAAGGCAAGGAAGGCCAGGGCAAAGAGGGCCAGGGCCAGGGCAAGGGCGGAAAAGGCAAGGGCCAGGGCAAGGGCGACGGCGACGGCGATGGCGGCGACGGCAATGGAGGCCAGGGCAAAGGCATGGGCAAGGGCCGCGCCGGCACCGGCCAGTTCGCCACCGGCCCCACCGACAAACAGGGCTCCGGCATGGGCGGACCCGGCCAGGGCCGTGGCGGCGTCGCCCGTACGAAAGAAGGCGACGTCCAGTTCCAGACCAAGAAGATCAAGGGCGATCTGACACCCGGCGAGATCATCGCCCGCTTCAAGGTCGAGGGCAAGCAGAACCCCGGCGAGATTACGACCAAGTATGAAGGCTCGGCGCTCGAGCGCGCGCAACAGTCCGAGGATTCGATCGAGCACGAGCCCATGCCGATGGAGTTCAAGTCGCTCGTGCGCGACTATTTCGCTTCGATCAAGCGTGACCAGGCCAGGCCCGGCCAGCCCGCGGCCGGCGCCGCCCAGCCGGCGCAACCGGCTCAGCCCGCATCCGCGCCCGCGACAGGGAGCGCGCATCCGCCAGCCCCATGAGAAGTTGTTTCCAGAGTTTCATTCATCCCGGAACGTTCGGCATCGTTCGCGGCGCCCTGCTGATCGCCGCGCTTGCCTGGGCGCTCGCGCCGTGCGGCTGCGGCGGCGGCAAGGCCCGGACCGACGAGCCCATGATCGTCGGCAGCCGCGGACGGGATCCGGGGCGCTTCTCATTCCCGCGCGGAATCGACGTCGCAAGCGACGGCCGCATCGCCGTCGCCGACCGCACCGGCCGCATCCAGATCCTCTCGCCCGACGGCAAGCCGCTCAAGCAGTGGTTCATGCCCAAGTTCGACAACGGCACCCCGACGCGCCTCCTGTTCGATTCGAGCGATCCCGCGACCACGACGCTGCTCGTCGTCGATACGCACAACAGCCGCATCATGCGTTATTCGCTCGACGGCGTGCTCGTGCAGCAGTTCGGCAAATACGGGACGAATCCCGATGAGATGATCT
The DNA here is from genome assembly GCA_021372575.1 of bacterium. Classification (GTDB taxonomy): domain Bacteria; phylum Sumerlaeota; class Sumerlaeia; order MVZB01; family MVZB01; genus JAJFUE01. Next base: position 15,762 of record JAJFUE010000060.1, on the reverse strand, counting down.
TCCCGACCGATATCGCCGTCGATGCCTCCGGCACGATGTATATCGCCGAATACCAGGACAAGCACGACCGCGTGATGGTCTATGGCCGCGACGGCGGATACATCCGGCAGTTCGGCGACTTCGGCGAGGAGCCCGGCAAGTTCCAGCGCCCCGAGGGCATCGTGTTCGTCCCGCCCGGCCGCCTCATCGTCGCCGACACGTGCAACGACCGGCTTCAGGTGTTCGATTTGAGCGGCAAACTGCTCGAGGTCTGGGGCAGCACCGGCAAAGCCCCCGGGCAATTTAATTACCCGTACGACCTCGCGGTCGATAAGCAGGGGCGCATTTACGTCGCCGAATATGGGAACAACCGCATCCAGGTGCTCGACCAGACGGGCCGCTCGGTCGCGGTTTTCGGCGGCCCCGGACCGGAACCCGGGCAGCTTGGGAATCCGTGGGGCGTGGCGCTCACGGCCGCCGGCGACAAAGTCTGGGTGGCCGACACGCTCAACCACCGCCTCCAGAAATTCGACGTCAAGCGGACCGTCCAGCCGCTGATAGCAAAGCAGTAGCCCGAGCGTGAGCGAGGGACAAGCGGACGAGAGGATGTCGATTACGATTTCGATTGCGAGCACGAGCACGATGACTCAGGACTCAGCACTAAGGACTAAGCACTAAGGACTCTTTTCTTTGGATGTGGATTGAACTCGCATACCCTCTGTTGATGTGGGCGCTTCTTCCACTGGGGCTGCATGCATGGTGGATGTCGCGGCGGCTGGGGCTGCTGTCGAAGCCGCGGCGCTTCACGGCGCTCGGGATGCGGCTGTTCCTGCTCACGCTCCTCCTCATGGCGCTGGCCGGCGCGCGCTGGACGCGGCAGTCCGAGGAACTCAAGGTCCTGTTCCTGCTCGACGAATCGGAATCGATTCCGGCGCAGCAACGCGAATACGCGACGACGTTCATCCAGAAATCGCTCGAGCAGATGACGACCGACGACAAGGCCGGCATCATCGTGTTCGGCGCCGACTCCGCCGTCGATCGCGTGCCCGAGGACTCCCGGACGCTCGCCCCGATCAAGTCCGTCGTCGAAAAATCGCGCACGAACCTTGCCGGCGCGATGTCGCTGGCGCTGGCGGTGTTCATCGGCGAGTCGCAAAAACGAATCGTGATCCTGAGCGACGGCAACCAGAACCAGGGCGACGCCGTCGATGCCGCGCGCGCCGCCGCCACGGCCGGCGTCGCCGTCGATGTCCTGCCGCTCACCTACCACAACCGCAACGACGTGATCCTCGAAAAGACGATCGTCGAAAACCGCGTCAGCCTCGACGAGCCGTTCGACGTGCGCGTCATCGCGACCTCCACCCGCGCCACCGAGGCGCGCCTGACGATCCTTCAGGACGGTAAACCGATCGGCACGCAGAACGTGCGGCTCGAGGCCGGCAAAAAGAACGCGTTCGTCGCGCCGACGCAGGTCAAGGACGCCGGCTTTCACACGTTCGAGGCGGTGCTCGACGCGCCCGGCGACTCCATCCCCGCCAACAACCGCGGCTTCGCGTTCACCTACGGCCAGGGCAACCCGCGCGTGCTGCTCGTCGATGGCGACGAAAAGCCGAACGACTCGCTGCCGGCCGTGCTGATCAGCGAAAAGATCGACGTGCAGCGCATCAGGCCGGACGCCCTGCCGCAAAACATCCGCGACTTCCAGTCCTACGACGCGGTGATCTTCAACAACGTGGCGGCCGGCGACATCACCAACGACCAGATGCTCATCATCGAGAACGCCGTCCACTCGCTCGGCATGGGGTTCATGATGATCGGCGGCGAACACAGCTTCGGCGCCGGCGGCTACAACGACTCGCCGATCGAACGCATCATGCCGGTCGAGATGGAAATCAAGAACGAAAAGGTCATGCCGCAGGGCGCCCTCGTGACGATCATCCACACCTGCGAGATCCCCGAGGGCGAGATGTGGGCCGAGAAGATCGTCATGGCGGCGCTCGACGCCCTCGGACCGCGCGACCTGATGGGCACGCTGTATTACGGCTACCCCGGCGGCGAAAGCTGGCTGTTCCCGCTCCAGGAAGTCGGCAACAAGGGCCGCCTGCGCGGCCTCATCAAAACGATCCAGCCCGGCGACATGCCGAACTTCGACCGCACGCTGCAGATGGCCTACGACGCGCTCGCGCCGAGCACCGCCTCCGTCAAGCACGTCGTCGTGATCTCCGACGGCGACGCGGCCATGCCGACCGGTTCGCTCATCGCCAAGCTCAGAAAAGCGCAGATCACGCTCAGCACGGTCGTGATCAATCCGCACAACCCGCAGTGCGCGACGGTCATGCAGCAGGCCGCCAAGGACGGCGGCGGCAACTTCTACGACGTCAAGGCCTACAACAAGCTGCCGCAGATCTTCATCAAGGAAGCGGCAACGGTCCGCAAATCGCTCATCTTTAACGACCCGTTCCTGCCGGTCACGAAACAACAGTCGCCGATCCTGTCCGGCATCGGCAAGGGCCTGCCGGTCCTCGGCGGCTACGTCGGCACGACCAAAAAAGACCTCGCCGACGTGCCGCTCGAGACCGACAAGGGCGACCCGCTGCTGGCGACGTGGCGCGAGGGCGTCGGCAAGACCGTCGCCTTCACGAGCGATGCCAAGGACCGCTGGGGCGCACAGTGGGTGACGTGGAACCAGTATTCGAAGTTCTGGGCGCAGGCCGTGCGCTGGTGCCTGCGCCCGCCGAACAACCCCAACTACCAGGTGCAGATGGACATCGAGGGGGGCAAGGGCAAGATCACGATCGACGCCGTCGACGCAGCCGGCAACTTCAAGAACTTCCTCGACATCAAGGGCAAAATCATTTCGCCCGACAACAAGCCGCTCGACGTGGGGCTCAAGCAGGTTTCGCCCGGGCGCTACGAGGGCGATTTCCCCGTCGAAAAACCGGGCACCTACATGCTCGGCGGCACCGCCGCTGAAAACAGCTCGGCCGCGGGCGACCTCGTCACCGGCGGCGCCGCGCTGAGCTACTCGCCTGAATTCCAGGACTCGCGCTCCAACGACGCGTTCCTCTCCCAGCTCGCCGACATCAGCAAATACGGCCGCCGGCTCGACGACGCCAGCCCGGTGTTCCTGCACAACCTGCCGTCGCGCGCCGACCCCACGCCGCTGTGGCCGTGGCTGCTGGCCCTTGCACTGCCGACGCTGCTTGCCGACATCTTCACGCGGCGCGTGCTGGTCGGCTGGTCCGACATCGGCGCCGGCTGGGCGTGGGTGCAGGAGAACATTTTCCGCCGGCGCCGTGTCGGTGAGACTACCTCCGGTCTGCTCGACGTCAAGCGCCAGGTGCGCGAGCAGGCGGAACAGCAGCGCGAAGATTTTCTCGCGTCGCTCAAGACCATCAAGGAAAGCAGCGGCGGCGAATCGCCGGTCGAGCAGGCGGGGCCGCGCCCGCCGGAAAAGAAAGTGTTCAAGCCCGTTTCGCCGGTCGATGCCGCGCGGCCGCGGCAAAGCTCCGGCGGCTCCGAGGGCGTCACGGGCCAGCTGCTCAAGGCGCGCGAACGCGCCCGCAAGAAAGACGAACCCAAACAGTAACTTGAGATTCGAAATAAAGGAGAGCGCGCCATGAACGAGTTCGAGGGAAAAGCCGCCCAATTCAAGACCGACTTCGCCCGGCTGCACGCCGAGATTTCCAAGGTGATCGTCGGCCATGAGCGCATCGTCGAGGATGTGCTGATCAGCCTGTTCGCCGGCGGCCACTGCCTGCTTGAGGGCGTGCCCGGCCTCGGCAAGACGCTGCTCATCTCGACGCTGTCGCAGGCGCTCGAGCTCAAGTTCGCGCGCATCCAGTTCACGCCCGACCTCATGCCGTCGGACATCACCGGCACGCACATCATCAACGAGGACGCCGAGGGCCGGCGCGCGTTCCAGTTCGAGCGCGGCCCCGTGTTCGGCAACGTGATCCTCGCTGACGAAATCAACCGCGCCACGCCCAAGACGCAGTCGGCCCTGCTCGAGGCGATGCAGGAAAAGATGGTCACCGTCGGCAACACGCACATCAAGCTCGACCCGCCATTCTTCGTCATGGCCACCCAAAACCCGCTCGAGCAGGAAGGCACCTACCCGCTCCCCGAGGCCCAGCTCGACCGCTTCTTCTTCAAGATCATGGTCGGCATGCCCGGGCGCAAGGAGATGGGAATCATTCTTGATCGCACAACCGGCAAGGACGTCCCGGTCGTGCAGCGCATCATGGCGAAAAACGCGGTGCTCGAGTGGATGGCGCTGGCGCGCCAGGCGGTCATCGCGCCGCACGTGCAGGACTACGCCGTGCGCATCGTGCTCGCCACCCAGCCCACCAGCGAGTTCGCACCCGAAACCGTCCGCAAATACGTGCGCTACGGATCCAGTCCGCGCGGCGCGCAGGCGATCACCCTCGCCGCCAAAATCCGCGCTTTATTGGAAGGCAGATTTAATGTCGCATTCACCGACGTCGAAAAAAGCATTCTTCCGGCATTGCGCCACCGCATGATTTTAAATTTCGAAGCCGAAGCCGACGGCGTAACGAGCGACCAGATCCTGGCAACATTCCCACGCGAGGTCCCAAGACAACTCGCCGGAGCAACAACGTAAGGAGGAGAGAAGAGAGAAGATTAGAAAAAACCGGATGATTTCGGATGAGCCAAATCCGTATTCATCCGCACCAATCCGCGTCATCCGCGTCCAGTTAAACGCGGATCAACCGGATGAACCGGATGAGTACGGATGGCTCAAATCCGCGTTCATCAGCACAAATCCGCATCATCCGCGTCCAGTTAAACGCGGATCAACCGGATGAACCGGATGATTTCGGATACAAAGGAGATCCAAGATGGCACTTTTACACGAAGATCTGACCAACAAAATACTCGGCTGTTTTTACCGGGCCTATAACGAGCTGGGCTATGGCTTCTATAACAAGGTCTGCGCAAATGCGGTGCGCATCGAGCTTACTGAAACCGGTTTGACGTCAATCTCCGACTTGCCGGTGACGGCTTATTACCATGGGCTGCCGATTGGCAATTTTTTAGCCCACCTTTGCGTCGAGAAGAAAGTCATCGTCATGGTAGAGGCCGATGAACACATTTGTCCGGCTCACGAAGCCAAGCTGTTAAATTATTTAAAAGCCACCGATTTTGAAGTCGGCCTGCTCCTGAACTTTGGTCCGAAACCGTCTTTCATTCGAAAAGCGTACGAGAACAAAAACAAAAAAGGCCGCCAGGAAATCGAAACGGCCGCGGTAACGGAAGCCAATGACTGAACCCCTCCTCACTCCCGATTTCCTTCGTCGGCTTGACCGGCTCGAGCTCGAGACGCGGCGCGTTTTGGGCGGGCAGGTCAAGGGCGAGCGTCGCAGCAAACGCAAGGGCATCGGCCTCGATTTCGCCGACCACCGCCATTACTCGCGCGGCGACGACCCGCGCCATCTCGACTGGAACATCTACGCGCGCCTCGAGCGCCTGTTCATCAAGATTTTCCACGAGGAGCAGGACCTGCAGTGCCACCTGCTGCTCGACACGAGCCTCTCGATGGAGTTCGGCGACCCGAACAAGCTGCTGTTCGCGAAGCGGCTCGCGGCGGCGATTGCCTACGTCGGCCTGCGCCGCCAGGACCGCATCAGCCTGACGTGTTTCAACCAGGTCAGCGGCGAGCGGTTCGGCCCCGCGCGCGGACGGCCGCACATCCGCCGGCTTCTCGGCTTCCTCGACAAGCTCAAGGCCAGCGGCGAGACCTCGCTCTTCGCCGCGTGCCGCGAGTGCGCGCAGCGTGTCAGCCAGCGCGCGGTGATCATCGTCGTTACCGACCTGCTCGACCCGGCCGGCTTTGATGGAGCCCTGCGCCAGCTCGTGCGCCAGTCGCTCGACGTGTTTGTCATTCACGTCCTCTCCCCGCAGGAGATCGAGCCGACGCTGCGCGGTCACCTCGAGCTCTGCGACGTCGAGACCGACCACAAGGTCGAGATCACGGCCAACGAGCGCCTCCTCAAAATCTACCGCCAGCACCTCGATGCGCTCTGTTCGGCCGGGCAGGCGTTCTGCCTTCGCCGCGGCATGCAATACATGCTCGTGCGCACCGACACGCCGATCGAAGAACTGGTCTTGATGAGAATGCGCGCCGCCGGACTGATGAAAGGATGAGCCGATTGACGATTTTGAATTTCGGATTTTCTGATTTCGAATTTGTTTCGAATTTCGATATTCGGATTTCGGATTTGACCCAATGAACTTCATGCAACCACTCGCCTTGATCGCTTCGCTGCTGGCCGGCTTGATCGTGCTCATGTATCTGCTCAAGCTGCGCCGGCAACGGGAGCAGGTCAGCTCGACGCTGCTGTGGCAGAAGACGATCGAGGACCTCATCGCCAACGCGCCGTTCCAGAAGCTGCGCCAGAACCTGCTCATGTATATCCAGATCCTCGCGCTGCTGGCGATCGTCATCGCGCTGGCGCGGCCGACGATGTGGCTCAACACGCAGGTCCAGCGCAGCCGCATCATCCTCATCGACAACTCGGCCTCGATGAACGCCGCCGACGGCAGGAACGGCATGACGCGCCTCGAGGAGGCCAAGGCCATCGCGTCGGAGTTGGTCGGCAACATGCAGCGCGGCGACCAGTTCCTGATTGCGACATTCGGCGGGTCGCCGCGCGTCCTGCAGCCATTCACGCCCGAAAAAGCGACGCTTGCGCGTGCGGTCCGCGCCATCGAGCCGACCGAGGCCGCCGGCCAGATCCGTGAGGCGCTCACGATGGTGCGCGGCGTGCGCAAGGCCGTCGATACCGACAAGTCGCAGGTCCAGCTCACGATCATCAGCGACGGCGCGCTCGGCTACCTTGGCAACCTCATCCAGAAAAACGAAAACGTCCAGTTCTTCGGCGTCGGCAGCGAAGGCATCAACTGCGGCATCATCGCGTTCGACGCGCGCGAGAGCTTCGAGCACCGCGGGCAGATCCAAGTCTTCGCCGAGGTCGAAAATTTCGGCGAGCAGGAGGTCACGCAGCTCGTGCGCTGCCTCATCGACGGCAAGCAGGCCTCGATCAAGGAGATCAAGCTCGCGCCGCACGGCAGGCAGGGCGTCATCTTCACCGACCTCGGCGCCTCCGCGCAGACGCGCAAGGTGCGCCTCGAGCTGGCCGGCGCGAAGGACCTTCTTGCCTGCGATGACGCCGTGCAGGGCGTCATCCACTTCGCCGAAAAGACGCGCATCCTGCTCGTCAGCCGCGGCAGCTTCTTCCTCGAGCGCGCGCTGGCCCTCGCGCCCGGCGTCACGGTCGCGCGCGTCGATCCCGACAAATACCAGCCGGCCGTCGATTACGACCTGACCGTCTTCGACGGCTTCAGCCCGCCCAAGATCGGCGCCGGCAAATACCTGTTCATCAACGCCGCGCCGCACGTCGAGGGCTTCAGCGCCGGCCCCAAGCCGCTGGCCATGCAAACCGTCCTCGACTGGAACCGCATCCACCCCATCATGCGCTATGCCGAACTCGGCGACCTCGCCGTCGCCAAGGTCCTCGACATGAAGTCGCCCGACTGGATGATTCCGCTCGTCGATGGCGAAGTCGTCCCGATGGTCCTCGCCGGCGAGCGCCAGGGCCTGCGCATCGTGTGCATTCCGTTCGACCTGTTCGACAGCGACTGGCCGTTGCAGGTCAGCTTCCCGATCTTCTTCTCGAACGCGATCAACTGGCTCCTTGGCGCGGGCGAAGGCTCCGTCCAGGCCGTGCAGCACCTCACCGGCGACATGGTGCGCATCGAGGGACTCAGGATCGGCGAGGGCGAACAGCTCGCCATCAAGGGCCCCGCCGGCCGCTCCTGGAGATTCGAACCAAACACCGAAGGCAGCGTGTTCTTCAACCAGACGCTCAACACCGGCCTTTACGATTACTCTGCCGGCGGCAAGACGCTCGGCTCGTTCGCCGTCAACCTGCTGTCGCGCGAGGAGAGCAACATCAAACCGATCGCATCACTCACGACCGGCGAGCGCCAGATCGAGCGCGTCGTCATCTCGCGCCAGAACCGCGAGATCTGGCGCTGGTTCGTCCTCGCCGCCCTCGCCCTGCTCGTGCTGGAATGGCATATCTACGGCCGCCGCTCGTGGCTGTAGGCCATCCCCTGTAGGCCGCGTTTGCCAAACGCGGCATCACATTCGTTCGTGCCCGTAATCGTAAATTCCGCGGGTCCGGTGGAACGCGCGCGCTGAAAGCGCAACAAGAAAATAGCCTGGGGCAAAGCGAAGCGACGCCCCAGGTCAGGCGCAATTTTCCGGGAGCTCTGAAAGAGCGGAAGAAACCAGCTGCATACATTTCTTTCGCGCCTTCAGCGCTCCCTTTTTCTTGGTGTTCTTATCCTGGGGCGCCGCTTCGCTTTGCCCCAGGCTGTTATCTCTCGCGCCTTCGGCGCTCTGGTTGACACCGCCACTCGGTTACAACCAGCTTACCCATGCTGTACACTTACGGGAATGCGGCCTACTCCAGCCCGCGCTCGGCCATTTCGACCGCTTTTAATAGCGCCTTGGCCTTGTTGCAGGTCTCTTCGAATTCGGTCGCGGGCACGCTGTCGGCGACGATGCCCGCGCCGGCCTGCACATAGACGCGCTGGTTGCGGATCACGCACGTGCGGATCGTGATGCACGCGTCGAGGTTGCCGTCGAAGCTCAGGTAACCGACTGAACCGCCGTACGGCCCGCGCCGCAAATTCTCCACTTCGTCAATAATCTCCATGGCGCGAATCTTCGGCGCGCCGCTGAGCGTCCCAGCCGGGAAGCACGCCTCCAGCGCGTCGAGCGAATCACAGCCGGCCTTGAGGTTCCCGAGCACGTTCGAGACGATGTGCATGATATGGCTGTAGCGCTCAACGATCATCAACTCATCGACGCGCACGGTGCCGGGGCGGCTCACGCGGCCGACGTCGTTGCGCCCGAGATCGACCAGCATGATGTGCTCGGCGCATTCCTTGGGGTCGGCGAGCAATTCCTTTTCGAGCCGCACGTCTTCCTCGGGCGTCGCGCCGCGCGGGCGGCTCCCCGCGATCGGCCGCACGTTGACCTCGTCACCGCTCACGCGCACGAGGATCTCCGGACTCGACCCGGCCAGCCTCAGGTCGCCCATCTTCAGGTAGAACATGTAAGGCGACGGGTTGATCGCGCGCAGCGCGCGGTAAATGTCGAACGGGTCGCCGTTGTACGGCTTGCTGAACCGCTGGCTGTACACCACCTGGAACGCGTCGCCGGCGTGGATGTATTCCTTGATCCGCTCGACGCCGCTTTCGAATTCGGCGCGCGTCAGGTTGGATGTCATCCCGTTGGGCTCGGCGGCCTCGGTCTGGCCCGCGGTTTCATCTTCGACCTCGAGGCGGCGCGCCCGCAGCTTCTCGGCCATGACCTCGATCTTGTGGATCGCCTGGTCGTAAGCCGCGCGTGGGTCGCCAAGCACGTGCGCGTTCGCCAGCAGAATCGTCCGGTGCCGCACGTGATCGAAGACCGCGAGCGTGTCGGCGATCATGAAGATCGCGTCCGGCAGCTTCAAATCATCGGGATTTGAATCCGGCAGCCGCTCGAACTGCCGCACCATGTCGTAGGCGATGTATCCGACCGCGCCGCCGATGAACGGAGGCAGTTCGGAGTCGCGCGCCGGCTTGTAGCGCTGCATGAACTCGCGCAGGAAATGCAGCGGATTTTCGGTCGTCTCAACGACCGCTTCATCCACGCCGTGATAGGAGACATTGATCTCGTTGCCGCGGCAGCGGATCACGACCGACGGATCGTACCCGATGAACGAATAGCGCCCGAGCGCCTCGCCCTGTTCGACCGACTCCAGCAGGAATGCATACTCGGCCCCGGCCAGTTTCTTGAACACCGAGACGGGCGTTTCCATATCGGCCAGGATTTCGGCCCACACCGGGATCAGGTTGCCCTGCCGGCAGCGTTTGAGGAACTCAGAGTAATCGGGCCGAATCGTGAGTGGCATGTGAGTCAATCCATCCGAATCATTCAGAAATGCGAAATCCGAAACAAATTCGAATCATACCGGAAAAGAAATTCCGAATCATTGAAAAACCGGAGCAAATTCAGGTCACGAAATTCACGAAACCGGGCACGAAAGACACGAAAATGTCTTTCCTGTTTTCCACGGGCAAAACTCGCATCCAAATCGCCGAAGGCGCGACTCATCCCAGCCTGGGGCGAAACCCCGTACGTGTTTAGAGTGTTTTGTGCTCAGCCTGAAAGGCTGACCTGGTCCAAACAGCCCAGGGTAAGCGAACACAGCGAGCGCAACCCTGGGTCAGATGCCATCATCTTTCCTCCGAGCCCTGAAGTGGCGACATAGTGGAACGCGCGTGTAAAAACTATGTCGCTCCTTCAGGGCTCGGATGTGTTTCTCAAATCTGGTCCGAAGGTTACGTGAATAAATTTTGTTTTTGAACCGCGAAGCGGTTCGATCTCCAAGCCGGGGGTTGGTTTGGAGAACTTGTTCGACAAACCAACCCCCGGACACGTCGCATCAAATTGAGAACCGGTTTACCGGTTCGATCATCCCGTTTCATACATGGACACATAATCCACATTTTAAATGCGCTCTTCCCAACGCTCGCACCCAGAGCGCCCAAGGCGCGGATCAATCACTGGTTTCCGAATCGTCCTTGCGGCGATACTTTTTATAAATATCGAACATTCGCTGCATTCTTTGCCTCGAAGTTTCATGATATTTATTCAAAACAGCCCGAAGATCCTGGCATGAGTCCTCTCCCAGTCTTTGTTTGATCGAAATCATGACCCAAATCGAAAGCACCGACGGAAATAGTTCCTCGGCGCCAGGTTCTTTGAATGCGGCGTCGATCGTTTTTTCCCACTCGGAACCGCCCGACATATAAAGCGCAATACCCCTGAGCACGAGCCGCGCGCATTCGAAAGACTGAATCGAGAAGGGGTTTTTCTGGAGCTCGGGTTTCATGATCTCATTCAGTTTCTGTCGATCCTGATCCGAAAGCTTCAGACGAGGTTCAACATGAATTGGCGCGATCAGATCCCGGTCACCCTCCGGCCTGCATTGGGCAATCGGGTTCGGTATTTCCTCCAAATAAACCAGGGCTTCGGACGGATTATCTCCCCGAATCAGGCATAGCGCGGCCAAATGGTTCCTGGCACTAAGATTGTTCGGATAGAGCCCGAGTGACTTGACGAAACTGATTTGCGCCGTTTCCAACGCGCGCTCATCAAGAAATCCAAGCTGCATCAGACGCACCATGATGTCATTTAGTTGCTGAGATCCCAGTGCAGTGTATAGATCCGCAATTCGGGCCGGGTCATCCTCATGCTCAAGCGCGTTCTGAATCGCGTTCAGGCGAAGCCGATCAAATTCTTCTTTATCCATAATCTATTTGCCTCGAGAGCTGTTTACTTCTGGAACGTGAGTATATACCTTGGCGCCCTTGGCGTCTTGGCGTAAAAACATCCTTCGCCCGGCACAAAGAAAAGAGTCCCGAGCGCATCACACTCAGGACTCAGCACTCAGGACTCAGCACTGATTTAGTTTCTTCTATTCAGCAGCGAAATGAAATAGAGCAGTTGCAACAGCGCGCCGACCGTCGCGGCCACGTATGTCATCGCCGCCGCGTCGAGCACCTGGTTGATCGCCTTCGATTCCTCGCGGCCGGAAATGATCCCGAGCGCCGGCAGCATCTGCTTGGCGCGGCGCGACGCGTTGAACTCCACCGGCAGGTTCACGATCTGGAACACCACAACCGACGCGAACAGGATCACGCCGAGCCATGCCAGCGTCAAGGCGTGCATGAACAGGCCGATGACGACCAGCCAGAACCCCAGCTGCGAGCCGATATTGGCCGTCGGCACGATCGCGTTGCGCAGCGTCAGCGGCGCGTATTGTGTCGCGTCCTGCACGGCGTGCCCGGCCTCGTGGCAGGCAATGCCAACGGCCGCCAGGCTGTCGCTGTCGTAAACTTCCGGGCTCAACCGCAATACTTTCGCGCGCGGGTCATAGTGGTCGCTCAGGAACCCGCCAATGCGCTCGATGTGTACCTCATACCCATGCAATGGGTCACCCTTGTATGAGTTTACGGCCGAACTCAAACCCGCATTCCTAAGCATGACGGCCGCTGCCTCGGCACCGGTCATGCCTGAACTCGAGCGAATGCGGCTGTATTTTTTGAACGCATGCTGCACCCGCCCCTGCGCCCACAACGCCAGCAACAGGCTTGGCAGCATGACAAACAGCAAATATCTGTAGTCGTAAATCATTCCTCAGTTTCTCCTTTGCTGTGCTCTCAACGAATACGACCATCCCGAACCTGCGCGCACAAACCCATTTTATCAGAAATCGCCCCGATGCCAAGCATGGACGTGCATCGTGGAACGTGAATCGTGGTTCGATTTCAATGTCTTTTTGGTCCTTTTCGTCCCTTGGGCCCTTTGTCCGTTCCGATCCACGATTCACGATCCGCGATTCACGATCAACCAGTCTTCTTGACTTTCCATCCCGCCAAGCTATGATTTGACAGGCTTTCATAGGCGGGGTTAGGGTCCAAAAAACCGCAAAGCATTCGTTTGACTCCCGACGGCTCTCGGGGGCCGTGGGGCACGTCCGGGAAGGTTCCACCAATGACCTGGTTAAACGATGATTTCCTCCTGAGCAACCCCACCGCGAGGGAGCTCTACCACAATTTCGCCGAGTCCCGGCCAATCCTCGATTTCCACAGCCATCTCTCCCCGGCCGAGATCGCCGCCGACAAAAAATGGTCCAACCTGACCGAGCTCTGGCTCTCCGGCGACCACTATAAATGGCGCGCCATGCGCACCAACGGGATCGACGAGCGCTTCATCACCGGCGACGCCAGCGATTACGAAAAATTCGAAAAATGGGCCGAAACGATGCCGGCCATGTTGCGCAACCCGCTCCATCACTGGGCGCACCTGGAGCTCAAGCGCTACTTCGGTATCGACGAAATGCTCAGCCCGGCCACCGCGCGCTCGATCTGGGACCGGTGCGCCGAAAAGCTCGCCGACCCATCGATGAGCTGCCGCGGGCTGCTCAAGCAGAGCAACGTCGTCCTCGTCTGCACGACCGACGACCCCAGTGACAACCTGCAATACCACCAGAAAATCGCGGCCGACAGCAGCTTCCCCATCCGCGTCTGCCCGACGTTCCGCCCCGACCGCGCGCTCGCGATCGAATCGACTTCCGATTACAACCGCTACCTGAACAAGCTCGGCGAAGCCGCCGGCGTCGATATCATCGGCTATGACGACCTCCTCGAGGCGCTCAACCGCCGCCACGAATACTTCCACAAGCACGGCTGCCGGATGTCCGACCATGGACTCGAGTCCGTCTATGCGGACGAAACGACGAAGCCCGAAACGCACCGCATCTTCGCGCGGCTGCGCACCGGCGCCGCGCTGCGCGGCATGGAGGCCATCGCCCTCAAGTCGGCCCTGCTGCGCGAGTTCGCCGAAATGAACCACGCGCGCGGCTGGACGCAGCAGTTCCACCTCGGCCCGATCCGCAACAACAACTCGCGCATGTTCCGGCTGCTCGGGCCTGACGCCGGATTCGACTCCATCGGCGACGCCAACTTTGCCCGGCCGCTGGCCCGGTTCCTCGACCGCCTCGATTCCGAAAACAAGCTCGCGCGCACGATCTTCTTCAACCTCAACCCGCGCGACAACGCGATGATCGCCGCCATGATCGGCAACTTCCAGGACGGCACCGAGCCCGGCAAAATCCAATGGGGCCCGGCGTGGTGGTTCCTCGACCACAAGGGCGGCATCGAGGATCAGCTCAACACGCTGTCGGCGATGGGCCTGCTCAGCCGCTTCGTCGGCATGCTGACCGACTCGCGCAGCTTCACCTCGTTCGTGCGCCACGAATATTTCCGGCGCATCCTGTGCAACCTGCTCGGCGCGGAAATGGAGTCGGGCCTGCTGCCGCCGGACATGGAACAGGTCGGCGCAATGGTGTCTGACATCTGCTTCGACAATGCCGCGCGTTACTTCAAGTTTGATTTACCCAAATCCAAATAAGGGAACAGTGATGGAAATCTCGAATCGTGAGCAGTTCAACAAAACCTTCAGCCTTGAAGGTAAAATCGCGCTCGTGCTGGGCGGCGGCGGAGTCCTGGGCGCCTCGATGGCGCGCGGACTCGGCTTTGCCGGCGCGCGCGTGGCGATCGCCGATTACTCGGAAAAGGCGGCGCTTGAAGCGGCCGAAAGTCTGAAACCGCTCGGCATCGAAGCGATCGGCATCCAGGTCGATGCCACCAAGGCCGACTCGATCCGCGCCTGCGCCGACGCCACCGAATCCAAATTGGGCCCCATCGACATCCTCGTCAGCGCCGTCGGCGGCAACATGCCGGCGGCCACGGTCCAGGCCGACAAGACCTTCTTCCAGCTCGACGAGGCGGCCCTCAAGCGCGTCGTCGATCTCAACCTGTTCGCCGGCGCGATGCTGCCGGCGCAGGTCATCGGCGAGCGCATGGCCAAGCGCGACTCGCCGACGACGATCATCAACGTCAGCTCGATGAACGCCCTGCGCCCGCTCACCCGCATCGCCGGCTACAGCGCCGCCAAGGCCGCCGTCAGCAACTTTACCCAATGGCTCGCCGTCTATCTCGCCCGCGACGCCAAAAGCAAGGTCCGTGTCAACGCCATCGCCCCGGGCTTCTTCCTCACCAACCAGAACCGCGCGCTCCTCACCAACGCCGACGGCAGCCTCTCGGCCCGCGGCAACACGATCATCGACCACACCCCCGTCGGCCACTTCGGCGAGCCCGACGACCTGATCGGCGCCTTGGTCTGGCTCGCCAGCGACGCCAGTTCGTTCGTCACCGGCATCGTCCTCCCGATCGACGGCGGCTTCTCCGCCTTTAGCGGCGTGTAAACAAATGATGAATGATGAAAGATGAATGATGAAAGAAGGCCGGTCGATTTGATCGGCCTTCTTTTATTGCTTATCGCTGATTACTCATTGCTCATTCAATTTTGTTTCACCCCTTACACGCGCCGCGCTCTCCCTCACAAACTGCTCGGACTTGCTTTGCGAGGGGGCATCGCCGCCGAACACGTGCGCGTATTTGGGGAATGTCAGCAATTCCTTGCGCTCCGAGCCGAGCGAATTGTAGGCCGCCATCACCGAGCACGGGTGGCACGTGAGATCGACCAGCCCCGTCGTGAACAGCGCGTCACACTTGACCCGCCGCGCGAAGTAATCGTTATCATAATACGGAACCGTCGCGGCGATCCTGGGATTCACCGGCATCCAGTTGCGGTCGATCTTGATCGCGTGCGGCCAGCCGTCGATGCGGCGCGCCGCCCAGCCGGACAGGTCGCACATGGCCGGGATTCCGGCGACGATGCAGCTGACGCGCGAATCGAGCCCGGCGGCCGCGATCGCCTGCGCCCCGCCCTGGCTGCCGCCATACACGACCAGCACCTTGCCGTCCCACTCCGGCTGCCGCGTCAGGAAGTCGATCGCCCGCATGAGGCGCTTGAACATCCCGAGGAAGTAGCACGTGTCGCGGCTCTCCCAGCCCTGCAGCCAATACTGCTTCAGTTTCGTGTCGCTCAGATTTTTGTAGTATTCCGGCTTCATCCCGTCCTCGTGGCCGTGCGCGTTGAAGTCGAACGCGATCATCCCGAGCTTGCTCGACGGGATCCGCGACGAAATCGCGGGCACCGCCGCCCCGTGCGTGTAGGCGATCGCGCCGATGCTGTGCGGCGCCGCCCCGTGCGGCTTCGTCATGTAGCCC